>VBEK01000123.1 GCA_005889135.1 Chloroflexota bacterium
GAGCCGCTTGAACAGCGGAGCGGGTGCGGGCAGGTTGCGTCCCGGCTCAAGCGTCGAAGGCTTCCAGCGGTCCATCGCCTCGTAGTCGCCCGTGATGACCCGATGCGTCCCCAGGTCTTTGACCTCAGGTTGGGGAGCGATCACGTCCTCGTAGCCGAGCATCGCGTGCAAACGCTGGCACGAGAACGGCAGGAAGGGTGTGAGCATGGTCTTCAGGTTGTCCACGCAGCGCAGGGCGACGTAGAGCACGGTCCCGGCCAGCTCTCGGTTGGTCTTGATGCTGTGCCACGGCTGCTCGGTGCCCAGGTAGACGTTGACCTTGGCCGCCGTGGCCATCGCGTGCTTCAGCGCGTTCTGAAACCGCGCCTGCTCGAGCTGCTGCGCGACATAGTCCAGAGCGGCCTCGACCTCCTCGAGCAAACCCTTGTCGCGATCGGTCAGCGCGCCCGGTTTGGGGACGGCCCCGAAGTTGCGGTGCGCGTTGACCAGCGTGCGGTGGACGAGGTTGCCCCACGTCGCCACGAGCTCGTCGTTGTTGCGGCGCACGAACTCGCTCCAGGTGAAGTCTGTGTCCTGGTTCTCGGGCCCCGCGATCATCAGGTAGTAACGCAGCGCGTCCGGGTCGTAGCGGTCGAGCACGTCCTTGACGTAGATCACCTGGCCACGGCTGGTCGAGAACTTGCGGCCCTCCATGTGCAGGAACTCGCTGGCGACGATTTCGTCCGGCAGGTGCAGCTTGCCCGCGCCCATGAGGATCGCCGGCCACATGACCGTGTGAAAGGTGATGTTGTCCTTGCCCATCGTGTAGTAGTGGCGCGATTCCGGGTTCTCCCACCACTCCTTCCAGGCTTCGGGCTCGCCCTGGTTCGCCGCCCACTCGATCGAGGCCGACAGGTAGCCGATCACCGCGTCGAACCAGACGTAGATCTTCTTGCTCGGGTTGTCCTCCCATCCCGGCAGCGGCACCGGCACCCCCCAGTCGAGGTCGCGCGTGATCGCGCGCGGCTTCAGGTTGCGCACGAACTCGAGAGAGTATTTGCGCACGTTCGGCCGCCAGTCCTCGTGCGACTCGATCCACAGCTTGAGCTGCTCGCCCAGCGCGGGGAGGTCGAAGAAGAAATGCTCCGTCTCCCGAAACTCCACCGGTGCGTCGCTGCCGCGCTGGTGCGGGTTGATGAGGTCGATGGGGTCCAGCTGGTTGCCGCAGTTGTCGCACTGATCGCCGCGCGCCTCCGTGTAGCCGCAGATCGGGCACTTGCCCTCGATATAGCGGTCCGGCAGCGTGCGGCCCGTGGTCGGGTCGAACGCGCCCATCTGCTTGCGCTTGACGAGGTAGCCCTTCTCGTAGAGCTTGAGGAAGAGGTCCTGCGTGACCGTGTAGTGGTTGGCGGTGGTCGTGCGCGTGAAGATGTCGTAGCTCATGCCCAACCGGACCAGGTCGTCGACGATCACCGCGCTGTTCTGGTCGACGAACGTCTTGGGGTCGATGCCCAATCTGTCCGCCTCGTAGGTGATGGGCGTGCCGTGCTCGTCCGTCCCGCTCGCCATCAGCACCTTCGAGCCGCGCAGACGCTCGAACCGCGCGATCACGTCGCCGGGCACGGCGAACCCGACCACATGGCCTATGTGCCGCGGGCCGTTCGCGTACGGCCACGCGGGAGCGACGAGGACGTTTCTGCGGCTAGCCACCTGAGATGACAAGGGTAAACTCGCCGCGAGCGCGGTCACCAAGGGCCGCCAGCACCTCCGATGCGGTGCCGCGCAGCACCTCCTCGTGCACCTTGGTCAGCTCCCGCGTCACCGTGAGGCCGCGCTCGGGGAGCGTCTCGGCGATCAGGGCCAGAGAGCGTCTCACCCGGTACGGCGACTCGAACGCAACGGCCGGTCGTGGATCTTCGCGCAGCGAGCCCAGCAGCCGGCGCATCTCGCCCGGCTTGCGCGGAAGGTAGCCGAGGAACGTGAAACCTGGGCCGCCGTAGCCCGCGACCGAAAGGGCGGCGGTGACCGAGCTCGGGCCAGGGACGGGCACGACCGTGTGCCCCGCCGCCCACGCTGCCGTCACGAGCGCCTGTCCCGGGTCGGACAGCGTCGGCGTGCCGGCATCGCTCACGAGCGCGACATCGCCTTCGTGCAGCGCCTCCATCACGCGCGGCAGGCTTCGCTTCTCGACCGGAGCGCGGTAGCTGAGCATCGGTTTGCGCAGGCCGTGGCGCGCCAGCAGCCGGGAGGTGACGCGCGTGTCCTCGGCGGCGATGGCGGTCACCTCGCTCAGGACGCGGATGGCTCGGGAGCTCAAGTCTTCGAGATTGCCGATCGGCGTGGCCACGACGTAGAGCTTGCTCAAGCTCCTTCGAGCCAGGCCCCGACCCGATCCGCGACCTGGTCCGCCGGACCGACGTAGCGCGACGCCGGCGGGAGCACGTCGAGGAACGCCTTGCCGTAGTCGCGGCCGAGGATGCGGTTGTCCAGGATGACCACCGCGCCGCGGTCGGTCGAGCGGCGGATCAGCCGCCCGAACCCCTGCTTGAGGCGAAGCGCAGCCTGGGGCAGGGCGAGATGGGAGAACGGGTCGCGCACCTGCTCGGCCCGCGCCGCGTAGACGGGGTCGGTCGGGACCGGGAACGGGAGCCGGACCACGATCACGCAGCTCAGGCGCTCGCCCGGGATGTCGATCCCTTCCCAGAACGTCGACGTTCCCAGGAGCAGCGGCCGGTCCGCCTCCTCGAACGTCTTCAACAGCTGACGGCGCTGGCCGTCGATGCCCTGGCCGAGGATCAACACCTCGTCGAGGTCGATGCGCTGCTTGAGGGCGGCGTGGACGTCGCGCAGCTGGCGGTGCGAGGTGAAAAGGGCGAGCGTGCGGCCGCCGGCGCGGCGAGCCACCGTGGCGATCAGCTCTTCGACCGCGCCGTCGAACATCTCGTCCTCGGGCAGCGGCGTGTCGGTCGGCAGGCACACGAGCGCCTGGTGATAGAAGTCGAACGGTGAGGGCAGGATCAGCTCCTCGATCTCGGGCCCAAGGCCGACCCGCGAGCTGAAGTAGTCGAACGTCCCGCCGACGGCGAGCGTCGCCGAGGTGAAGACGGTCGAGCGGCGCTCGGCGTAGACGCGGGCCCTCAGCAGCGAGCCGACGTTGATGGGCGCCGCGCGCAGGAGGAGGTTCTCCGCCCGCGAGACCTGGCTGAACCAGTAGACGCGGTTGTGGTCTGGCTTGACCAGCGCCTCCTCGAGCACGGCCAGAGCCGCCTCGAGGCGGCCGCGGATCATCTCCAGCTCGCGGATCCCCTGGTCGGGCTCCTCGCCGCCGAGCCACTCGCGCACGCCCCCGACACCCTTGCGCAGCGACGCGTCGAGGGCGGCGAGCGCTGTCACCGCGTTCTCGCCTGCCAGCCGGATCTGGGCCCAACCCTCGTCGTCCCGCAGGACCGGCGTGATGCGCAGCGACTCCTCGCGCCTCTCTGCCTCGCCCAGCCGGGCCGCGACCCACCAGTCGGCGATCCGGAACAGCTCGCGCACGCGCTCGGCCGCGGCGACCGCCTGCGGCCCGGCGCCGGCGAACGCGTCGCCCGAAGCGCCAAGGTGTGGCTGTCGGCGAAGGTCCTCCAGGAGGCCGCCCGACAACCTCTCCAGCAGGGCGACCACGCCAGGCCCGTCGACCTCCTGGCGCAGTCCGCGGGTCGCCGCCTCCTCGAGGTGGTGCGCCTCGTCGATGACCAGGTGGTCATACTCGGGCAGCAGGCCGCCGCCTACCTCCGCATCCGCAAGCAGGAGCGCGTGATTGATCACCACCAGGTCGGCGGTCTCCGCCTCGGCGCGGGCGCGGTGGACGTAGCAGTCCTCCTTGGTGCAGTTGATGCCCACGCAGTCGAGGGGGTCGCTGGCCACGTTCGTCCACCAGACCTCCTCCCGGCCGTACAGGCGGAGCTCGGAGCGGTCGCCGCTCTCCGTGGTGT
Organism: Chloroflexota bacterium; assembly: GCA_005889135.1. Lineage (GTDB taxonomy): Bacteria > Chloroflexota > Dormibacteria > Dormibacterales > Dormibacteraceae > 40CM-4-65-16. Next base: position 3,954 of record VBEK01000123.1, read on the forward strand.
GGAGCCAGGTGAGGAGCTTGAGCTTGAACATCAGCTCCTCGGCGTCCCGGCACGGCTCGACCAGATACCGCCGCCAGCGCCGGAGCGAGATGTAGTTCGACCGGCCTTTCAGAAGGCAGGCTTTGAAGTCCCAGGGCAGCCACTCGCGCAGGCCGGGCAGGTCCTTGCCCATGAGCTGCTCCTGCAACGTGTGGGTGTTGGTGGAGACGATGACGCGCTCGCGGTGGCCGACCGCCCGCGCCAGGGATGGGACCAGGTAGGCGAGGCTCTTCCCCGTCCCGGTGCCGGCCTCGACCACCAGCATTCCTCCGCGGGCCTGGATCTGGGCCACGGCGAGCAGCATCTGCAGCTGCGACTCGCGGTGCTCGTAGCCGGGCAGCAGGTCGGCCAGCGGTCCCTCTGGGCCGAGCAGGCCGGCGAGCGCTGCGGCGTCCTGGGGCGGCCTCTCCGCCGAGCGTCCGCGGCCCGCCGACTCGACGCGGACGGCGGCAGCCGGCTCGGGGTTCGGGTTGGAGGCGGTCAGGGCCTCGGCGAAAAAGAGCGCCACCGGCCAGGTGTACGGTGCGACCAGAGCCAGCATCGCCTCCTTGAGCCCTTCGTCCAGGGCCAGCGCCTCCTCGCGCAGGCGGAGCAGGAGCTGGCGGGTGGCGTCGGCGTCGTCCAGCGCCCGGTGCGGCCGGGGCTGGCTGAACCCCATCTCGGACGACAGCAGAGGCAGGCTGTGGCTGCCCGCGGCCGGGAGCAGGATGCGGGCGATGTCCAGGGTGTCAAGGATCTGGACCGACCGGTCCCACAGGCCGGCGGTCTCGAGAAACTCGACGTCCAGGCGGGCGCCATGGCCGACGGGCTGGCGGCCGCGTAGGAAGTCGCTCAGGTCGCGGAGGGCGTCCTCGGGCCGGGCCGCTCCCCGCAGGTCCTCCTGCTTGATGCCGGTAAGGCGGAGGACGGTGTCGGGGACGGCGCGGCCAGGGTCGACCAGCTGCTCCAGTGTCGAGGTGACCTGATCAGGGGTGAAGGCGACGGCGCCGATCTCGATGACTCTGTCTCGGGCCGGATCCAGACCGGTCGTCTCTAGGTCCAGGGCTACGTATTCCGGCAAGGTGTTTTCCCGATTCTAGTAACCGCTCGACGGCCGGCCGCCAAAGCGACGTGGTAATGCCCGAAATGGCGAGCGCCCGAAATGTAATATGTCGGCCCGATGGTAACCGGGACGATCGATACCCCCAAGCGGCTCGAAGACCTGCACGTCCGCCGCGACCTCGTCGCCAGCCTGCTCCTCCGCACCCTGGCCTTCGCCGACCAGCTGACCGGCTCCGCTCTCGAGCAGCGCCTGGGCCTTCCGTTCGAAACGTTCTCGATCCTGATCGACGAGTTCGAGAAGAACCAGCTCATGGACACCCGGGGCGTGTCCAACGACCCGACCCTCGAGGGCCGCCCCTACCCGGTGAAGATGAACTACGCGATCTCCGTCGCCGGCCGCGCCCGAGCCGCGGAGATGTCTACCGTGCAGACGCGATACCTGGGCCCCTGCCCGATCAGCTTCGAGGACTACCTCGACTTGATCCGCTCCCAGGTCACCGGCAAGTCGCCGGTCACCGACGCCCAGCTGAAGAAAGCGCTCGGCGAGCTCGAGCTCGAGCAGCACGTCATCGACCAGATCGGCGGCGCCATGGTGTCGCGGGCCTCGCTGTTCATCTTCGGCGCCCCGGGCAACGGCAAGAGCACCATCACCGAGCGCATGGCGCTGCTGATGGGCGCCCCGATCGAGATCCCGCACGCGGTCGCGATCGGCGACGAGATCGTCCGCGTCATCGACCCCGTCTACCACAAGCGCGCCGACGGAGACCAGCCTGTGGACCGCCGGCTGGTCAAGGTCGAGCGCCCGGTGGTGACCGCGGGCGGTGAGCTCAAGCTTCAGCAGCTCGACCTCACCTACGACCCGCAGAACCGCTACTACGAGGCGCCCCTGCAGTGGAAGGCGAACGCCGGTGTGCTGGTGATCGACGACTTCGGCCGCCAGGAGGTTCCCCCGATGCGCCTCCTGAACCGATTCATCGTGCCGATGGAGAAGAAGATCGACTACATCGACCTCTCGGCATCCGGGCGCAAGATCGAGCTGCCCTTCCTGTGCCAGGTCGTCTTCTCCACGAACCTGTCCCCGACCGAGCTCGTCGACGAGGCCTTCCTCCGCCGCATGGCGTACAAGATCGGCGTCGGCAACCCGTCGCCGGAGGCCTTCGGCCGCATCCTCCGCTACGAGTGCGACCGCCAGGGCGTGCCCTGGGATGAGAAGGCCGTCGGGTATCTGCTCAACAACCTCTACGGCAAAAAGCCGCTTCGCGGCTCGCACCCGCGCGCGCTGGTGGCGCGCCTGGTCGACCTGGCGAACTACCGGCAGCAGCCGCCGCGTCTCACTCCGCAGACCCTGAAGGAGGCGTTCGACGCCTGCTTCAACCCCGCGCTCGGAAGCCTCGTCGAGGACGACTGGGCCCGACCGGCGATCGGCTAGTTCAGTCGCAGGGGAAACCCTGCCGATAGCGCGGGAATGCCCGTTAGTCCGGACTATCCCCTCATTTGGGTCGCGGGAATGCGCGTTAGTCGCGACTATCGCTTCATTTCGGTCGCGGGAATGACCGTTAGTCGCGACTATCCGATAAGGCCCGCCGAGTTCAGAGCGCTTTGATCACTCCGCTCAACCGAGCGCGCAGCGAATCCAGGTCGCTGTACGCGCCCCGTTTGTCCGCCGGCAGCAGCTCGGCGATCTTCAGCATGATCGCGTCGGCCGCCTCCTCGTGCGAGACGCGGTCGCCGCTGGCACGCCGCTGGCGGACCATGAACGGCTTGCCGAACCGAACCGTGACGGGCACCCGACGCGGCCAGAGCTTGCCCTTGGGCAGGCACTCGCGGGTGCCGGTCACGGCCACCGGCAGCACCGGGCAGTCGGCCTTCTGGGCGATGAAGCCCGCGCCTGGCTCAGGTTTGGAGAGGACCCCGGCTTCGACGCGTGTCCCCTCCGGATACATGATCAGGACCTGCCCGGCCTTCAAGAGGTCGAAGGAACGGCGCAGCGCCACCCTGTCGGCGGTGTGACGGACCACGGGAAACGCCCGGTAGGCGGTGAAGAGCCACCGCATCCACGCCTTCTTGAAGTACTCGGACTTGGCCATGTTCCACGTGTCCCCACGCGGGAGAAACGCGGGCACCATCGGGGGGTCGAGTGTGCCGAAGTGGTTCGGGCAGACGATCATGGCACCGGTGCGCGGCACGTTCTCCATACCCTCGACGCGGAACAGACCGACCAGGTAGACGCGCGTGAGGGTGCGCATCACCCAGCGCAGGAACGCGTACATCACGAGCGGACGCGGCTCACGATGCGCTCGACGACCTCGTCGAGCTCCAGGTTGTCGGTGTCGATGATCATGGCGTCGGGCGCGGGTCGCAGCGGCGCGACTGGACGGTTCGTGTCGACGCGGTCGCGCAGCTCGACCTCCTTGCGCATCGCCTCTTCGTCGGCCTGCTCGCCGCGCCTCTCGTACTGCGCGGCCCGCCGCCGCACCTTCTCGTCCAGGCTGGCGACGAGGAAGAACTTGTAGTCGGCGTCGGGAAAGACCACGGTCCCGATGTCGCGGCCGGCCATGACCCCACCCGCCCGCGCCATCTTGCGTTGTCGCTCGACCAGCTCGTGGCGCACACCGGGGATCGCCGAGACGACCGGCAGCGCATCCGCGTAGTCGGCGTCGTAGATACCCTCTGTCAGCTCGACGCCGTCCGCCCACACGCGCTCGCCGTCGATGCGGATCTCCGTGGCCTCCGCCAGCGCCGTGACCGCTGAGCTGTCGTGGGGGTCGATGCCGCGCTGGGCGGCAAGGCGCGTGATGGCGCGGTACATCAGGCCGCTGTCGATGAACGGAAGGCCCAGCTTTTGCGCGACGCGCCTGCCGACCGCCGACTTGCCCGAGGCCACCCCGCCGTCGATCGCGATGATCACCGCTCGAGCCCCGTGGCCCGACCCAGCGCCGCAACCTCCCGCGGGGTGAGCACTCGCCACTCGCCTCTCCGCAGCCGGCCCATCCGCAGAGGCCCAAAGCCGCTCCTCTCCAACGCGGCGACCCTTTGGCCGACCGCCTGGAGCATGCGCCGCACCTGCCGGTGGCGGCCCTCGTGGATGACGACTCGCAGCGTCGTGCGGCCCGAGTCGCGGTCCCGGCCGGCGGCCCGGATCACATCGACCTCGGCCGGCGCGGTCATGCCGTCGTCGAGCCTCACGCCGCGGCGCAGGCGATCCAGCGCGCGCGCGTCGAGCACGCCCGCGACCCTGACCACGTACTCCTTCGCGACCTTGTACCGCGGATGGGTCAGCCGGTAGGACAGGCCGCCGTCGTCGGTGAGCAGGAGCAGGCCTGTCGTGTCGCCGTCAAGGCGGCCCACGGGAAAGAGGCGATGTCCGCGCTGCCCTTGTTCGCCCAGGACGTCGAGCACCGTCTTGCGGTCGGCCTCGTCTCTTGCCGTGGAGATGACGCCGAGCGGCTTGTTGAGCATCACGTAGCGATGCGTAGTAGGCGGCCTGACGCGCCGTCCGTCAACGGTGACTATGTCGGCGTCGGGGTCGATGAGCGCACCCGAGGCGGGCGGTCGCCGTCCGTTGACGAGAACCGAACCCGAGGTGATCAGCTCGTCGGCGGCGCGGCGGCTCGCCACGCCGGACCGCGCCAGGTATCGGTTTAACCTCTCGCCCGTTCGACGAGCTCCGCGCCTTCGCTCGGGGTCGGCAGGTGGTCGAGCGACTCGAGGCCCATCACCTGGAGAAAGCGCATCGTCGTCCCGTAGAGCTTGGGCTGGCCGGGCCCCGACCCGCGCCCCACCTCGACGATCAGGTCGCGCAGCTCGAGGTTGCCCAGCACGCTCTCGCAGTTGACACCGCGCACCTCCTCGACCCTCGCGCGCGAAACCGGCTGTTGGTAGGCGACGATCGCCAGCGTCTCGTAAGCCGCCTGTGACAGCCTGCCCGACACCTCGGGACGCAGCGCGCGCCGCACCGCGCCCGCGTACTCCGGCCGCGTCGCCAGGTGGACCTCGTCGTGGTGGCGCATGAGCATCACGCCGCGACCGTCGAGGCTCTCGCGCAGCTTCTCCAGCGCGCCCTCGACGCTGTTGCGGTCGGCATCGGTCGCCTGCTGCAGCTCGCGTACCTTCAGCGGCCGGTTCGAGCTGAACAGGATCGCCTCGAGCGCCGCGACGACGTCGGTCGTCATCCGGCGGGCTCGCGCATCTCGACGTGGATCGGGCCGAAGCGTTCCTTCTGCTTCACGCGCACGAGCGAGCGGCGGACCAGCTCGAGCAGGGCGACGAACGTGACCACAGCCTCGAGGCGGTCCTCTGATTCGAGGATCAGCTCCACCAGCTCGATGGGTCCCTCGCGCAGCCGGCCGGTGATGACGTCGAGCTTCTCCTGCAGCGTCCACGTCCGGCCGGTGACGACCAGGGGTCGTGGCGGGATGCGGGCCAGCACGCGGTTGAAAGCCTCGACGAGAAAGTCGACGTCCAGCGGCTCCTCCTGGCCACCCGCTTCGACGGGCCGGGCCGGCGGAGGAAACGCGAAGGTCTCCTGCTGCGCGCGCTCCAACAGCTCGCCCGCGATCTCCTTGTACGCCCGGTACTCCTCGAGCCGCTGCCTGACCTCGTCCTCCCAGCCGAGCAGCTCCGTCTCCTCATCGGTCGGTGTCTCGCCCGGCAAGAGCCGGACCGACTTGAGCAGAAGCATGCGGGCCGCCATCCAGAGGAACTCGGCCATCTCCTTCGGGTCCGCGACCTCGCGCGCCGCGACCTCGGCGAGGTAGGCGTCCGTCACCTTCGCGAGCGAGACCTTGAAGATGTCGACCTCCTCGCGCTCGACCAGAGCCAAGAGAAGCTCCAGGGGCCCTTCGAAGACCGGTGTGCTGACCGGGAGGCGGCTCGGCGCCGTTTCCATTCGACCCGGAACTTTAACCGCTACCGCCGCGCCTCTTCCAGCAGCTCCTGGGCGCGGGCCACAGCCTTCGCGGTCACGCCACCGCTCATCATCCGTGCGAGCTCCGCCGCCTTCTCGCCTTCGCTCGACAGCTCGCGCACGGTGACGACGTTGCGCCCGTCGCGCCCGGGCGCCTTCTCGACCACGAGGTGGTGGTCGGCGAAGGACGCGATCTGGGCCAGGTGCGTGACCACCAGCACCTGGTGGCGGGCGCCGAGAGCCTTGAGCCGGAGCCCGACCTGGATCGCCGCTTCGCCGCCGATCCCGGCGTCGACCTCGTCGAACACCAGCGTCGGCATCCGGTCCGCGTCGGCACCGACCGTCTTGATGGCGAGCATGACGCGAGCGAGCTCGCCCCCGGACGCGACCCTGGCGAGCGGCGCGAGCGGCTCGCCCGGGTTGGCGGAGAACATCATCTCGGCGGCCTCACCGCCCGAAGGCGCGATCTCGGAGAGCGACCGCAGCGCGACCTCGAAGCGGGCGCCCTCGAGGCGAAGGCCCTCGAGCTCGGCGGCCACTGCGCTCTCCATGCGTCGCGCGGCGCCAACCCGGGCCTTCGCAAGCCTGGACGCCGCCGCCTCGAGGTCGCCGCGCCGTCTCGTCCTCTCCGCCTCCGCCGCCGCCAGCGCCGACTCGAGATCTTCGGTCGCGCCCAGCTGCATCTCGAGGCGCTGCCGCTCCTGGAGCGCAGCCTCGATCGAGCCGCCGTGCTTGCGCTTGATCGCCTCGAGCTCGGCGAGCCGCGACTCGATGGTTTCCAGCCGCGCCGGGTCGGCGTCCAGGACCTCGACGTAGCGCCTCAACTCGGCGGCGACCTCGGACGACTCTTCGGCCAGCGCCTGCAGGCGCGAGGCCTGGTCGGACAGGCGCGGGTCCAGTCCCGTGGCCGCGCTCAGCGCCGCCGCCGCTCGCGCAACGCCCTCCTCCCGCAGCGCGTCGACGGCCTCCTGCCCGAGCTCGCCCAGGCGGGCCGCGTGGCGCGTCGCCACGCGCTCGGCGGCCAGGGCCTCGTCCTCCCCAGGATGCGGATCGGCACGGCGCAGCTCCTCCAGCTGCCAGCGGAGGTACTCCTGCTCGCGCGCGCCGCGCGAGCGCATCTGCTCGATGTCCCGAAATGCAGCCACGGATGCGAGCCATGCGGCGTGCGCGGTGGCCACGGCCGCGCGTGCGTCGAGCGCGCCCGCGTAGGCGTCGAGCAATTCGGTCTGGGTGTCGCTGTCGAGCAGCGCATGGTGTTCGAGCTGGCCGTGAGTCGCGACCAGCTTCGCGCCCAGCTCGCGCAGCTGCGACGGCGTCGCGGCGCGCCCGTCGATGCGCGCGGTCGAGCGCCTGCCCAGCTCCCGCTGCAGGGCGACGGCATCGAACGTCGCCTCGACCCTTGCCCGCTCGGCGCCATGCCGGACCTGGTCGGTGCCGCCGCGGGCGCCGAGGGCGAAGCTCAGCGCATCGATGATCAGCGACTTGCCGCTTCCGGTCTCGCCGGTGAGCAGGTTCAACCCCGGGCCGAAGCGGACCGTCGCCTCCGCGACCAGGGCGAGGTCGCGGACTTTGAGCTCCCTGAGCACGCCCTACTTCTTCGGCACCAGGGGCCGGCCCCACCCGAGCTTGTCTCCAAGCCGCTGGTAGAAGCTCTCCGGCGAGCTGAACCGCACGACCTTCAGGAGCCGCTCGTGCGCGCCGCAGCGGATCACGTCGCCGGTGGCGACGTCGACGCCTTGCCGGTCGCCGTCGACGCGCATCTCCGCGGGGCCGCGGACAACCTTGAGCGTCACGTCCTGGCCAGGCGCGAACACGATCGGCCGCACCGTGAGCGCGAACGGGCTCATCGGCACCAGGACGAGATCGCGCAGCGTCGGCTCGAGGATCGGCCCGCCGCTCGCGAGCGCGTACGCCGTGGACCCGGTGGCGGTGGCGACGATTGCGCCGTCGGCGTCGATCACCCCCACCGCCTGGCCTGCCACGTCGATCTCCAGGCGCAGCAGACGCGCCTCCCCGGAGTGATCGACGACGACCTCGTTGAGCCCGATGGCCTGGACGAGCGTGCGGCCGGCCTGCATCAGCGTGACCTGGAGCATGGTCCGCTCCTCGATGCGGTAGTCGCCGGCTACGAAACGGCGGAGGCCGTCCTCCAGGTGATCGCGCTCCAGCTCGGTGAGAAATCCCAGGCGGCCGAGGTTCACCCCGAGGATCGGGATGCCATGCGGCGCGGCGAGGCGGGCCCCGCCGAGGAAGGTGCCGTCACCTCCGAGCGTGAGCACGAGGTCGGCTCCCGCGAGCCGGGTGTCGGCGTCGCGGTGCATCTCGGCCGCCTCGACGCCCAGGTGCTCGAGTCTTTCGACCGCATGCGCCACGTCGCTCTCGTCGGCGCCTGGCGCGTGGACAACGTAGACCTTCATGGCTTGGCCGGCGCGAGGTGGACGAAGATCTCGCGGTTCCCCTCGGCGCCCGCGACCTCGGACGCGGCGGCTGCCCTCACCTCGTAACCGTTCGCCGCGCACCAATCGCGGAACCGCGCGAGCGCCGCGTCGACCGCGACGGTGCTGCGCACGATTCCTCCCTTCCCCACCTCCGCGCGTCCGACTTCGAACTGCGGCTTGAACAGGGCCACCACCTCCGCCGCCGAGGCCGCGCGACGGATCGCCGGCAGCACCTTCTCCAGGCTGATGAAGGACACGTCGACGACGACGAGGCTCACCGCCTCGGGGAACGACTCCAGGTCGCGCGCGTTGACGCGCTCGATCACGACCACTCGCGGGTCCTGGCGCAGGCGCCAGTGCAGGAGCCCGCGACCCACGTCGAGGGCATAGACCCTGGCCGCACCCCGCCGCAGCAGGACGTCGGTGAAGCCGCCCGTCGAAGCGCCGATGTCGGCGCACACGCGCCCGGTCGGGTCGACGCCGAACCGGTCCAGCGCCGGGGCGATCTTCAGCGCGCCGCGGCTCGCGTACGAAGGCTCGGACTCGACGGCGATGGCAGCGTCCTCGCTGACGCTGCGCGAGGGGGCGCGAACCGTCTCGCCTCCGACGCGGACCTTGCCCGCCAGGATCAGCGCCTGCGCGCGCGCCCGAGACTCGGCGAGACCGCTCTTGGCGACGAGTACGTCGAGCCTCAGAGGATCAATCCCACCGCGAGCCCGATGACGGCGCCGGCCAGCACCTCCATCGGGGTGTGTCCGAGCAGCTCGCGCAGGTGCGCCTCCTGCACCCCGCGCATATGCACCAGGTCCTCGACGAGGCGGTTCAGGACCTCGGCCTGGCGCCCCGCCGCCCGGCGCAGGCCGGCCGCGTCGTACATGACCACGAACGTGAAGATAAGGGCGATCGCGAACGCGGCGGAACCCAGGCCCGCATATTTACCGACCGCCGTGGTCAGGCCCATCACGATCGCGCTGTGGCTGCTGGGCATGCCGCCGGTCTGGGCCAGGACTCGGAGGTTGAGGCGCCGCTGCCGGACCGACGTCAGCGTCAGCTTGGCCGCCTGGGCGATCGCCCAGGCGACGAGCGGCGCCAGGAGGAATCTCAATCCGTCAGCAATTGTGCGGTTTCGTCCGCCCGCGCCTTCAGTTCGGCGAGCCTGGCCTGGGCTTCAGCCAGGAGCCTGGATGCGCGTTGGTGCGCGGCCACGAGCTCCTCGAGCGGCGACGAGCCCTCGGCCAGGACGGCGATCGTCTTCTCCAGCTCGGCCAGGATGACGTCGAACTCACGCCCGCTCAACTCGCCGTGGCGGCCACGCGTCCAAGGACGCCGTTGACGAACCTACCCGCGTCATCGCCCGAGAAGGTCTTGGCGAGCTCGATGGACTCGTTGATCGCGGCCTTGGTCGGCACCTTGCGGTCGATCGCGATCTCGTACACGGCGATGCGCAGGATGATGCGGTCGACCTTCGCCATCTGGTCGAGGCGCCAGTGCTCAGAGGTCGCGCTGAGGATCTCGTCCAGCCGCTCGCGGTTCGCGATCACGCCGTCGACGAGCTCGCGCGCGAACTTGGTCACGTCCTCGGGGGCCGCCCCCTCGGCCGCGTGATAGCGCAGAACCTCCTCCGCTTCGTCACCGGTGCCTTCGAGCTGGAAGAGGACCTTGAGCGCGAGCTCGCGCGCCTGGTGGCGCTTACCCGCCACCTGACCTACGTGGCGAAGGCGACGCTCGAGACGAAGACGTTGACCTCGCCGACCTCCAGACCCAGCATGCGCTCGGTCGCCTCGACGACGTTTGCCTGGACCGCCGCGGCCACGTCCGCCAGCCTGGCCTCCGAGTCGACGGTGATGAAGACCTCGAGGTGGATGGAGCGATCGCCCTCGATGTGCACGCGCACCCCGCGGTGGGCTGCCTGGCGCCGCACCCAGTCGCCAAAGTGGCGAGCCGCGGCCTCGTCCATCCCCTCCACGCCTTCGACTTCGCACGCGGCCAGCGCGGCGATGCTCGCGATCACCTCGTTGGCCACACGGACCGCCCCCAACGAGCCGTTCTCACTCATGATCCGCCTGATCCTACGCCTTCGAGCCGGCGTGTCCAGGGCGAGAGGCATGTCCCCTCTCCACTCCAGGGGAGAGGGGTAAGGGGTGAGGGGCAAGAAAGAAGCCTATGCACGTTCGACGTAGGTTTGATCCCGCGTGTCCACCCGGATCACGTCTCCAGAGTGGATGAACAGCGGCACCTGGATCGTCGCCCCCGTCTCCAGCTTGGCCGGCTTCGTGGCGCCCGACACCGTGTCGCCCTTGAACCCCGGGTCGGTCGACACCACCTTCAGGTTCACGTTGATCGGCAGCTCGACCCCGATCAACCTGTCGTGGTAGCGCTGGAGAAAGACCGTGCTTCCTTCCTTGAGCAGCGGCAGCACGCCCTCGAGCATGTCCTCGTCGACCGCCACCTGGTCATAGGTCTTGCTGTCCATGAAGTGGTGGTGCGTCCCGTCCGAGTAGAGGTACGTCGCCTCGGTGCTGTCGATGCGCACCGCCCGGTACTTGTCCCCGCTGCGAAAGCTCTGCTCGAAGATCGAGCCCGTGAGCACGTTGCGCAGCTTGGCCTTGATCACCGCGCCGGCGCGGGCGAGCTTGATGTGCTCGACGCTGACGATGGACAGCAGCTGGCCGTCCATCTCGAACATCGTTCCGTTGCGAAAGTCGTTGGTGGAGATCACTTCAGTGTTGACAGGTACTCCAGGGCAAGCTCATATCCCGCGAAACCAAGACCGGTGATCACGCCTCGGGCGGCGCGCGCGGTGACGCTGCGGGAGCGGAACTCCTCGCGCGCGTGGATGTTCGACAGGTGGACCTCCACGACCGGGAGCGCGAGCGCCTGCAGGCAATCGTAGAGCGCAAGGGAGTAGTGAGAGAGCGCGCCGGGGTTGATGACGATCCCCACCGAGCCGGGGCCCTGCTGCTGGAGAAAATCGATGATCTCGCCCTCGTGGTTGCTCTGGTAGAGGCTCACGTCCCAGCCGAGCTGCTTCGCCTTTGCCTCAACGGTCTTGTTCAGGTCGTCGAGCGAGCGCGTGCCGTAGATCTCGGGTTCGCGCCGGCCGAGCAGGTTGAGGTTGGGGCCGTGGACGACTACGACGCGCCCGCTCACGCCAGCGACCTCGTCACCACGCGTCGCACGAGGGCGCCCGGAACCGCGTGGCCGATCTCGGCGTGGCCGATGCGGCGTGGCATGACCCATGCGACCTTGCCCCGGCGCGCCTTCTTGTCGAGCGCGATCGCGGCCAGGACCCTGTCAGGGTCGGCGCTGGGCGGACGGTCCGGCAGGCCGAAGCCGTCGAGGAGCTCGTCCTGCACTTCCACCAGGCGTTTGCTGCACAGGTCCATCGCCAGCGCGATCCTGGCCGACACCCGCATGCCGAACGCGACCGCGCGCCCATGGCTGACCCGAAACCCGGTCGCCGCCTCCAGCGCGTGGCCGGCGGTGTGGCCGTAATTGAGGATCGCCCGCGGTCCGCGGTCACGCTCGTCCTTGGCCACCACCAGCGCCTTCGCCGCCACGCAGCGGAAGACGACCCGCTCGAGCATCGAGGCGTCGCGGTCGACAAGCCGGGGCGCGTTGCGCTGCAGCAGGTCGAACAACCCTCGGTCCATGGCGACGGCGTACTTTACAACCTCGGCGAACGCGTCCCGGTAGCTCGCGGTGGGCAGCGTCTCGATGGCCGCGAGGTCGGACACGACCGCGGATGGCTGCCAGAACGCCCCGATCGCGTTCTTGGAGCGCCGGCCGTTGACGCCTGTCTTGCCGCCGATGCTCGAGTCCACCATCGCCAGCAGCGTCGTCGGCACCGCGACCAGCCGGACCCCGCGCTGCCACATCGCCGCTGCGAGCCCGGCCACGTCTCCCACCGTGCCGCCGCCGACGGCGATCACGCAGCCACCGCGGTCGATTCGCTGGCGCTCGAGAAACGTCAGGATCCGCTCCAGCTCGGCCATCGACTTGGACCGCTCGCCTTCGGGCAGGACATGGATCGCGGTCTTCAACCCGGCTCGCTTGATCGCCTTGGCCACGCGCTGCGCCCACGGGCGCACGTTGGCGTCGGTGACGATCGCCGCGCCGGTCGGGTCCAGCCTCGTGACGACGTTCCGGAGCTCGCGGTGCAGGTTGGAGCCGATGAGGACGGGGTAACCGCCGGCCGCCGAGTCGAGGATCAGTCGGACCAATGCTTCATCACATCCGCGGCGACCGCGCTCGCGTCTCGGCCGGCGTCGACGCGATGCGCGGCCTGCTCGTAGCGCGGACGCCGGCTCTCGAACATCGCCTCCACCTCCTCCCGGGACCGCCTCGCGATCAGCGGCCGCCCGGGCAGGTGGCCGATCCTGTCCCACAGCGTCGGGAAGGACGCATCGAGGTACACGGTCACCGCGCGCTTCGAGATCAATGCCCAGTTATCGTCGTCCATCACGACCCCGCCCCCGAGGGCGACCACCGTGCCGGGCTGGAGCGCCACCGGCAGCAGCTCCTTCTCCAGGGCTCGGAACGCGGCCTCGTTGTGGGTGGCGAAGATGTCCGCCACCGGCATCCCGGCCTTGTCCTCGACCATCAGGTCGAGGTCCGCAAACGGAGCGTGCGCTCGCTCGGCGACGAGAGCGCCGACGAGCGTCTTGCCCGACCCCATGAAGCCGAGCAGGGCGAGCGGCCGGCGGCTAGGCTCAGACGCCGCTGGTATTCGCCGGCACCGGCGCGGACGCGGGCACCTGCGCTCCGCCGCGGCGCTTCTCCGACTGGACGAAGACCTGATCGCGGAAGTCGCCAGGCTGGGGCAGGTGGTCGAGTATCTCCGCGCCCTGGGCGCCGGCGGCGTCGACCTCGACGCGCCCGTAGCCGATGATCCGGCCGAGCAGTGACTGCCGCGTCGTGCAGTCCTGGACGCGGTCGATCGGGATGATCTTCTCCTGGCGGCTGAAAACCCCGGACTGGATCGTGATGCGCTGGTCGGTCAGGGTGTAGGTCACCGACCGCCAGCGGATCCAGACGACGATGGCCCACAGGAGCGCAAGCGCCACCACGCCGAGCGTCAGGAAGGTGCGCAGCTTCGGCACGTAGTACCACTCCGGGCCGAGCACGGTGAGGTCGGCGACGAGGACGGCGACGAGCAGGACCACCGGCACCACCAGGCTCTTGACGACGGTGATCCAGTGGGGATGGTCTTTAAGGACGAGGTTTTCGCCGGGGAGGAGCTTGCTCATGGCCGCGTATTGTGCCCCACTTACGGCAACTGGAGAAGCAGCAGCATCGTCCCCAGCGCCAGGTAGGGACCGTAGGCGATCGTGCCTTTCATCGAGCGGTGGGAGACGATGAAGACGACCGCGCCAACCGCGGCCAGCACGACTCCGTAGAAGAGGGCGGTGAACGTGTAGGGCCAGCCGAGGAGGAGGCCGATGAAGAACGCGAGCTTGACGTCGCCGAAGCCCATGGCCTCCGACTTGAAGATCGCCGCGCCCACCAAGGCGATGATCAGGAACAGCAAGCCGGCCGCGACGCCCATCGCAAGCGCGTCGAAGAGCGGCGTGCCGTCCACCAGCGGCCGGTTGAAGAAAAGTCCCCCCGCCCACCACGGCCTGCCGACCAGCGCCGCGACCAGCGCCAGGCCCATCGAAGGAAACATGACGCGGTCGAGGATCAGGTGGTGCTCGAAGTCGAAGAAGATCACCTGGACCAGGATCAGGACGAAGATGCTGCGCACCACCAGGACCGGCAGGGACGCGATCTCGAACGCGTAGACCGCGAACGCAATCGCCGCCAGGATCGGCGGCCCGTAGACCTGCCAGGGCCTGCTGCCCGACTCCAGGCCTTCCAGCCGCGCCAGCTTCAAAGAACCCCAACGGACCAGCCAGCCGCCGGCGGCGCCGACCACCGCCCACAGGATCACGGTCAGTACCTGGGTCACGGTTGCAGAGTTTGTCGCATAGCCTCGAGGGGGGCGGATTTTCCCGTCCACAGCTCGAACGCGACCGCGCCCTGGGACAGGAGGATGCCCCAGCCGTCGGCCGTGCGAAGGCCTAGCGAGCGGGCTTTGCGCACCAGAGGCGTGCCGCCGGTCACGTAGACGAGGTCGATCACGGCGCCCCGCTGTGGAAGCGCAGCCGGGCGCAGCGGCATCTCGTCGCGACGGCCCAGCGGCGTGGCGTTGACGAGCAGGTCGGCGGAGCGCGCCAGCGAGGCGACCAAGGGATCGCTCCAGGCCACGATCCGGCCAGGCACGTCCGCCTCATCCGGGTGCCGGCACACGAACGTCAGGTGCGCGCCGGGCAGAGCCTGGGCGGTGGCACGTGCCGCGCCGCCGGCGCCGAAGATCACCACGTTGGCGCCCTGCGGCTGGACGCCCACCTGCTCGACCGAGGCGCGGATGGCGGCGATGTCGGTGTTGTAGCCGGCGAGGCGGCCGTCCTCGTTGACGATGGTGTTGACCGCGCGGGCGCGCAGCGCGTCGTCCGCGATGGTCTGGAGGTGCTCCATCACGGCCTGCTTGTGGGGGATGGTGACGTTGGCGCCGCCGACGTCCGGCGCCCGCAGCCGCTCGAGCGTGGCGCCGAGCTCTCGCCGCTCGACGTCCAGCAGCTCATACGTCCAGTCGAGGCCGAGGGCGCTAAAGGCGGCGGCGTGCATCGCCGGGCTGGAGGAGTAAGCGATTCCGTGGCCGAGCAGAAAGACCCGCTTCGTCAGCTGCCGCTCAGTCCGTACTTCTGCTTGTCGGCCTCGAAGTCCGCCTCGTTGGTCTCGAAATGCGTCATTCCCTGCTTGTCGGTGAAGTAGAACAGGAAGCTGGTCGTCGGCGGGTTGATGCACGCGGCCAGCGCCGCCTTGCCTGGGTTGCTGATCGGCCCTGGCGGCAGGCCGGCGTGCTTGCGCGTGTTGTAGGGCGAGTCGAGGTCGAGCTCGGCCGCGGTCGGCTCGGGGGTCAGGCGGTGCAGGGCGTAGAGAAGCGTGGCGTCCACGCCGAGGGTCATGCCCTCGCGCAGGCGGTTGTAGTAGACGCTGCAAACGTTGCCCCGGTCGGTGGACGTCTTGTTGTTCGCCTCGCGGTCGACCATCGACGCGAGGATGACGATGGTGCGCATGTCCTCCTTGGGCCGCGCGGCCGTGGCCTGGGCGATCTGCGCGCGCCAGTCGGAGCCGAAGACGACGTCGAACTGATCGAGCTGGGCCCGCACCAGCCCGGCTGACCCCGCCGTGGGGTCGACGAGGTAGGTGTCTGGAAACAGGTACCCCTCGTAGGGGAAGTCGCCGCTCGCAGCCTGCGGGAGGAAGCTGTACTTCTGGGCCAGCGCCGGATCCCTGGCGGCCCGCAGGTAGTCGGCGCCCGTGACCTGGCGGAGATTCTTCTGGTCGACCTTCTGCGCCTGGTAGAACAGCGGGAAGCCTTCCGGGAAAGTGATGGTCTTCTCATCCGGCCGCCCGTGCTGGAGCGCGGTCACGATCTGGCTGAGTGACATGTTGGTGTTGAGCACGAAGGCGCCCGCCTGGAACTTCGGACCCGCGTCGTTCAGCCGCGTGTACAAGTCGAAGGCGATCGTGCTGCGGATGAGCCGCAGGTTGTAGAGGTCGTTGCCGATCTGGGTCGGCGTCTCTCCCGGATCGATGTGGAACGACACGCTGTGGCTGGTCGTCGTCATCGGGGTGTTGACGTTGAAGTTCCACCAATCGATGGCTCTCGACGTGCCGAAACCGAGCAGAGCGAGGATGACGACGACAGCGATCAGGCGCCTCATTCGATGCGATCCTCTTCCAGCGCTTTCATGACCCGGCTGAACTCTTCGCCGTCGACAGTCTCCAGGCCGGCGTCGGATTCGCGCAGCAGCATCACCTGCTCGGGCGCCGAGACGTCCTCGACGAGGTAGTAGGCGACACCGTCGAGGTCGAACGCGTCGTGCAGCGAAAAGCGTCGCTCGACGCCGCTCTCGTCGACGAGAGTGACTTCGTCACTCACCGCTTCTTGGCGTCGAGGTGTGACTGAAGAAGAATCCCCGCGGCCACGCGGTCAATGTTGGCGCGTCGCTTTTCGCGGCGCATGCCGGCCGCGAGCAGCGAGCGCTCCGCGGCAACCGTCGTCAGCCGCTCGTCGACCAGCTCGACGGCGAGCCTCGATGCCTTGCGCAGCTCTTCAGCCAGCTCGCGAGCTGCCTTGGCCTCGGGTCCGAACGAGCCGTCCATGCGGCGCGGCAGGCCGACCACGATCCTGGTGGCCTCCCGCTCGCGGGCCACGTCCGCGAGCCGCTCCGCCAGGGTCGCCCTCGGCTCGGCCGGGATCGTCGCCAGGGGCTGCGCGATGGTGCCGGTCGGGTCGCTGACCGCCAGGCCAACCCGCTTCGACCCGAGGTCGACCGCGAGCACCCTCACGAAGACGGCGCTAGTGAGAGGGCGAGGGCGAAGGGCTTGGCGTGCCCTGCGCCGCGGCCTCGGCGGACGGCGCGTTGGACTCGACCACGTAGTGGAGCTCGATGCGCCGGTCCAGCAGCGGCATGAGCGGCAGCGCCAACGGCGACTCTTTGATCGCCACCGAGCGGATGGGCAGAGTGCTGAGGTAGAAGCGAGCCTGCTGCACGGGCCGGCCCACGATCTGGGCGCGAATCTTCGCCTCGTCGAGCTTCGGCGCCACGTACGCGGACGCGCTGCCGACGAAAACGAGATAACCGCCCTTGGCCGCGCTCAGCAACCTGTACTGGACCTGGATTGGGCTCTCGGTGAGCAGCTGCTGGTTGTTGGGCACCCGCTGCGCGAGGTACGTCTTGAACGCCTGGATGACTTCGGCGTCGACGTAGTAGTCGCCCTCGCCACTCACCGTCATCGTGCCGGTGAAGCTGGGCACCTTGTCCTGCGGCTGGTGGTCGGTCGAAAACTGAGGCGGGCCGAAGATCACGGTCTCGCTCAGCTTCTCGCCCTGCTGGGTCGCTGCGCCGAGCTCCTGCGCGATCGTCTGGTGCAGGGACTGCTCGAGCTGCGCCCGCGCGGCGTCGAAGTCGGAAACCGTCATCTGGGGCGTCGACGAGGGATCGGTGCCGCCGCCGGTGGCCTGGGGGTTCGTGACATGAATCTTGTTCGGGTCGAAAGGCCCACAGCAATCCTCAATCCGCGTGATCGTGTGGTCTCCGACGTTGCCGACCGATCCAGGCGTCACAGCGATTACGTTCACCGTCTTCTGGCCGCCATTCCACGGGACGACTGTGTCAGGCGATGTCTGTGCAAATTCGATGCCGTTGCTGTTCATCAAGCGCTGGCCGTACTTGAACACCAAACCAGGAGAATTGGTGAACGCGGAACTCTTCAGGTCGTTGCTGTACACGACCTGCCCAGTGGAGGGCGCGAGCGGGACTTCGATCGAGCCCGTCA
Source organism: Chloroflexota bacterium (assembly GCA_005889135.1). Classification (GTDB taxonomy): domain Bacteria; phylum Chloroflexota; class Dormibacteria; order Dormibacterales; family Dormibacteraceae; genus 40CM-4-65-16. The sequence goes on from VBEK01000123.1 coordinate 21,768, forward strand.
CCTTGAAGCCCTGGGAGGTCGACTTCGAGAGCGAGACCGTGCGCACCTTGATCGGCGGTTTGCCGGGCTGGGCCTGGATCTCCACATCCTTCTGCGTGAAGGGCTGCGCCTGGGCAACCAGCGTCACCGACGCCGACGGCACGAAGACCGCGGCGGCGAAGAAGCCGACCAGGATCAAGGTGATCGCGGTGACGTAGAGCAGGAAGCGTCCGGGCTTGATCTCGGTCGCCGTCTTGGTGAGGAGCTTGCGCGGCGCGCCGACCCCGACGTGCGTCGTCTCCGCTGCATGCTTGCGCTGCCACCACTTGCGGACCGGCGGCGCCGGGTCCGCCTCGGACGGAATCCCCTGCCCCTCCGGCCCGACGGCTCCGAAGACCGGGAACCCGGACTCGGAGGCCATCTTCTGCACAGCCGGGTCGTCGCACACGACGGTGACACGTTTGCCCAGCCTGGCCGAGTAGTTGCGCAGCAGCTGGAAGTTGAAGCGGCTCTGCCCGATGCGCGAACGCATGGGCAGGACGAGCATCGTGTCCTCGCCGTGGTAGCGACGAAGGCGCTCGACGAGCTCCGGAATCTCCTCCTCGGTTTCGACGTAGATCGGGTTCGTTGCCATGTCGTCTATCGGTCTCCTGGCGGTCTGGTCAAACCTTTATAGCGCTTAGGACCCGTCTCATGACGGTGTTCACTGTGTCGCGCTCCTCCGCTTCAGTTCGCAGGGCGTGGTTGGCGAGGCCCATCGGGGCTATGTCCTGGGGGCTCGCGAGCTGCCCCGTGGAGTCGGTCAGGTTGCGCACGTCGGCCGGCACCAGGTGCCTGACTCGTGGCTCGCGCGGGAACGGCAGCCCGGCCGCCCAGCTGTTCTTCACCATCTCGAGGGTCAGCTCGGGGAGCAGGCTCCCTCCGCCGCAGAGATAGATGCTGGACGGCAGGCGCTCGCCCCGCGAGAGCTCCTTGATGCTGAGCGCGAGGCCCTGGAGCAGCACCTCGGCGTCAGAGCTCAGCAGGTCTGACACCTGGCGGTGCTGGTCAGCCGAAAGCAGACCCTCCGAGTGCCGCAGCTTGCGCGCTTCCGCCTCCTCGTAGCTCAGGCCGAAGGCAAGCGCGAGACGGCGTGTGAAGGCGCGGCCGCCGAGGTTGAACATGCGCGTCCCCTCCACCCCGCCGTCGCGGATCAGCGCGACGTCGGTCGTGCCGCCGCCGACGTCGACGAAGATTCCGCCCTCGGCCCAGATCTCCTCGTTGGCACACGCGCGCGCCAGCGCGTAGGGCTGGGCCACCGCGGCGGCGAGCTCGAGGTCGAGCTCGCGGACCACAGTCTCCACAGCGTCGATATGGGTCATCGGCGCGAAGGTATTGAAGACCGTGACCTCGAGGTTCTTGCCCGTGAAGCCGACCGGGTTGGTGACAGGGTAGCCGTCGACGCGCACGTTCGTGATCGCGGAGTGCACCAGCCGGGCCTCGAGCTGGCCGTAGCTGCGCTCCATCTCCAGCAGGTGCTGCGCCTCGCGGAGGGCGCGGCGCTGGACCATCTGCAGCATCGTCGACATCTCGGCGGAGCGCACGCGCGACTTGGAGTTCTCCCTCGGGTAGGCGATCGTCGACGAGAAGCCCTTGATCAGCTCGCCGGCGATCCCGACCACGACCTGGCCCGGCACCGTCCGCGCCATGTCCTCGGCCGCCTCGAGGGCCCGGTTGCAGCACCGGATCACGGCCTCGAGGTCGGCGATCGCCCCGCCGGACATCGCCGCCGGGGCCTGGGGTTCGCGACCGACCCCGAGGACCTCGCCGTCCGGGCCCTCGCGGCGAACGACCAGGACCTTGATCAGGTCGGTGCCGATGTCGAGCACGGTGAAGTGCCGGTAGTAATCGCTGCGCTTGCGCAGGAACTTGAACTTGGCCATCAGGTTTTGAGCGCCTCGTCGAGCTGCCGGAAGGCTTCGTCCGCGGACACGCCGCTCAGGGTGCCCGTGACCAGATGCGCCGGACCGCCGCCCTTGCCTCCGAAGAAAGCCTTGAGGCGGTTGGCATCGTACTGGTTGGTGAGGTCCCGGGACACCTTGATCACAAACTTGTCCCCGGCGACAAGGGTTACGATCCCCGACCTCACCTTCTCCAGGTAGCGGTCGGCGAACGACTTCAGTTCCTCCACGCTCGAAGCGTCCACGGTTTCGGTCACGTAGTCGACCCGGCCGTGCTTGACGGACATCCCATCTCCCGCGATCCTCGCCTTGCGGAGACGGTCGCGGTCGCGCTCCGCCTCCTTGAGCTGGGTGCGCAGAGCCTCGATCCGCTGCGGCAGTTGATCAGGGGTGACGTTGAACGAGCGAGCCAGGTCCCCGAGCAGGGCCTGGTTGCGGCGGACAAGCTCGTCGGCGGCCTCGCCGACCACCATGTCGATGCGCCGCAAGCCGGAGCCGATGCTCGACTCGGAGATGATCACCGCGGTGCCGATGTCGGCGGTGTTCTTGACGTGCGTGCCGCCGCAGAGCTCGCACGTCCAGTCGCCGAAGCACACGACGCGCACCACGTCGCCGTACTTCTCCTCGAAGAGGTGCATGGCGCCTTGCGCCACCGCCTCGCGATACGGCCTCTGGCTCTCCTTGAAGGGAAGGCCTTCGCGCACCTTCTCCATCACGCGGCGATTAATGCGGTCGAGCTCGTCTCTCGTGACCGCGCGACCGAGCGGAATGTCGAAAGTCGTGTGGTCGGGGCCGACCCACGAGCCTTTCTGGACGACGTTCTCGCCGAGCGTTTCACGCAGCGCCTTGTGCAGCAGGTGCGTGGCGGAGTGGTGGCGCATGATCTGGCGCCTGCGTTTCTCGTCGACCGCGGCCGTGGCCTTCTCGCCGGGCACTATCTCCCCTGTCACCACCGTGCCCAGGTGGGCGATCGCGCCCTCCGCCGGCTTCTGCGTGTCTTCGACGCGCACGCGTCCACTCGGGGTCGTGATGACGCCGGTGTCGCCGATCTGCCCGCCCGACTCGGCGTAGAAGGGCGTGCGCTCGAGGAAGACCTCGACCTGGTCGCCTTCCCCGGCGCTGTCGACGTTTACGCCCTCGCGACGCACGGCCTCGACCTTCGTCTCGGTGGTCAGCTCGCGATAGCCGGTGAACTCCGACATCGGGATGTCCTTGGCCAGCGCCCACTGGTTGGGGATAGCGCGTCGCGACCGCCCGCGCTGAAGCTCCATCTCGGAGCGAAAGCCCTGCTCGTCGACCTCCAGATTGCGCGCGGCGGCCAGCTCGCGCGTCAGCTCGACGGGAAAGCCGAAGGTGTCGTGGAGCCGGAAGGCGTCGGGCCCTGACAACATCTTCGCGCCGCGGGACGCGACCTTCTCGAACTGCTCCATGCCCTGCTCGAGGGTGCGCGCGAACCGCTCCGCCTCGGCATCGATCGTGTCGGTGATCAGTCGCTCGCGCTCGCCGAGCTCCGGGTAGTGGTCCTTGAACATCGCGACCGTGCGCTTCGCGCCGGCCGACAATTTGTCAGACATGCCGATGTTGCGCGCGTGCAGGGCCGCGCGACGCGTCAGGCGGCGGAGCACGTAGCCGCGACCTTCGTTCGAAGGCACGACGCCGTCGCAGACGCAGAACGTGATCGCACGCACGTGGTCGGCGATGATCCGCTCCGAGAGCTGCGCCGGCTTTTTGCTCGACTCCCGCGCCCACTCGACGAGGGGCGCCAGCACGTCGGCCTCGAAGACGTTGCTCTTGTCCTGGAGGATGAAGCTGATCCGTTCCAGGCCCATGCCGGTGTCGATCGCGGGACGCGCGAGCGGCACCAGGGCGCCGTCGGCGATGCCGCGCTGGATCGACTCCGCCGTGGTCGGCGGCATGGCGAGGTCGGCACGCTGGTCGTACTGCGGCAACACCAGGTTCCAGAACTCGGTGAAGCGCTCGCAGTGGTCGGGGTAGCAGTCAGGCTGTCCGCACCCGGCGTTGCGGCCGCGGTCCCACCAGATCTCGGTGTCGGGACCGCATGGTCCGCGACCCAGGCCCCACCAGTTGTCGCCGAGCCGCGTCACGTGCTCGGCGGGGATGGTCGTGTTGCTCGTCCAGATCTGGAACGCGTCATCGTCGGAAGGGTGCACCGTGACGCGGAGGCGGTCGACGGGCATGGCAAAACCTTTGGTCACCAGCTCCCACGCCAGCGGAATGGCGGTCTCCTTGAAGTAGTCGCCTGTCGGCGCGAAGTTGCCGAGCATCTCGAAGAAGGTGTTGTGCCGGTCGGTCTTCCCCACCTCCTCGATGTCCCCCGTGCGCAGGCACTTCTGCGCGCTCGCCAGCCGGGGCGCGGGCGGCTTGCTCAAGCCCAGGTAGTAGGGCTGGAGCGGCTGCATTCCGGCCGAGATGAAGAGCGTGCTCGGGTCGCCGTGCGGCACCAGAGGCGCGCTGGGCAGGACCAGATGCTCCCGGCTCGCGAAATGCTCTAGAAATCGTCGGCGGATCTCGTTCCCGGTCACGGGGTTAGCTGAGTTTAGGGGGCGAGCCGTTCGATGCGCCAAGCGCCGTTGCTGCGAAGGACGTAGCGCAGGCGGTCGTGGAGCCGGTCCTCGCGGCTCTCCCAGAACTCGATCCAGCGCGGTCGCAGGGCGTAGCCGCCCCACTCGCGGGGCAGGGGCACATCATCGGGGTAACGCTCGGCCAGCTCGCTGACGCGTTCCTCGAGGGCCTGGCGCGAGCGCAGGATCTTGCTCTGGCGCGAGGCCAGCGCGGACAGCTGCGCGCCACGGGGCCGCGTGGCGAAGTACTGCTCCGAAGCGGCACGGCCGAGCCGGCGCACCGCCCCCGCGACCCGCACCTGGTGGTGCGTGACGAACCAGTAGAAGACGAGCGCCGCGCGCCGGTCGTGCACCAGGTCGCGGCCCTTGAGGCTCGCGTAGTTGGAGTAGAAGAGAAAGGCGCCATCCTCCAGGCCCTTGAAGAGGACCATCCGCGCCGATGGGCCTTCCTCGCCGTAGGTCGCCAGCGCCATGGCGTCGGGCTGGGGCGCGCCCGCCTCCTGCGCCTCGCGATACCAGCGTTGGAAGAGGATGAAGGGGTCCCGCGGGGCTTCTGCCTCGAGCAGCGGCACGGCTGCTAGCCCGCGCTTTCTTGCGGCACGTACTTGCGCAGCTGCTCCAGCGCCGCGCGCTGCAGCCGCGATACGTGCATCTGGCTGATGCCCAGCCGGCGCGCGATCTCGGACTGCGACATTTGCTCGTAGAACCTCATGGCCATGATCGCGCGCTCACGCGGCGTCAGGTGCTCCATCGCCCGGTCGAGCACGTCGCGCATCTCCACGCGCTCGAGCTCGGGATCCGCGCCGCCGATCTGCTCGGCCACCGAGCGGTTGTCCTGCCCGTCGCTGGCGACCGGCTGGTCGAGCGAGACCGGAACGTAGGCGGGCCCGATCTCCATCGCCTCCGTGACGTCGTCCGGCGACACTCCGAGGCGTTCCGCCAGCTCCCCCACCGTGGGCTCGCGGCCGAGCTCGTTCTTCATCTGCTCGTTCACGCGCACGACCGACTGGTGCAGCTCCTGCAGGCGCCGCGGGAAGCGGATCGCGGTGCCCTTGTCCCGGAAGTAGCGCTTGATCTCCCCCGCCACCGTCAGGGTGGCGAAGGTCGTGAACTCGTAGCCGAGGTCCGGGTCGAACCGCTCGATGGCCTTGATCAGGCCCAGGTAGCCGACCTGCACGATGTCGTCCAGCGGCTCGCCGCGGTTGGCGAACTTGCGCGCGAGGAAGTAGACGAAGTCGTGGTACGAGTCGACCAGCTGGGCGCGGACGCCGTCGCGCTCGGCGGGGTCGATGGTCTCCTTGTAGCGGCGATGGAGCTCCCGCAGCTCCTCGCGCGGAAGACGCGCGGACGAAGCGCTCACTACCTATTAGTTAAGCCGGAGCAGGAACTTCAGCCCGCCAGGTGCTTGACCATCCGGAAGCTCACGTGTCCGGTGCGCGGCTCGATGACCGGTCTGAAGTCATCGACGAAGCAGCGGATCATCTCGTAGGCAAGCCGCTGCAGCTCGGGGTCCACGTGCGTGGCGTGGGCGTGGGCAGGCACGGGCAAAGTGGCGCCCGTGGGCATCAGGTCGACGTCCACGACCAGAGCTCGGTTGGTCGCGAAGTAGGTGAGTTTGAGGTCGGCCGGCGTGCCCAGCTCCTCGGCCGCACCGATGGCGCTGTCGCAGGCCTGCGTGAGCGCGATCGAGAGCTCGTCCAGGTCCATGAGGCTGAGGCCGAGCTGGCCGCCCAGCGTCGTCGCCACGCGCTTGGCCACCGGGATGAACTCCGGCGACGCAGGGATCTTCAGCTCGGCCAGGTTGCGCTTCGCCATGTGTGGCCCGGCTACTCCTCCAGGTTGGTGCTCGCGCGCTGCATCCTGCGCGCGGCCGCCGTCTCCAGCTCTTCCCGCTTGCGCTTGGCGGCCGCGACGCCGTCCTGGATCGCCTTGCCGACCGGGTGCTCGGGGTCCGTCACCGCCGTCCGCGCGCGTGTCGCCGCCTCACGGGCACGCTGCACCGGCTCGCTGCCGCTGAGCTCGATGGTCTTCGTGCGCAGGCTCTCGATCTGTTCTCGGCCCGGCCCCGTCGCGATGTACGCGCCGACCGCCAGCCCGACGAGACCGCCGAGGATGAACCAGCCGAGACCGCCGCCGCCGTCCCTGTCGTCAGCCATGACTAACCTCCTCTAACCGTCCGTACAAGGCTCTGTCCCGCCACCCTCACGCCGTACACGGCGGAGCTGATGCCCCGACCGAATGCGGCCACCCCGCGGCCGCCTGTGCGCAGCCCGACGTTCACACCAGATGTGATGTCGTTCACATTCTCGATGGTCTGGCGCACTTCGGGCAGTGTCTCTTTCATCTCTTCATTGGTGGTGTCGAGGAGCTCCTCGACCGCCCCCAGGGTTCCGCGCAGCCGGATCAGGACCGCCGCCAGGGCGAGGGCCACGATGAGCGCGGCCGCCCCGAACGCGATCCACATGAAACCTTGGCTGCTCAAACTGTGAATACCCCCGCTGCCCCGGCCGCAAACACACCCGCAATCTTAAATGCGCGAGTTCGAGTCGCCTTCGGCAGGTTCCTTGGGCTCGCGATTCGGGAGTGGGACGAACCGCGCCAGGGGCTGGAGGAGGAGCGCGAAGGCTGCCGCGGGGAGGACATTCGCCTCGCCCATGCGGAGCGACGGGAGTCCGAGGAAGTCCCAACCCTGGCCGAGGCCGAATCCGATCGCGGTCACGACGAGGATCGGGACGTACGAGCGCCGGCGGTAGGGCAGGAAGGCGTAGCAGAGCTGGGAGACGACGAGGATGAGGAGGACGGCGACGATCAAGCCGGGGGGGATGAGCCTCACGTCGCCTTGACGGGATAGTCGCGACTAACGGGGGGTCTGGACCGCCAAGAACACGGATAGTCGCGACTAACGAGGGTCCCGCGCGCCGAGAACGCGTGATAGTCGCGACTAACAAGAGTTGGCGACGTCGAGGAGCCGCGATAGTCGCGACTAACCATGCGTCCTGGATGCTCCCTCCGGGTCGTGGGGGTGGGTTGTCCTGAGCATGCTCAGGTGGGTCCCCTGCCTCGGCTCTCCAAGTCCCGTCGCGGCGGGCTTTTGGTCGGCCTTGCGGACTCCGGGGTCCCGATTGATGAACTGTTGGGCAACCCGCACATCACCCACAGCCCATCGGGAGCGACTCCAATACTACGAGTCGGGTTTCTTGCGGGCGACGACTTTGACCTGCAGCTCGTCGAGCTGCGACTGGTCGACCTCCGAGGGCGCGCCCAGCATCAGGTCGGCCATGGACTGCGTCTTGGGAAACGCGATCACGTCGCGGATGTTGTCGGTGCCCCCCAGCATCATCACGATCCGGTCTATGCCTGGCGCGATGCCTCCGTGCGGGGGCACGCCGTAGGTGAATGCGGTCAGCAGAGTGCCAAACCGTTCTCGGATCAGGTCGAGCGGCATGCCGAGCAGCTGGAAGACGCGCTCCTGCATCGCCGGGTCGTAGATCCGCAGGCTTCCCCCGCCCAGCTCGTAGCCGTTGCACACGATGTCGTACGCGTGCGCGCGCACGTCGTACGGCCGCTCCTCGACGAACGGCATGTCCTCGGCGAAGGGGCGCGTGAAGGGGTGGTGGGCGTAGGTCAGGTGGCCCTGGTCATCCTCCTCGAAGAGGTAGGTGGGATTGATCCACAGGAACCTCCACTCGCCCTCGCGGATGAGCTTGCGCCGCCGCGCTATCTCCTGCCGCACCAGGCCCATCACGGTCTCGGCCTTGCGCCGCCGGTCGGCGGCGATGAGCACGAGGTCGGCCTCGCCCGCACCGGTCAGCCGCTTGATGGCCGCGACCTCGTCCGCGGCGAGGTGCTTGTCCAGCGTGCCTCCCGGCACCCACGCGAGGCCCTGGCCGCCCGCGCCCTTGGCGAGCGTGACCAGCTCGTCGAGCTCCCGCCGCGACATGTCGCGGCCGCCCGGCACGGCGAGACCGCGCACCACCCCACCCCCGTCGAGGACGCTGCGGAAGATCACGGCGCGCGTGTCCCCCAGCGCCTCACCGAGGTCCGCGATCTCGAGCGCGTAGCGGAGGTCCGGCTTGTCGGTGCCGTAACGCAGGAACGACTCCTTGATGTCGAGGCGCGGGAACGGTACGGCGATGTCGACGCCGATCGTCTCCTTCCAGAGCCTCGCGAAGAGTCCCTCGACGAGCGCGAAGACGTCCTCCTCGTCGCAGAACGACATCTCGAGGTCGAGCTGCGTGAACTCCGGCTGGCGGTCGGCGCGCAGGTTCTCGTCCCGGAAGCAGCGCGCGATCTGGTAGTAGCGCTGGATGCCGGAGACCATCAGCAGCTGCTTGAGCATCTGCGGCGCCTGGGGCAGCGCATAGAACTCGCCTGGGTGCAGGCGCGAAGGCACGAGGAAGTCGCGCGCGCCGGAAGGCGAGCTGCGCGTGAGGATCGGGGTCTCGACCTCGATGAACTCCCGCTCCTCCATGTAGTCGCGGATGACGCGGTTGACCCGGTTGCGCAGCTGGAGCATGCGCGTCATCCGCGGCCGCCGCAGGTCGAGGTAGCGGTACTCGAGGCGCGTCTTCTCATCGGCCTCCTCCGCGTCCTCGATCGGAAACGGAGGTGGCTCCGACTCGCTGATGACCTCGAGCTCCTCGGCGACGACCTCCACCTGGCCGGTCGCGATCTTCGGGTTCTCCGACCCCTTTGGCCGGAGCGACACTTTGCCGCGCACCCGCACCACGTACTCGAGCCTGAGCTGCGCATCGGCGTGGCGGAGCACCACCTGGACCGCGCCCCAGCGGTCGCGGAGGTCGATGAACGTCACCCCTCCGTGGTCGCGCCGGCGGGCGACCCAACCGTACAGCTCGACCTCACGCCCATCGTCCGAGGCCCGCAGCGAACCGCAGTGGGGGGCGGTGTATCCGCTCACGCGAGGCGGCCCGGCAGTTCGACCCAGGACACCTCGGCCTGGTCGCCGCTCGTCATGTCGCGCAGCTGGGCAACCTGGCGCGCCGCGTCCTCGGCGCTCAGCAGCACGACCCACTTCGCGCCCAGCTTGTTGGCCGACCGCATCTTGGCGCGCAGGCTCTTGGGTTCGTAGTCGACCGCGACCGAGCGGACGGCGCGGCAGCGGCGCGCGACGTCGGCCGCCTCGACCGCCAGGTCCCCATCGGGAAGGACGAGGACGTCCACCGCCCGCGTCGCGTCGAGCTCGTCGCCCCGCGCGGCCATCAGCTCGGTGACGCGGTCGAGCCCACCCGCGAACCCGACGCCGGGCGTCGACGGCCAGTTCAAGTCCTCCGCCAGCCCGTCGTATCTGCCTCCGGACGCGACGGCGTCCTGCTGGCCGGTCGCTCCGCTCGGGTAGAACTCGAACACCGTGCGCGTGTAGTAATCGAGGCCGCGCACGAGATAGGGGTTGAGCACGTACTCGATTCCGGCCGCGTCAAGGAGCCGCCGGACCTCGGCCCAGTGCTCCCCGCACTCCTGGCAGAGGTGGTCGATGATCTTGGGCGCGCCGGCCTTGAACGGCTGGCACTGCGGCACCTTGCAGTCGAGCAGGCGCAGGGGGTTGCGCTCCAGACGCAGCTGGCAGTCGCCGTGCAGCTGCGACTTCAGCGGCCGGTAGTACTCCTTCAGGCGCTCGAGGTAGGCGGGGCGGCACTTGGAGTCGCCGATGGTGTTCAGCTCGAGCCGCGGGTCGTCGAGCCCGACCCTCCTCAGCCAACCGCCCGCGATCTCGACGACCTCCGCATCGACGCCGGCCGCGGCGCTGCCTATCGCCTCGACGTCGAACTGGGAGAACTGGCGGTAGCGTCCCTTCTGGGGCCGGTCGTACCGGAACATGGGCCCGAACAGATAGAGACGCGAGGGCTGCGGACCCTGGTTGAGCTGGCCTTCGAAGTAGGCGCGCACCACGCCCGCCGTGGCCTCTGGACGGAGGGCCACGTTGCGGCCACCTCGATCCTCGAAGCGATAGAGCTCCTTCGCGACGGCGTCCGTGTCCTCGCCGACCCGCTCGATCAGCTCCTCGAGCTCGATGATCGGGGTCTCGATCTCCGCGTAGCCGAAGCTCTCCGCGACGGTGCGGCCGGCCTGCTGGGCGGCCCGCCACAGCGGGAGATCGGCGGGCAGGATGTCGCGGACCCCGCGGACAGACTTGATCGGCTCGCTTCGGGGCATTGAGTGATCGATTGTAAGAACCGCCGGTTAAACTCACCCGCCGGTGACCACCGCCTACGTCCAGATCATCTCCCTCGCGCTCGCCGGCCTCGCGCTCGTCATGGGCGCGTACCTGCTGATCATCGGCAAGCGGCCGTGGCGAGGCGGCGAGCGCGCCGAGGTGGCGCCGAGGGTGCGGCTCCTCGGCGTGAGCTACATCCTGGTGTTCGGTTCGGCGATGGTGCAGGTGATCACGCAGCCGACAGGCATCGAGGCCGAGGCGCTTGGAGGGTTGATGGTGCTGGGCGGCATGATCGTGATCGTGGTCGTGTACCTCGAGGCGCGCGCCGGCCGGTTGGCGACGCACGAGGATCGCCTCGACAACCGGCTGAGGGGCTAGAGGCCCACCCGCTCCGTGTAGGTGCGGTAGCCGACCGCCGCCCTGAGGGATTCGGCAAGCTCGTCGGTGCGGACCGGCTTGCTCAGGTAGTCGTCGTAGCCGGCGCGCAGGCACCGCTCCTGGTCGCCCGGGCCGGCCATCGCCGTGAGGGCGATGAGTCGGGGCCGGTTGCCTCGCGGCCAGCGGCGGCAGATCGCCTCGGCCGCGGCCAGACCGTCCATCTCCGGCATCATGACGTCCATCAGCACGGCGTCGTATGGCTGCTGCGCCACCGCCGCCACGGCCTCACGGCCGTTGGAGACGACGTCGACGATGTGGCCGAGCTTCGTCACGAGGCGACGCAGCAGGTTCTGATTGAGGGCGTTGTCGTCGGCGATCAGGACGCGCAGCGCGCCCGGTTCGACCTCCTGCGCCGCCTGCGGCTGGGCGCCGCGCCCGCCGACCTGAATCATCACATCGTGCAGCGTGCGCGGCGGCACCGGCTTGGTGAGGGTCGCCTGGATGACGCCGCTGTCCGCGGCCTCCGCCTCGGCCTGGCCGGGCATGGCCGAGGCGATCAGGATGATGGGCATCTGATCCGCGCCGCGCGCGCTCCTCAGCGCCGTCGAGATCTCCAGGCCGTCGATCGCGGGCGGCCTGTGCTCGATGAGGGCGATGTCGAAGGGCTGGCCGGTCCGGACCGCGGCTTGCGCTTCCTCGGGCGTCGCCGGCACCACGCTCGTCCCCCACTGCTCCGCCTGCAGCGCGAGCACACGCTTCTCGGTCGGATCGGCGGCGACGACCAGCACGCGCATCGCCTCCAGGGTGAGCAACGTGGTGGCGACCGCGCCGGGGAGCGCCTCGGCAAGCATGGTGAAGTCGAACGTGGTTCCCGCGTCCGGGCCCGCCTCCACCCCACCTTGCTCGACCCGCAGCTCGCCGTCCATCAGCTCCACCAGCTGCTTGGTCGTGCGAAGGCTCAGCACCGCGAGGCGGTCGCCTGGCAGCAGCTTGTCGTGGGGGCTGATGGCGCCGTCGATGGCGCCGCGCAGGATGCGGGCCGGAACGCCGCGGCCCGTGTCCCGGACCCTGAACCTCAGCTCGACCAGCGGCCCCCGGTCCTCTGCGGTCAGCTCCACGCCGATGCCTCCGCGGTAGGTGCGGTCGACCGCGCTGTGCAGGAGCGTCATCATGATCTGCTCGAGCCGGCGTGAGTCGCCGATGACGACGTTCGGCACGTCCGGTGCGGCGCTGAATGAGATGTCCAGGCTCTTAGCGCCCACCGCGTCGGAGACGGCGGCCAGACAGCTCTCAATCGTCGAGCGCACGTTGAAGGGGTGCAGCGCCAGCTCGAATGAGCCGCTCTCGATGGTGGCCGCGTCCAGCCACTCGTCGATGATTCGCGCGACGTGCTCGGCGCCGGACTCGACGATGCCGGCGAGCTCGCGCTCCTCGCTCGACTCGGCGCCGGTGGCCAGGAGGCCGGCGGCGCCGACGACGGCGTTCAGCTGGTTGCGCAGCTGGTGGCCGAGGTCAGCCAGGACGTCGGCGTCGACGTGGATGATGCGAGCGTGCCCGTCGGAGTTGTCGTCCCGCGGCGCTTCGCCGAACTCCCGGAACTCGTCCATCAGTAGAGCTCCTCCATAGCCGGCTGCTGCGTAGGCTCGAACATCGACTCGGGGAGCTCGGCGCCGTTGGCCTTGAAGTGGTCCTGGAAGGTGGACAGCGTCCCGGTCGCCGTGTGGTAGCCGACCGCGCGGCCGTCGGGCGTGACCGCGACCTGACGGAACGCGAACAGCTCGTTCAAGCCGATCTCCCCTTCCCTCAGCCCGAAGACCTCGGCGACGCCGACGATCTTGCGCCCGCCGCCCCGCAGCCGCTCCGTCTGGACGATGACGTTGATGGCCGACGCGATCTGGCCCCGGATCGCGCGCGACGGCAGCTCGGTACCCGCCAGCAACACCAGTGTTTCCAAACGATTGATGACGTCGCGCGGGTTGTTCGCGTGCACGGTGCTCATCGAACCGTCATGGCCGGTGTTCATCGCCTGCAGCATGTCCAGCGCCTCGCCGCCCCGCACCTCGCCGACGATGATCCGGTCGGGGCGCATGCGCAGGGCGTTGCGGACCAGGTCGCGGATCGTGATCTGACCGCGTCCCTCGACGTTGGCGGGCTTCGACTCCAGGCTGATGACGTGCACCTGGCGCAGGCGCAGCTCGGCCGCGTCCTCGCAGGTGACGATGCGCTCGGTTGCCGGGATGAACCCCGAGAGCACGTTGAGGAGGGTCGTCTTGCCCGAACCGGTCCCGCCCGACACGATGATGTTGAGGCGTGTCTTCACCGCGGCGTCGAGGTACTCGAGGATCGCCTCGCTCGAGCCGCCGGTGGTGACGATGCGCTCGGGCGTCAGCACCTCGCGGCCGAACTTGCGGATGGTCAGGCACGGGCCGTAAATCGCGACCGGCGGGATGACGACGTTCACGCGCGATCCGTCCTTGAGGCGTGCGTCGCACATCGGCTCGGACTCGTCGACGCGGCGGCCGATGGTGGACACGATGCGGTCGATCACGCGGCGCAGGCTGGCCTCGTCCTCGAACGCGAGGTTTGTGAGCTCGATGCGCCCGCGCCGCTCGATGAAGATCTGCTCCGGGCGATTGACCATGATCTCGGTGATCTCGGTGTCGCGCAGCGGCGCCTCAAGCGGGCCGAGGCCGATGACCTCGTCGAACAGGATCTCGACCAGGCGCTCGCGATCGGCGGCAGTGACAAGCGCCGCGGGCGGCTTGTTGCGGAAATGGTCCTCGGTCAGCTGCGTCAGCAAGCGGCGGATGCCGGCGCGGTTGCTGATGTCGATGGCGGCGGCATGGCGGCGCAGGAGGTCGGCGTGGATCTCCGCCTTGGCGGCGGCGAGGCCCGGGCTCAGGACGGTGGGCGCTTCCGCGGGCTGGACCGGGGTCTCGATCATCACCTGCTGGGTGGCGGTCGTGCCCTCCCGCGGCACCGCCCGCCGCTCGACCGGGGCAATGCTCGGCGTGCCGTCCGCCGGCGTCGGTGCCGCCTCCGCGGGCGCGGCAGGAGCGGTTTGAGTGGCCACGGGCGCCTGCTGATAGCGGCGGTCGAAGCGCTCCGAGAGCTTCACCGCGCGACCGCCCGCCTGACCAGCCTGCGGTGGGCTCGCTCCGCCGCGGTCTTAACCTGCCCGTCAGGGTCGGACAGCGCGAGCCGCTTCAGCCCGTCGGCGGCGGCCCGGTCGCCGATGGAGGCCAGGGCCTTGCAGGCGGCCTTGCGCACCTGGGTCGGCCAGCGGCGGTCGTGGGCGATGCCGAGCAGGGGCGAGACCCGCAGCACGTCGCAGCGCAGCCCGCACGCCAGCACCGTGGCCACCGCGGTGCGCTCGCTCTCAGGCTGGCGCATGAGGGCCTCGATGTCCACGTCGGCGGCGGCTCGCGAGAGCGCGATCGCCAGGCGATAGAGGGGGATCCTGTCCGCCGACGCGATCAGGACCTCGACAGCCCTCCCGCCTCCGAACTGGGCCAGGGCGCGGACGGCCGCGTCGCGCACGCGTGGGTTGGGATCGGCGACGAGGTCGCCGATCCAGATCGTGGCATCGGTCAGCCGGGCGGCGCCGCAGATTCGGGCTGCCGAAGCCCGGATCACCGGGTTCGGGCTGGTCAGCGAGTTCAGCAGCTCGTCGTGGAGGCCAGAGCGCTGGAACAGGTCGTGCAACATCCGGTGGCCCATGACGCCCACCCCTGGGCGGGTCAGCGCCGCCTGCAGGATCCCCGCCACAGCGCTGGGTTCGGCGAGGAGCTCGGTTGCCGTGGCGTTGAGCACGGCCGCCCGCTCGCCGTCGAGGGCCGTGTTGACCACCCGCTCGACGCGCCCGGCCACTCGGGACCGGCCGGTGGCGCGGGGCACCGCCTGGAGGGCCGGACGTGTATTCGAGCCATTGCTGCGATGCTGGGAGTCCATCTGGGGGGCGCGCGCTACAGTATCCGCGTTTTGAACGCCCGCGAGGCCCCCGAAACGTTACAGCGGGCGCGGGAGGAAGAGGGAAAAAACGTGGGCGCCAGCGGCGGCCGCACCGCCAACGACCAGGGCCCGTCCGCGCTGCAGATGCGGATGCGGATCCTGGAGATGTCGGCCGTTTTCTCAGAGCTCGGCGACGGCGTTTTGCGGGCCGTGGCCCGGCGGATGCGCCCCGTGGGCCTGAAGTCCCGCGACACCCTGCGCCTGGGCGGCCAGGGTGGAGACGTCGTCGTGTTCCTTGCTTCGGGCCAGGTGGAGGAGTCGATCACCGACTCGGCGGGCAAGGTCTTGCTTACCCGGCGACCGGCGCCCGGCGACCTGGTGATCCTCCCCGCCGCCCGCACGGGAGATCGGTACGTGACGAGCATCTTCGGGCTGACGGACGCCGTCCTCCTGACCCTGGACCGGGACGGCCTGCTCGAGGGCCTGGCGGCGGACGTGGAGAAGGTGGCGGTGACGCTGGACAAGCTGTGGGAGCAGGAGCTCGCAGCCGCGGCGGCGATGGCGGCCCAGACCGCCTCGGGGACCGCGGCGGCCATCGTCGCCATGTTCTCAGCCAAGGGGGGCGCCGGGACGACGACGCTGGCCATCAACACCGCGGCGGCGCTGGCGCGCAAGTTCCCGCGACAGGTGCTCCTCATCGATCTCGCCGCCCCGTTCGGGCACGCAGCGCTGTTTGCCGACCTCATCGCCACCGGCTCGGTCGCGAGCGCTTCGAAGGCGGCGCCGCCAGACTTCGAGACAGTGCTCCGGGGGAACATCGTCAACCACCGGAGCGGCATGGGCGTCCTGCCGGGCACGCTGCGTCCAGAAGAGGTCGACACCCTGACCGGGGATCTGGTCGGCCGCGTTCTTGATGCGGTGGTCTCGTGGCAGAAGGTGATAGTCGTCGACGTCGGCACGTCGCTGGGGGAGGCGGCGCTGGCGGTGATCGAGCGCGCGGAGTCCCTCGTGATCGTGATCCCGCCGGAGATCGCCGCCATGACCGACGCGCGGCGGTCGCTGGCGATCTTTCGCGACATCATGAACGTCCCCGACAACCGTGTTGAGCTGGTGCTCAACCAGCGCTCGCCCCACCCGCCCCTGGACAGGGCCGCGGTGGAGTCGATCCTCGGCCGCAGGATGTCGGTCGTCGTCGGCTTCGACGACTCTCGACCGGAGGACTCGACGCTGGCGGGGGGGCTGGTGATCCAGCACGACCCGTCCTCGATCGTGTCCCGGGGTGCGACCGAGGTCGCGCGCGTGATCCTCTCGAGCCTAAAGCTTGATGCGTGAGGGCTTGCGGGGCCGCGGCGGTCAGGCCCTCGTCGAGCTTGCGATCTCGCTCCCCATCCTCGTGATCCTGG
The DNA here is from genome assembly GCA_005889135.1 of Chloroflexota bacterium. Classification (GTDB taxonomy): domain Bacteria; phylum Chloroflexota; class Dormibacteria; order Dormibacterales; family Dormibacteraceae; genus 40CM-4-65-16. Next base: position 38,173 of record VBEK01000123.1, read on the forward strand.
TCGCCGGAGTCCTCGAGCTTGGCCGTGGCTACTCGTTCGCAATGGAAACGTCGGACGCGGCGCGCGATGCGGCCAGGTACGTGGCCGGAAAGACCGCGACCACGAACGGACCCGGCCTCGCGGCGATGTGCAGCCTCGTGACGGCAGACCTCGCGGTGGTCACCACCAGCGTCTCTTGTCCGACGCAGGTCAGTCACGCGCCGCCGTTCGTCGCGGGGGTCGACTACACCAAGCCGGTCGCCGGGCAGGCCGTCGTGGCGGTCTACTGCGGGACAAGCCTGAACTGCACGGGGTCGATTCCGACGCTCTACCAGTCGGAGGTCGACGTCTACGTCTACTACGGGTTCAGCGACCTCAACATCCTGGGCGGCGGCATCACGATCACGGGGTCGAGCCGAGCCACCACGGCCTGGTAGGGCAATGAGATTCGGCAAGACCGGGCAGGCGCTCCTCGAGTTCGCTCTGATCGCGCCCGCCCTCTTCCTCCTGATCGGCGCGACGGTCGACCTCGGCCGCGGGATGCTCATCTACACGATGCTCCAGGGAGCGTCGCGCGATATGACGCGCCAGGCCGTGCTCGGCTACTACAGCGGCTCCAACACGCTCCCTCCGACCTGCACCGCCCTCGCCACCCCGTGCACGCTCGGCCCGCTGACCAATGGCCCCCACCAGCTGGACCCGCTCGGAATGTCGGTCGTCTACCAGGACTCGACCGCGATCAGCAGCGCACCCGCATATGGCACCTTCACCGCCAACGTCAACCCGCTGCAGCCTGGGACCATCGCGCTGACGGGCGCCATCAACCCCGGCACGGTCTACGTATTCGTCTACGAGCTCGACGCGACACCGGGCAACCCGAACCCGCGGTGGAGCTGCCCTTCGTGCGCCGGCGTCAGCGGCGCCGCGGTGCGCACGTCGGGGCACCAGCTCGTCGTCGTCGACCTGAAGCTGCAGTGGAAGCCGGTCCTGAACACGCTGCTCGGCATCCCGAGCACGATCACGTTCGACTCGCAGTCCGTCGCCAGGCTCGAGTTCTGATGCGGACGGCACGACAGCAGTCCGGGCAGGTCCTGGTCATCGTCGCGGTGTGGCTGGTGGCGCTCATCGGTTCCGCGTCTTTGATCCTGCTGACCGGCTCGGTCGAATGGCAGCGCAACCAGCTCCAGCAGCTGGCCGACCAGACCGCGCTGGACGCGGCCATGAAGATCGCCGTGGGCTGCACTCCGGGCTCCGCGAGCACCGTCATCACCGAGGCGGACAACTTCCTCGCCACCCAGCGGACGCGCACCGGCTCCCTGAACATCGGCGCGGGCACCTGCGCGGGCGGCTACACGGGCACCGACACGTTCGCCACCGGGCTGACAGCGACTTACCACTACCCGTACCTGACCCACCAGCAGCAGGTCGAGGTCGTCCTCACGCTTGCGCTGCCCATCTCGTTTGGCAGCTACATGGGCGCGTCGAACACCAACGTCACGCGCCGGGCCGTGGCGCAGCAGCTGAGCGCGTCCGCGCCGACCGTCTCGGCGACGACGCTGTCGTGCACCGGCGGCCAGGTCAACGTCCGGGGCAGCGTGGTCGCCTCGAACACGATCAGCCTCAGCGGCTCATGCGCGCTCTACACGCACGCGCGCCTCGACGCGTCCTCGAGCACCTACTCCGACCTCGGCAGCGTGTCGGTCTACAACGGCGGCCAGACGTGGGTCGGCGGGGGCGGCTCCTGCGTCGCCGGGTCGAACTCGGGATCCACCAACGCGGTGTGCGCCGACGGCTCCGAGCTGTCCGGCCACCTGGCAATGTCGTGCGGAGCGGGCGGCACGAGCGCCTTCCTCTCCGCTGGCGTGGCCGCGGTCCACCCGAACCCGTGCGCCGCGGGCACGGCCCCGCAGCCGGTGCCGGCGCTTGCGACGACGCTGCCCCCAGAGCCCAACACCGACCCTGCGGCGATCGCCACCCTGCAGAACAGCGCCGGCGGGCCGCTCGGCGCGGCGTGCACCGCAGGCGCCGTCTATCCCAACATCACCGCGGGGGGCACAGTCGTCGGCACCGGACTCGGACCTTCGCCCGCCAGCCGTGACGCGAGCGGTTTCTACCACTTCAAGCCGAGCTGCTACGGCTACCTGGACCTGACGTCGGTGGCGGGCGGCATCTCCGCCCGCCAGATCGGCGCCGAGAGCGCCCGCCAGCGGCACTTCGTCACGGCGACTCTTCCGGCCGTCAGCCAGGCGGGCACTCTGCTCGTCGCCACGGTGTCCGCGGAGACCACGCCCAACAAGTTCACCGCCTCCGCGGGCTGGGTCTCGGCGGCGGAGGCAAACCAGCCCGGCGAGGGGCGAAGCGAGATCTGGTACTACCCGAACAACCCCGGGGGCATCAGCAGCGTCACCTTCACCATGAACCCCGCGACGATCAACGGAAACGCACAGATCAGCGAGTGGCTGGGCGTCACCACCGTTAACCCCCTCGACCAGTGGGGCGCGCTGCCCGTTGCGGTGCCCACGACGACGACGACCATCTCGACAAACGGCGCGTTGAGCCAGACCGGCGAGCTCGTGATCACGATCGACGGCTTTCAGAACCTTCCGGGCCAGACGTTCACCCGGGCCGCGGGGTGGACCGGCATGGTCACCGACGTCACCAACGGCTACGGCTCCGAGTACCGCCTGGACCTGCCCGCGGCCGTCGCATCCGAGAACCTGACCGCGGGCATCGCCTCGCTCTGGGCGAACGGGATCGCCGCGTTCAAGCCCGCGGGCAGCGGCGGCGGCGCGGTCCTGGACCCCGGTTTCTACCACTTCAACGGCTCGGGCTTTGCGGGAGGCGGAGGGATCTGCCTCGACGGGGGTCAACTGCTGGCCCGCGACGTGACGATCGAGTTCGTCAACCAGGCCGGGTTCTCGACCGGCACCTGCGCCGTCGGCGGAGGGGCCAGCTGCACCGCCGCCACGTGCCAGTTCGGGTCCGTGCCCTGCTCGCTGTCGGCCTGCCCGCCCAACGCGGTGGCGGACTCGGCGGGCGGCGGGTACACCTGGTTTGCCGCGCCGTGCAGCCAGGCCCCGGCGGGCGACGCCAGCTGCCCAGGCTCGGCGTGGTGCCCCGTGGGCGACCGCGCCTGCTGGAACCTGCTGGTCTGGGCGCCCGCCTCGAACACCGGTCAGATCGCGATCACGGGCACGGTGGCCGAGAACTGGCTTCTCGGCTCGGTCTACTGGCCGGGCACGTGCACCTACGCCGACAACGGCCTCAGCGTCCTGGCGGGGACGATCTCGTGTGGGACGCTGAGCCTCTCCGCCGCCGCGGGGGCGGGGACCGCGATCGGGAGCGACTACGGCATCAGCACGGCCGTGGTCGAGGCGGTGCTCATCGAGTGACCAGGCCCCCAGAAGCGCCCTTGTTGCCTTATCTGTTGCACTCGGGCGTCCATTTTGTGAAGCTAGCGCGCGCAGTTAAGTGTCAATAGCCACCTCGGTCCTCGCCCGGCCCCGCCGGGGGCGCCTCTACATCGTCGTCGGCGCGGTGCTGGCGGTGCTTGCCTTTGCCCTCGCGGCCGGGATCGCAAGCCTGCCCTTGATCCAGGGCACCACAGGCGGCACCAGGATCGTCGTCGCCGGCCACGACATCAAGGCCAGGACCGTGATCACCGCCGCCGACCTCACGCTCGCCAGCTTCAACCCGGCTCCGCCAGAGGCGTTCACGGCCCTCAAGGACGTCGAGGGCAAAGGCGCGCGGGTCGACATCCCGGCCGGGCTTCCTATCACCGCCAACCTGGTCGGCCAGGCGGGAGGCCTCATCAACGAGAGCGACGTGGCCTACCTCCCCATCCCCAAGGGCTGGGTCGCGGTCACGGTGCCAACGGGCGAGCAGGTCGGCGTCGGCGGCTACGTCCAGGTCGGCGACCGGATCACGATGCTGGCCACCATCAACACGGCGGTCTTCGGCCAGAGTCCGGGCCGCAACGTCGTCCTCACCGTCTTCCGCGACGTCGACGTGCTGCGCGTCGGCCCCGCCAACGGGGGCACCACGACCGGCGTGGTGACCAGCAGCCTGACGGTGCTGATGACGAGCTGTGACTCGGAGTATCTCTTCTGGCTGCTGAACAACGCCTCCATGAAGTACGTCCTCGAGTCGTACACGGACTACGCGGGGGCGCCGACCCAGCCCGACGCCAAGTGTCCAGGCGTGTCTTCGGCGACGGGAGTCGGGCCGAAAGACATCGACAGCCGCTGGCACTTCACGACCCACTAGCCAGGGTGGCGGGCCGCCTCCGATGAGCACGGCGATCATCCTGGTCGCGGTGGCGGCGGCCTTCGGCGTGGGCCTGGTGGTCTTCGGCATCGTGCGCTCTCAGCAGACGTTCACCCCGCAGTCCTCGGTCCGCGCGTCCTACCGCACGCTGGCCGACGTGCGCGAGCAGCTGCGCAGGCGATTCGAGGCGACCGGCACGCCGGCCTGGATCGCGGGCGAAGAGCGCACCAGCCGCCTGCAGCGCGACCTTGTGAGCGCCGACCTCGAGCTGCGCCCATACGAGTTCCGGCTGATCCAGGGTGGCTTCTCCCTGCTGTTCGGCGTCATCGGACTGCTTCGCTTCGGCGTCGGACCCGAGTTCCTCGTCCTCGCCGTGATCGGCTACGTCCTCCCTTCCATCTACCTCCGCAACCGGCGCGGCCACCGTCTGCGCCAGTTCGACGCCAACCTTCCCCGGGCCATGGAGCTGATCGCCAACTCGATGAAGGCGGGCCAGTCGGTCGCGCAGTCGCTGGCAGCCGTCACCGACAACGCCGGTCCACCAGTCTCGGACGAGTTCGCGCTTGCGCGCCGGGAGATAGAGCTCGGCGCCTCGCTCGAGAGCGCCCTCAACAACATGGTCAAGCGAATCGGCAGCAACGACCTGCGCCTGATGGTGATGGTGATCACGATCCAGCGCTCGGTCGGCGGCGACCTGCCGGCGATCCTGATCACGCTCGCCGACACGATGCGCCAGCGCGAGGAGATGCGCTCGGAGATCATGGCCGCTACCGCCCAGTCTCGGGCCACGGCGCTGATCATCACGCTGCTGCCGATCGTGGCGGCGCTGCTTCTCTACTTCATCGTCCGCGACTACTTCCGGCCGATGCTGGTCAACCCGCTCGGCTGGGCGATGCTGATCCTCGCCGGGTTCCTCCTCTTTGTCGGCAATGTGATCATCCGGCGGCTGACGGCGATCGTATGAACGCTGTGCCCCTCGTCATCGGCATCGGCGCGGCGATCGGCGCCTACCTGCTGACCATCGGCATCATCGCGTCGCGCACCGCTGACGCGACCGCGCTGGCCCGCGAGCGCCTCGCCCGGCAGGAGGTCGGGCTCGGACAGAGCGCGGTCGCTCTGCAGCTGGAGCGGCCGTTCACCGAGCGCCTCTTTGGCCCGATGCGGCGGTGGCTCGACCGGCAGATGCTGCGCCTGACGCCGGAGGCTCAGGCCGCAAACTTCCGCCGCCAGCTCGACTTCGTGGGCAACCCGATGGGCCTGGACCCGGTGAGCCTGCAGACCCTGCGCATCGCCGCCGCGGCGGCGTTCGGCGCCATCGGCACCGCCATCGGCATGTTCTTCGGCACGCCGTTCGCGATCGGGATCGCGCTCGTGGCCGGCGTCGCGGTCGGGTTTTACCTTCCGGTGGTGTGGCTCGACCAGCTCGTCCGCGACCGGCGGACAGAGCTCGAGGCGTCGTTGCCCAACGCGCTCGACGTGGTGGCGATCAGCATGGAGGCGGGGCTGGGCCTGGACCGGGCGCTGGAGCAGCTCGTGCGCCACCAGGACGATTCCCTGACTCTGCTGGTCGCGCGCGCCCTGCGCGAGATTCAGCTGGGCCGCCCTCGCCCCGACGCGCTGGAGGAGATGGCCGAGGCCACCGGCATCGACGACTTCGCGTCCCTCGTGCGCGGCATCCTCTACGCCGAGCGCACGGGCGTGCCGATCGCGCGCACAATCGCCGCCCACGCGGCGCAGATGCGGGTCAAGCGCCGGCTGAAGATCCGCACCGAGGCGGCGCGCGCGTCGCTGAAGATCCTTATCCCCACCGTGGGGTGCGTCTTCCCCACGCTCTGGCTGATCCTGCTCGGACCGGCGCTGCTCGTCGTCCTGACCCTGGGGCACTGACGGATAGTCGCGACTAACGCGCGTCCTGGTGGCAGAAAGCCACGGATAGTCGCGACTAACGCGCGTCCTGGTGGCGGAAAGCCTCGGATAGTCGCGACTAACACGGAGTAGGGATTAGGTCAGGTCAGCTGAGGAATGGATTCATCTTCCGTTCGCGGCCGATCGTGGTCGCGGGGCCGTGGCCGCTGTAGACGATCGTGTCGTCGGCCAGCGCCAGCAGCTTCGACCTGATGCCCTCCACGAGGGCGCGTCCATCAGAGTTGGCGAAATCCGAGCGCCCGATCGAGCCGGCGAACAGGGCATCTCCCGTGAAGACATAGCCGTCGATCTTCAAGGACACGCCACCCGGGCTGTGGCCCGGCGTGTGCAGGACCTCGAACTCGAGCGTGCCGGCCCTGTAGATCTCGCCCTCCGCCAGCCTCGTCACGTCGTCGAACTGGGTGGCGATCGGGCCGAACTCGCTGCGGAGCGGTTTGCCCTGCTCGACCACGTCGCGCTCGGCGTCGTGGACGGCGATCGGCACCTTGCCGAACGCGTCACGCAGCTCGTGCAGGCCGGCGATGTGGTCGAGGTCGGTGTGGGTCAGGAGGATCGCCCTGACGTCGGCGCCACGGCGCCTCGCCAGCTCGACGACAAGGTCGGGCTCGAGGTTGGAGTCGATGACCACGGCGTCGCGGGTCTCCTTGTCTTCGACGAGGTAGGAGTTGGTGCCGAACCGGCGGTCGGCGGTCACCTCTACGCGAAGGCGCACTAAAGAGTCTTGCGGACGATGATGTGCCGCTCCGTCTCGCGGTGCGGCTGGAACCCGGCCGCGAGGTACATGCTCAGCGGACCGCGGTAGTTCGACTGGGGCGACTTCAGCTCCTTGACCGGGTAGGCCTCGGCGACCTTCACGCCGCGCGAGCGCAGACGGTCGAGCGCTGAGTCCAGGAGCTGCGTCGCGACGCCGTGGCCGCGATACGGCGCCGCGATGACGAAGCACGCGACCGACCCGACGCCCTGCTGCTCGGCGGCGTTGAGGCCGAAGCGATGCATCACGCCGTTGAGACGTGTGGTCTCGCCGTAGTTGCACCAGCCGACCGGCTTGCCGTCGACGTACGCGAGCAGCGCCGTGACCTGGCGGTCACCGATCGCCTTCGACATGTCGCGGCGATTGTCGGCGGCCGTGCGCACCGCCCACTCCTCGTCGGTCTGGGTGCGGTGGGTCTCCATGCAGTAGCACGACTGCCAGCCGGGGTAGTCGCGGAAGGCGTCGTGGTCGAAGAACGACTGGTAGTCGGCGACGCGGTCCGGGGTCACGTCGTGGACCTTGATCTCGCCGATCTCCGGCTTGCGTGCGATCTCCGCCTGCGCCGTCGGGTCGTGCTCGAGGCGCAGGCCGCGGAGGAAGTTGCCGGCTTCCGCCTCCAGCAAACCGGCGACGATCTCAGGCGCCTTCCAGGACATGCTGACCCGGGAGCCTTTCTTCGCTCGCGTCACGTCCCACGTGATCGTGTGCGGCGGCTGCTTCGCGAACGCCGGCGCAAACAGAAAGTTCGTCCGCAGCTCCAGGCGCTTCGGCGCCTCGACCGCGAGCACCTCGGAAACCTCGGCTGCGTTCCCGGCATCGTCCTCCCAGCGGATCGAGCCGCCCTTCACGAACTCGCCCTTCGCCGTCAGCCGGTAGTACCAGCGCCGGCGTTTGGGCGATACGAGAGCAGCCCAGGCGGCCTTGACGGGAACGTCGAGCTGGACGTCCCGGGATCCGGTCTTCACGACGCTTCCCGCGCCACCGTGTGCACGTCCTTCACACCCTCGAGCTTCTCCATCAGGCGCGATAGCTGCGCCAGCGAGTCGATCTCCACCGTAGCCGACACGACAGCGGTCTTGTCGTCGTAGACGTGGACCTGGAGGGCCGACATGTTGACCCGGTTCTCCGCCACCACCGTGGCGATGTCGCGCATCAGGCCCTGGCGGTCGAACGCCTCGATCTTGATCGCGACCGGGTACAGGTGCGTGGCATCCGACTCCCAGTCGACGGGTACGACCCGCGACGCGTCCTGGGCGTTGACGGCGTTCATGCAGTCTGCGCGGTGGACCGTCACCCCCTTTCCCCGAGTCGTGTAGCCGACGATCGCGTCGCCGGGCACCGGCTGGCAGCAGGTGGCGATGGTGGTCAGGATCCCCTTCTCCCCACGCACCAGCACGCGGGGCGAAGGCTGGATCTGGGGGATGCTCGGGATGGTGCGCAGGTCGGCGCCGGGCGTGTCGAGGCTCAGCGCCATCCGCATCACCACCGCGTGTGGCGAGAGGTCGCCGTAGCCGATGGCGGCGAGAAAGTCGTCGATGGTCGCGAACTTCTGCAGGGACGCGATCTCCAGCAGCTTGGGCTCTGGCAGGTCGGCCAGGCTGACCCGGTGCATGCGGTGCAGCTCCTTGTCGAGCAGGTCGCGGCCCTTGGCGACGTTCTCCTCGCGGCGCTGGCTCTTGAACCACTTGCGGATGCGCTCCTTGGCCGAAGCGCTTTTGACGAAGTTCAGCCAGTCGCGGCTAGGACCGTGCGGTCCCTTGGAGGTCAGGATCTCCACGATCTCGCCGTTCTGGAGCGCGTAGTCGAGCGGCACCATGCGCCCGTTGACCTTGGCGCCGATGCAGTGGTGGCCGACCTCGGTGTGGATGCGATACGCGAAGTCGACGGGGGTGGAGTCGGCGGGAAGGTTGATCACGTCGCCGCGCGGCGTGAAGACGTAGACCTCGTCCTCGAACAGGTCGACCTTGACGGTGTTGAGGAACGACTCGGCGTCCCCCACCTCGTTCTGCCACTCGAGCAGGCTGCGCAGCCACGAGAGCTTCTGGTCGAAGCTCGCGTCCTTGCCGCCTTCCTTATATGTCCAGTGTGCCGCGACGCCGAACTCGGCCACGCGGTGCATCTCCTGGGTCCGGATCTGGATCTCGATCGGCTCGCCTGTGTGGGTGATGACCGTGGTGTGCAGCGACTGGTAGCCGTTGGACTTCGGCATGGCGACGTAGTCCTTGAACCGTCCGGGCATCGGCTTCCACAGCGAGTGCACGACGCCGAGTACGCCGTAGCAGTCGCGCACGCTGTCGACCAGGACGCGGATCGCCGACAGGTCGTAGATCTCGGAGAAGTCCTTGCCTTCGCGGGTCATCTTCTGCCAGACCGAGTAGATGTGCTTGGGCCGGCCGGTGATCTCGGCCTGGATGCCGACCTTCTCCAGCTCGCGGGCCAGGATCTCGCGCAGATCGGACACCAGCGACTCGCGGTCGGCGCGCTTGCGCGCGATCCGGCTGATGACGTCCGTGTAGGCGTCGGGCTCGAGGTTGCGAAACGCCAGGTCCTCGAGCTCCCACTTGATCTGGCCGATGCCGAGCCGGTGAGCGAGTGGCGCGTAGATGTCCAGCGTCTCGCGCGAGATCTTGCGCCGCTTGGGCTCCGCCAGGGGTTCGAGGGTCCGCATGTTGTGCAGGCGGTCGGCGAGCTTGATGAGGACGACCCGCAGGTCTTCCGCCATCGCCACCATCATCTTGCGGATGTTCTCGGCCTGCTGCTGCTGGTCGGTCCGCAGGGAGATCCGGCCCAGCTTGGTGACGCCGTCGACCAGGCGCGCCACCTCTGGCCCGAACTCGCGCCTGACCTCTTCGGCGGTCAGGTTGGTGTCCTCGACCGTGTCGTGAAGCAGCGCGGCGGCGATGGTCTCGGCGTCCAGCTCCAGGTCGGCGAGGATGGCCGCCACCTCGAGGGGGTGGTTGACATAGTCCTCGCCCGACAAGCGGCGCTGGCCGTGGTGGGCGGTGGCGGCGCGCTCGTACGCCTTCCGGACCATGACCTGGCCCTTCGGATCGAGGTGATCGGCAACTCTGAGAAGCTCGGAAACTGTCATTTCGGGGTTGGGATGAAGTTTAGATTCGCTATCTAGCTTCCCCCGCCGAACCCGAACCTAGACTAACGAGCCGCGACATGAACTCGGGAAGGGCGCTCCTGGGGGTCCGGATCGGCTCCGCGGCGGCCGCGGGCGCCCTCATCCTGGCCGGCGCGACGCTGAACGCCATTGACCGGGACGAGCCTGGGATGGCGCTCGCCGCCGCCGCCGGGCTGCTCGCCGTCGCCGCCGGCGCGAACTTTCGCTCCTGGCGGTTGGCCGCGCCCCTGGGCGCGGGATCGCTGGTCCTGACCCTGGTGATCGCCCAGTTCAACGCGCGGGGAGGCGATGTGGCGTTCCAGGTAGGCGGGTTAGCCCTTCTTTTCGTCGGTGGTGTCTGCGCGCTCGTCGCCTACCGAAGCTTCGCCGGCGAGCTTCGCCGGCGAGCCGACGAGGTTGCGAGACTGACCGCCCAGCTGGGCCAGAAGCATCAGGCGTTCGTCGCCGCGACGTCGGACATGAACGGGACGAGGCCCGGCGACACGGCCGCGATCACGGCCGGCATCGCCGCCAACGTCCACGCCGACTTCGCATGCTGCTACCTGACCTCGGCGGACGGGCGGCGGTTCGTGCCGCAGCCGCCAGGCGTCGGGGTTGAACGCTTGCGGCCGCAGGCGGTCAACCGGCCGCACGGCGACGCAGGCCCACTGCTCGCGGCCATCGAGAGCAGGACCACCTACGCGGCGCGTGATGAGAACGGACTCGTCGAGCTGGTCAGCTATTTGCCCGACGGTTTCCACCTGCAGAGCGTGCTGGCCGTGCCCATGCCGATGGACGATCACATCGGCGGGTTCATCGTTCTCGGTCGCACCGGCGGACAGTTCTCGGAGGACGACCAGCGCCTCGCCGCCACCCTCGTGGCCCGCGCGGGGACGGAGTTCTCGAGCGCGCAGCTCGTCGCCCAGACCCGTCACGAGTCGGCGCGGTACTCGCTCATGAACGAGCTCGTGAAAGAGGCCTCGGGAAAGACCATGAAAGAGGTGCTCGAGCTCGTCATCAGGCGTGGCTCGGAGGTGATCCGCTACGACGCCGGGCGTGCACTGCTGTTCCAGCCGGACAACACCTATGGCTCGCTCGACGGCGATGCGCCCGCTTCCGAGGCCATCGACGGACCGCTCGCGCGGGTGCGGGATGGCGAGACCATGCTCCGTAACCTGGTCACGGAAGATGAGGGCATCTACTGCGGACTCCAGCCGGAACGGCTCGGCGGAACGATCAACGAAGCGCTGACGCCGATCCGAGGCAAGGTCGGCGTCATCGGCGCCCTCTGTCTGGGACGGCGCGGAACCTCCGGATTCAGCCAGCAAGACATCAGCGCGCTCGACGACCTCGGATCGATGTCCGGCGTGGCGGTCGAGAACTCTCGCATCCTCCAGGTGGTCACCGGTCAGGCGACGCGGTTGGACACGGCCCTGGACGCGCTCGGGGAGGTGTCCGCCGCGCTGACCACCGTGACTGAGGGCTCCAAGGTCCTCGAGCAGAAGACGCTGGAGGCGGCGATCCGCGTGGTCGACGGCACCGCCGGGATGCTCACGCGCACCACCTCGGAAGGACACCAGGTCGCCATCATGGCCGTCTGGCTGGCGGCGGACCCGAGCGGGACGGTCTTCCAGAACGGCCAGGGCGTCGTCGGGGCGACGATGCTGAGCGGCCGGGCGACCGTGGTGGGCGATCTGGCCTGGCAGGCCGAGCTCGCGTCGCCGCCAGATCTCGCGGGACTCGAGGCGGCGATCTGCACGCCGATGCTCGAGGAGGGACAGCTCTGGGGCACCCTCTCCGTCTTCGACGACAAGAAGCGGGAGTGGACTGCGGACGACCAGCGCGTCCTGGCCACGCTCGCCAACCAGGGCGTGGTGGCCGTGCGCAACGCAGAGCTGTACGAGAAGAACGAGCGCAGCATCTGGGAGCTCCGCAACCTGCAGGAGGCGTTGCAGGCGGCGACCTCCACTCTCGACTTGAGCCAGGTGCTGCAGCAGGTGCTCGCAGGGGCGGCAAAGGCGTCCTCCGCCCAGATCGGGTGCCTCGCACTCGACGACGGCGGGCGCCTCGCGCTGAAAGGTGGGTTTGGCACCGATCACGCGACGGCCGAGAAGCTGGCGCTGGACATCGGCGGTGACATCTGCCGCCGCGTGATGGAGTCGGGAGAGGCGGTCATGGAGGCGCGGGCGCAGGAATCCAGAGCCGAGAGCCCTTTGAACCCGAGGGCGGTCCTGTGTGTGCCGATAACGCTGCGGGGCACACCTCTCGGGGTTCTCTTCCTGGCCAACTATCAGCTGGGTCACGCGTTTTCCGCGGATCACCGCAACCTGGTGACCGAGCTGGCGACTCAGGCTGCGGTGGCGATCGACAACGCGAGGCTGTTCAAGGACCGCGAGGACGTCATCTTCCAGTCCCTGGTCGCGCTCGCGAACACCTCCGACGCCCGCGACCGCTACACCGCAGGTCACTCGCAGCGGGTCACGCAGTACGCGCTGATGATCGCGCGCCAGATGAAGTACTCACCGAGCGATCAGAGCGCATGGGTGCGCCTCGAGCGTGGGGCGCGGCTGCACGACATCGGCAAGATCGGCGTCCCAGACGAGATCCTGCGCAAGCCGGGCAAGCTGACCGGGGAAGAGTTCGAGAAGATGAAGTCCCACACGACCGTGGGCTACAACATCCTGAGCGCGCTGAAGATGCTCACCGACGAGCTGGTCATCGTGCGCTCGCACCACGAGCGGTACGACGGCAAGGGTTACCCGGACCGGAAGAAGGACGACGAGCTGCCGCTGTTCGCATGGATCGTCTCGGCGGCCGACGCAATCGACGCGATGACATCGGACCGGCCGTATCGGAAGGGGATGTCGCTGGAGGTCGCGATCGATCAGGTGCGCGAGGGTGCGGGGACGCACTTCCACCCCGACGTGGCGGAGGCGGTCCTGGACGCGGCTCAGAACGGGACGCTGAAGCTCATCCCGCAGGAGTCTGTAAACCCCGACGCGCCGGCGGTGGGAGCGTTCGAGAACCCGACGGGCTGAACGGCGTCGATAGTCCGGACTATCGACGGTTCCGGCCGCCAGGACGTGGCGTTAGTCCGGACTATCGGATATCGGGACCGTTTAGTACGCCTTGGCCAGGGCCACCCGGAACTTCGCCGGCCTGCCGCACACCAGGCACCTCCCGGACGCCTTCGACTCCTCGTCGATGGTGCGGATCGTCACCCCGCCGGCCTCGGCCTTGATCCGGCCCTCCTCCTCGGTGTCACCGCACCACTGGGTCCACACGAACCCGCCCTTCTCCCGGAAGTGGGCGACCACCTCGTCCAGCGTGCCCAACTCGTAGGTGCGGTCACGCTGAAACTTCTGCGCGCGCTCGTAGAGCCGGCGCTGGAAGTCCTCTAGCTCCTTGCCCAGGCGGTCGGCCAGACCCGCCACCGGGACGGCGGCCTTCTGGCGCGTGAGCCGGTCGACTAGCTCGACCTGGCCCGCGTCCGCGTCCCGGGCGCCGACGTTCAGGCGCAGGGGAACACCCTTCAGCTCCCAGTGCGCGTACTTGTCGCCTGGCCGCTCGTCGCGCCAGTCGACGCGGTGGCGGATGCCCGCGCGCTTTAGCTCGCCAGACCAGCCGTCGATGAAGCGACGCACCTTCGCCTGGCCGTCGTCGTCGCGGAAGATCGGCACCACTACCACCTGGATCGGAGCGACCTTCGGGGGCACGATCAGGCCGGAGTCGTCGCCGTGCGCCATCACCAGCGCGCCGACCAGTCGCGTCGAGATGCCCCACGACGTCGAATGGCAGAGCTCGCGCTCGTTTTCCTTGTTCGAGAACGAGATGTCGTAAGCGCGTGCGAAGTTCTGTCCGAAGTAGTGCGACGTGCCCATCTGCAGCGCCAGCTCGTCGCGCATCAAGCCTTCAACCGTCAGCGTGTACACCGCGCCCGGAAACGTCTCCGCCGGTGACTTTTTCCCTACCAGCACGGGCACGGCGAGCCAGTCCTCGGCGATGGCGCGGTAGTAGCCGAGGATCAGGTCCGCCTCCTCCATGGCCTCCTGCGCGTAGGCGTGGAAGGTATGGCCCTCCTGCCACCAGAACTCGCGGCTGCGCAGGAACAGGCGCGAGCGCATCTCCCAGCGCACCACGCTGTTCCACTGGTTGGTCAGCTTGGGCAGGTCGCGGTGGCTCTGGATGTAGCGCTTGATGAGCGGGCCGATGATCGTCTCCGACGTCGGCCTCACAGCCAGCGGCTCCTCGAGCTCTTCCATCGCGCCGCCCGCGCGGGTCACCCACGCGACCTCGGGCGCGAAGCCTTCGATGTGCTCGGCCTCCTTCATCAGGAACTCGCGAGGGATGAGCAGCGGAAACGCCCAGTTCTCGTGCCCGCTGTCCTTGATCATGTCGTCGAAGGCGCGCATGATCGCCTCCCACATCGCCCAGCCGTAGGGGCGTACGACCATCATGCCGCGCACGCCCGACCAGTCGGCCAGCTCGGCCTTGCGGACGACGTCCGTGTACCAGCGGTCGAAGTCGACGGACATCTTGGTGACTTCTTTCACGAAGTCCTGCTGCTCCTCTGTCTGCTGTTTCATGCCGTTAGCTCCCAGGCATCAAATGATCTGAAGTTAGATTTGTGCGCGCCCGGACCGTGAGAGGCCGGGCTAGGACGGGAGCGGCGCCGCAGGGGCGTGCTCGGCCGCGATCGCATCGATCTCGGCCAGCAGCACGGGAAGCAGTTCCTCCTGGGGCACGGTGCGGTACAGCTTACCTTTCTTGAAGATCACTCCCTTGCCGCGGCCGCCGGTGACGCCGATGTCGGCGTGCCGCGCCTCCGCGGGGCCGTTGACCACGCAGCCCATCACCGCGACCGTGATCGGCACCCGGAGCCTGGCGATGTAGGCCTCGACCGCATTCACCGTCGGCACCATGTCGTACTCCAGGCGCCCGCAGGTCGGGCAGGCGACCAGGGTCGGACTCTCGACCCGGAACGCGAGCGTCTTCAGGATCTCGTGCGCAACCCGCACCTCCTCGCGCGGGTCGGAGGTAGCCAACGAGACGCGGATCGTGTCGCCGATCCCTTCGCTCAGCAGGATGCCCATGCCGACCGCGCTGCGGATGCTCCCCGCCTCGACCGGGCCCGACTCGGTGACGCCTAGGTGGATGGGGTACGGCCGCGCGGCCGCGAACTTGCGGTTGGCGAGGACGTTCGTCCACACGTCGGTCGCTTTCAGCGAGACCTTGATGAAGCCAGGTCCGTAGTCCAGGTCCTCCAGGATCTTGCAGTGCCCGAGCGCCACCTCGACCATGCGCTCGGCCGTGCGCTCGCGGTCGTCGCGGTCGATGTGGTGCTGCTCGCGCAGGCTCTTGTGCACCTCCTCGGGCAGCGACCCGGCGTTGACGCCGATCCGGAACGGGATCTGCCGCTCCTTGGCCGCGTTCACCACCTTGACCACCTTGTCGCGGTCGGGGATGTTGCCTGGGTTGAGGCGCAGGCAGTGCACGCCGGCATCGATCGCCATCAGGGCCAGGGTGTGGTCGTAGTGGATGTCGGCGATCACGGGCAGCGGCGAGCCCCTGACGATCTCCTTCAGGGCCTCGGCGGCCTCGTGGTCGGGGACGGCGGGCCGGACGATCTCGCACCCCGCCTCCTTCAGCTCGTGGATCTGGCGCAGCGTCGCCCTGACGTCACGCGTGTCCGTCTTGGTCATCGTCTGCACCGCGATGGGGGCGGCGCCGCCGATGACGACGGGGCCGACCCTGTCGTCGCCGACCTTGACCGGGATCGACTTGCGCCGGTTGACGAGCGCGGGCGTCGTCACCTCAGCCCTGGAAACTGGCCGGTGGCGATGCGCTGGATGTCGAGGAAGCTGATCACGGCCGCCAGCGCCAGCAGCGCAACCAGGCCGAAGCGCTGGAAGTTGAGCTCAGCCATGCGGTCGAACGGCTTCCGGCGCACCGCCTCGAGCACGACCACGACCATGCGGCCCCCGTCGAGCGCCAGGAACGGCAGCAGGTTGGTGAACCCGAGCGCGACCGACAGCAGCGCTGCGAAGAGGATGTACTCGTCGAACCCGCCGCCCACCGACTCGGCGGCCACGACGCTGATCCCGATCGGTCCCGTGAAGCCGTTCGGCCCGAGCAGGCCGCCGGGAATCTGCCCCGTGACCAGCTGGCTGAGGCCGAGCGCGATGTTCCGGACGGCGACGAACGGGAAGGTCACACCGCTGACGACGGCGTCCCTGGGCGTCACCACCCCCCACCTCGCCGCGAGCCCGATCCGGCATAAGTTCGTCTTCTCGTCGCAGCCCGGCGTCACGATGACGCGGAACGGTTGCCCGCCGGCGTGGACTCCGCCGATGACGATGGCCGCGTTGGGCGCGCCGTTCTCGATCTTCTGCAGCTGGTCGGGAGCTGTGATCTGCACGCCGTCGACGGACTTCAGGACGTCGCCCTTCTGCAGCCCCGCCGCCGCGGCGGGCGTGTTGGGCAGCACCTCGACGACCCTTCCTGGCGTGTCGTTGAGCTGCGTCAGGTCGTAGCCGGTGATCAGGAGCATGGCGACGAGGAAGTTGGCCAGCGGTCCGCCGGCGAGGATCAGCAGGCGCTGCCAGGAGGGCCTGGTGTGGAACCCGTTGGGGTCGGTGAAGTCGCCCGCCTCCATGCCTCCCATGCGCACGTAGCCGAGGATCGGGAAGGCGCGGATCGCGTACATCGTGCCGCCGCGCGTCGTCGACCAGAGCTTGGTGCCGGCGCCGATCGAAAACTCGATCACGCGCACCTTGAACAGCTTGGCGAACGCGAAGTGGCCTGCCTCGTGGGGCGCGATGAGGATGAGGAACATGCCGGCGATCCCGATCACGACCAGAAGGCTGCTCATGCGCGCCTCACACTACCGAACTTCTCCTTGACTTCAGCCCGCGCCCAGCGATCCGCCTCCAGGATCTCGGGAAGGCTGTTGCCGCAGCCTGCGAACGCGGCCAGGGTCCGCTCGACCGTCAGGACGATGGCGCTGAACGGGATGTCCCGGGCCAGGAACGCGTTCACCGCCTCCTCGTTGGCGGCGTTCAAAACCGCCGGATGGCCCCCTCCCGTCGCGGCCGCCTCGCGCGCCAGGCGGACGCTGGGGAACCGCGCCTCGTCAAGGTCGTGGAACTCGAGGCCGCTGAGCTCGGCGAGGGGCGTCGGCGGGACCGCGTCCGGCAGGCGGTCCGGGTACGCGAGCGCCACCGCGATCGGCAGGCGCATGTCTGGCCTGCCCAGCTGGGCCTTGAACGAGCCGTCGACGAACTCGACCAGGGAGTGGACGACGCTCTGCGGGTGGATGCAGACCGTGATCCTCTCCAGGGCGATGCCGTAGAGGTGATGCGCCTCGATCACCTCCAGGCCCTTGTTCATCAGGGTGGCCGAGTCGACGGTGACCTTGGGCCCCATCGACCAGCGGGGATGGTTGAGCGCCTGCTCGACCGTGACCTGGTCGAGGTCCATGTCGGGGTGGGCCCAGAACGGGCCGCCGCTGGAGGTTATGACCAGCCGGCGGACGTTCGCCAGCTCCTCGCCCCACAGGCACTGCCACATGGCGCTGTGCTCGGAGTCGATGGGCCGGATCCCCTTCTCGCCGGCGGTACGCATCACCAGCTCGCCCGCCATGACCAGGACCTCTTTGGTCGCGAGCGCCACCTCTTTGCCCGCGCGCAGCGCGGCCAGCGTCGGGGCGAGAGCTCGCGCCCCTGGGATCGCGATCACCACGAGGTCACAGCGCGGGTCGGTGACCATCGCCTCCACCCGCGCGTCGAAGTCGCCCTCGCCCGCGCGGCCGTTGACCACGTGCTCGGCCTGTCTGCCGGCCGGGTGCACGCCCTCGGTCAGGCCGAAGAGCTTGAAGCGCTGCGGGTTGCGGTCGATGACGTCGAGCGTCTGGCGGCCGATGGAGCCGGTCGCACCGAGGACCGCGATGTTGAGGGCGCGCATCTACAGGATGTGGAACACCGTCACGTAGAAGTAGACGAGGATCGGCGGGAAGAGGATCGAGTCGATGCGGTCTAGCACCCCGCCGTGGCCGGGTATCAGGTGGGACGAGTCTTTGACGTCGGCCAGGCGCTTCATCTGCGACTCCACCAGGTCCCCCACCAGGGCGCTGGCGCCGACCAGGAATCCGAGGACGATGGCGTGCAGCGGGCTGATCCCGAGCACAGCGGAAACGCCGATCGTCATCACGATCACCGCGCCCAGGACGCCTGCGATGGCTCCCTCGAGCGTCTTCTTGGGGCTGATGTTCGCGAAGAACGGGTGGCGGCCGATGCGGCTGCCCACGAGCAGCGCGGCGGCGTCGCTGACGACCACGGCGAAGATCGTGAACAGCGTCCAGACCAGGCCGTTGGGCTTCGACGTGTACAGCAGCAGGTAGAAGTTGAAGGGCATGCCGATGTACAGGGCGCCGGCCAGGCCCATCGCCCAGCGGCTGAGGCCCTGCCGACGGCCGGGCAGGAACAGGAACGCTCCAAGTCCACCGACGAGGGCGAGCGCCAGCACCAGCGTGACGTCGACCTCCTTGAGGACGGTGCCGCTGAACGCGAAGAAGGCGCCGAGCGGATAGAGCAGCCACGCGGGCGCGCGCGAGCCCATCTTGTCGGAGAGGCCGTGGTACTCGTACAGGGCGAAGCCGCCGAGCATGAGCACGAGCGCGTAGACCCCGTAGATGCCGGCCAGGACCAGGCCGATGACCAGACCGAGGATGACGAACGCGCTGAGGATGCGCACCATCAGCGGACTGGGCTTCCAGGCTCGCGCGAGAGGCGCGTTGCCAGTCGTCAACTGACGGCTGCCTCCGCCGCGGGCCGGCCGCCGAACCGGCGCACGCGCGACGCGTACTCCGCGATCGCCGCCTTCAGCTCTTCCTCGCCGAAGTCTGGCCAGAGCGTCTCGCTGACCACGATCTCCGCGTAGGCGCCCTGCCACAGCAGGAAGTTGCTCACCCGATGCTCACCCGCGGTGCGGATGATCAGGTCGGGGTCCGGGAGATCCGGCTGGTACATGCGCGCCGATAGCGCCGCTTCGTCTACGTCCCGAGCCGCCAGACCGTCCTGGATGAGACTGCGCGCGGCGTCCACGATCTCCGCTCGACCTCCGTAATTGAGGCAAACGTTGAGCACGCCGTTCTTGTTACCCGCCGTGCGCGCCATCGCCTCGTCGATGCGATCGCGCATCCTCGCCGAGAGCTCCTCGCGCCGGCCGCTGACGACGATGCGCACGCCGCGCCGGTGCATCTCGTCGATCTCGCGCTGCATCGTCTCGTGGAAGAGGCGCATCAGCGCCCGCACCTCGGCTCGTGGCCGGGCCCAGTTCTCGGTCGAGAAGGCGTAGATGGAGAGCGCGTGCACTCCGAGGTCCTCGCATGCCTGGAGGACGCGCTTGATCGCCCGCACGCCCTGGCGGTGGCCAAAGCTGACGGGGCGGCCGTGGCGGCGAGCCCAGCGGCCGTTGCCGTCCATGATGATCCCGATGTGGCGGGGGACCTGGGAGCTCAAGTAGGAGGAAAGCGTACCGAGCAGACCAAAACCCGGCTTACTCGGGTAGCGAGGGCGGCCGAGTTCACCTCGGCGAGGGTGAGCAGCCCTGGCGCGAAGCGCCCGGGCGATGAGCGGGAACCATCAGGGTTCCCGCTCATAACTCAGGTGGCCAGGGCGGCCGAGTTCACCTCGGCCGCGACACGCGTTCCTGTCTGTCTCCAGGCGGGTCTGGTGGAAGACAACTCAAACAATCGGAACCGTATACCGGAGGGTGAGCAGCCCCGGCGCGAGGCGCCCGGGCGATGAGCGGGAACCATCGGGGTTCCCGCTCATAACTCAGGTGGTCAGGGCGGCCGAGTTCACCTCGGCCGCGACACGCGTTCCTGTCTGTCTCCAGGCGGGTCTGGTGGAAGACTGCTAAGACAATCCGAACCGTATACCGGAAGGAGAGCAGCGCCCGCGGCGAAGCCGCACGCGCGATGAGAGGAAACCATCAGGGTTTCCTCTCATAAGTCAGACTTCCATAACTTCGCGTTCCTTGCGGTTCGCCAGGCCGTCGATCTTCTCGATGTGGGCGTCGACAGTCTTTTGGAGGCGGGCCGACGCCCGCTTCGAATCGTCCTCCGCCACCTCGCCTTGCTTCTGCAGTTGCTCGATGCGGTGGAGCTCGTCGCGGCGCACGTTGCGAATCGCGACCCGCGCCTCCTCCGCCTTCTGCTTGACGAGCTTCACGTACTCGCGCCTGCGCTCCTCGGTGAGCGGCGGGATCGGGACCCGGATCACCTGGCCGTCGCTGGCCGGGTTGAGGCCCTGCTCGCTGGTGCGCAGCGCCTTCTCCACAGCGCCGATCTGGCTCTTGTCGTAGACCTGCACGACCAGGAGGCGCGGCTCGGGCGCGCTGATCTGCGCGAGCTGGTTGAGTGGCGTCGGCGTGCCGTAGTACGGAACCATGATCCTGTCGATGAGCGCCGCGTTGGCCCGGCCGGTGCGGATGTGGGTGAGCTCGGAGCCGAGGTGGTCGACCGACTTGCCCATCTTCGTCTCCGCCTCCCGGAGGATGGGATCGATCACGACGCCGACCCGACGAGCGTGCCGACGTCCTCGCCCAGCACGACGCGCTCGATGTTGCCGGGAGTCAGGAGGTTGAAGACGACGATGGGCACGTCGTTGTCCATGCACAGCGTCAACGCGGTGTTGTCCATGACCTCGATGCCGCGGTTGAGGACCTCCATGTAGCCGAGGTGGTCGAACTTGGTCGCGGTCGGGTCGCGCTTCGGGTCGGCCGTGTAGACCCCGTCGACCTTGGTTGCCTTGAGGATGACGTCGGCCTCGATCTCCACCGCGCGCAGAGCCGCAGTCGTGTCGGTGGTGAAGTACGGGTTGCCTGTGCCCGCGGCGAGGATCACGACGCGACCCTTCTCGAGGTGGCGCACCGCGCGGCGGCGGATGTAGGGCTCCGCAACCTGCGGCATCTGGATCGCGGTCATGGTCCGGGCGGGGATCCCGGTGCGCTCGAGCGCGTCCTGGAGGGCGAGGGCGTTGATCACCGTCGCCAGCATGCCCATGTAGTCGCCCGTGGCGCGGTCGAAGCCACGCTCGGTGGCGGCGAGGCCGCGGAAGATGTTGCCACCACCGACGACCAGGGCGACCTGCACGCCCATCTGATGGACGCGCTTGACCTGGGTCGCGATCGTCTCCACGACCTCGAGATCCAGCCCGTAATCGCGCGAGCCGCCGAGCGCCTCACCGCTCAGCTTGAGCAGCACGCGGTTGTACTTGGGCGATCGATCTCCCACGCTCACCCCTTTCGACCGGGCGCCTGGCGCGCCCCCGCTCTGGCTCAGGACTCCCTGATGTTAAATCGCGCGAAGCGCCGGACCGTGATGTTCTCCTGCAGCTTGGAGATGTTCTCCGCGATCAGCTGCTGCACCGTGCGGCCCGGCTCGCGGAAGTACTCCTGCTCGAGCAGGCAGTTGTGCTTGAGGAAATCCTCGATCTGGCCCTCGACGATGCGGTTGATCACCTGCTCGGGCTTGCCGTCCTGGCGCGCCTTCGCCTCGTAGACCTCGCGCTCGGTGACGAGCACTTCGTCCGGCACGTCCTCGCGGCTGACCCAGCGCGCCCCGAAGCCCGCGACCTGCAGCGCCAGCTCCTTCGCCAGCTTGCGGAAGTCGCTGCCCTTGGCGACGAAGTCGGTTTCGCAGTTGACCTCGATGAGCACGCCCAGCTGCGGGGGGTAGTCGGGGGAGGTCGAGTGGAGGTAGGCCTCGACGACGCCCTGCCCGGTCACGCGGTCAGCGCGCTTGGCGGCCTTGGCGATGCCCTTCTCGCGGAGGATGGTGAACGCCTTGTCGAGGTCCCAGCCGGCCTCCTCGAGAGCGTGCTTGCAGTCCATCATCCCCGCGCCCGACATCTCCCTGAGCTTGCGGATGAGCTCGGTCCTGTCCATGCCCACGGCCATCAGCGGGCCTCCTCGTCGTCCGCGCCGTGGCCGATGAACTCCTCCTCGGAAACGGTCGGGAGGTAGTCCTCCTCGTCTTCGAGGTACTCCTCGATCTCCTCGTAGCGAGGCGTCTCGAGGAACTCGCGGTCCTCGACCTCGGGCATGATCTCGCCGCGTGCGGCGGCCTCCTGCCGGCCCTCCTGGCACGCGTCGGCGATCTTCCCCGTGAGCAGCTTGACGGCGCGGATGGCGTCGTCGTTGCCTGGGATGACGTAGGTGATGAGGTCGGGGTCGCAGTTCGAGTCGGTGATGGCGACCACCGGGATCTTGAGCCGGTTCGCCTCGGTGACGGCGATGTGCTCCTTGCGCGGGTCGACCACGTACAGGGCGCCAGGGAGCCGCTTCATGTCGGCGATGCCGTCGAAGTGGAACATCAGCCGGTCGAGCTCGTCCTGGAGTCGCTTGGCCTCCTTCTTCGGCATCTGCTCGAACTGGCCCTCCTGCTGCATCTTGCGCAGGTCCTGCAGGCGCTCGATTCGCTTCTTCACGGTGCTGAAGTTGGTCAGCATCCCGCCCATCCAGCGGCGGTTGACGAAGTACATGCCGCAGCGCGCGGCCTCGGTCTGGATCGTCTCCTGGGCCTGCTTTTTGGTGCCGACGAAGAGAACGGGCCGGCCGCTCGCCGCGACGTTGCGTGTGAACTCCCACGCATCGTCGAGGAGCCGCACTGTCTTCTGCAGGTCGATGATGTGGATGCCGTTGCGGGCGGTGAAGATGTAGGTCTTCATCTTGGGGTTCCAGCGGCTGGTCTGGTGGCCGAAATGGACACCCGCCTCCAGCAGCTGCTTCAACGTCACTTGCGCCACGTAGATACCTCCTCCCTGTTCCTCTTCCGCCCGGTTCTGGCCTTCGGTCTGCGAAGGACAGGGGGTTTGCCCCGGACGTGCTAACTCAGTCGCTTGGGACTGGCTTTGCGATTGTACCCGCTAGAGGGAACCGGGAAACCTGCCGGCGCAAGTGCTGCTCAGCGGTGTCGATGGGTCCGGGAGTGCGCTCTGCGGCAGCGCCTTGGCCGTCGCCGTCACGTGCACGTTGCCCGCCGTCTCGGCCGGAAATGTGATCACCGCGGAGGTCGCGAGCAGATGATCCTCATCGATCCAGCCGCAGGCGGCGTAGCTGTCCACCGTGGCGTACGGCCCTGGTCCCAGCTGGACGATCCGCGTGGCGGCGCCCTGGAAGTAGATGCTCTGCCCTGCCGGCGACAGGCCTGTGTCGGAGATCGTGAAGGCGATGCCCGGCCCGGTGTCTCCAACCACCTTGCCGGTCCAGTCGTAAAGGGTCGTCGGCCCCAACCCCTGCGCGCAGGCGACGCCTGCGGGCGAGGGCCAGACGCTCCTCTGGCAGTTGCTGCCCTTGATCGTGGCCACTCGGTTGGCCGTCACCGGGCTGGACACATGCCACTCCGTCGGTCCCTCACGCGGGCCAAAGATGCACGCGGGAACGACGGCGAGGACCAGGTTGCCCTGGTGCCAGCCCATCGGCCATAGGATCGTCGGCGTGCCCGACTTGGGCGTGGAAGTGGTGTAGATGTCGGCGTGATGGCCGCCACCGAGGAGGTCTTCGACATAAAGGCGGGTCGTTATGGTGGTCGGCGAGGAGGTGTCGACGACGACAACCGCGATCTTCTGGTCATCGGGCCGTACCGAGAACATGCTGATCACCGACGGACTGTCTGGAACCGTCGTGACGTCGACCTTAGTGCTCGGAGCGACGACCATCCGGATGGCCGCGCCCTCACGGAAGTAGACGTGGCCGTCGCTTGCGCTCACTGGAGGAGGGATGTTCACGGCGTCGGTGCTGGCCCTGCAAGAGATGGATTGGCCGCCCCACAGCATGCTCACGCTGGCGGCCAGGGTCCCGTCAGCTTTGACGAGGTGCAGTAGGCCGCGCGGGTCGACGTTTGGTCGCGAGTAGAGCAGCCCATACGCTCCCGCCAGCTTCGGGAGTGAGGATGGATCCGGCCTCGCGGTCGGCGATGCGCTCGCGGAGGCCGTGGGAGAGGTGGTGGCGACCGGGCTCGGGCGCGACGCCGTCGGCCCGCTGCCGCAAGAGACCGTTACCAACATCGCGATGAGGATTGCGATTGTGCCGCGCATGTCTGTTGCCGCTCTAACGCCCCCCTGGGGCCTTCGTTACGAGGCGGCTTCGAGTTTCTTGATGCCCTTCGGGCCGGGGCATTTCGGGTAGTCGGAGCACGACTTGAACAGGCCGAACCGGCCCCGACGCTCGACGAGCGGCTTGCCGCAGATGGGGCACGGCTCGTCGAGGACCTTAGGTCCCTGCCGGGGCTTGCCGTCCTTGCCCATGTTCGCCCGGTAGTTGCAGTCCGGATAGCGCGAGCAGGCGACGAAAGGTCCGTACCGTCCGGTGCGCTCGACCAGGTCGCCCTCCCCGCACTGCGGGCACTTCTCGCCAGTCAGCTTGGACTCGCCCTGCGCGGCGTCACGCTTGATGTACTTGCACTCGGGGTAGCCCGAGCAGCCGACGAACTCGCCGTAGCGACCCGTGCGCAGCTGCAGCGGCCGGCCGCAGGTCGGACACGGTTCGTCGAGCAGCTTCGGCTGCTGCGCCTCGCCGTCCGGCGTGAGGGCGCGGCGGAACTTGCACTTGGGGTAGCGCGAGCAGCCCAGGAACGGACCGAAGCGGCTCGCCTTGCGGACGAGGTGGCCCTCGTGGCAGAGCGGGCAGACCTCGTCGGTGTCCGCGGGCGTTGCCTCCTCGGCGGCGCTGAGCATGCGCTGCAGCGGCCCGTAGAAGTCCTTGACCACGGGCACCCACTCCTGCTTTCCGCTCTCCACGTCGTCCAGCCGGGTCTCGAGCTTGGACGTGTACTCGTCGTCGGAGATGGGCTTGAAGTGGTCGACCATCAGCGAGTTGACGACCTCGCCCACCCGCGTCGGATAGAGGCGCCGGTCCTTGATCTCCACGTACCCGTGCGCCTTGGTGATCGTCTGCACGATGGGCGCGTACGTCGACGGACGGCCGATGCCGCGCTGCTCGAGCTCTTTGATCAGCGTCGCCTCGGTGTAGCGCGGTGGCGGCTGGCTGAAGTGCTGCTCGGGCTTGACGCCGTGGTAGTCGAGCTCATCGCTCTGCGCGAGCGTGGGCAGCTCGTTCTCGCCGTTCTCGTCGCGTCCCCAGACGCGGTAGAAACCGTCGAACGCGAGCACCGACCCGTTGGCTCGGAACACGTATTCCCCGCCTTCAATCTCGACCTGCGTCTGGTCGTACTGCGCCGGCGCCATCCGGCTGGCGACGAACCGCCGCCAGATCAGGTCGTAGAGCCTGTACTGGTCGGGAGTCAGGTGCTGCCGGACCGAGTCCGGCGTGCGGCTGACGTCGGTCGGCCGGATCGCCTCGTGAGCGTCCTGCGCCCCGGGAGACGCCTTGGCGGCGCGGGAAGTGCCGAGGTAGCGCTCACCGTGCTGGCCCTTGACGTAGGCCTTCACCCTGGCATCGGCGTCGGCGGAGATGCGCGTCGAGTCGGTGCGCATGTAGGTGATGAGGCCGACCGGGCCCTCGGCGCCGAGGTCGACGCCCTCGTAGAGCTGCTGGGCGATGCGCATCGCGACGTGCGGCCGCATGCGCAAGCGGCTGGACGCGTCCTGCTGCAGCGTCGAGGTGATGTAGGGCGGGTTTGAGCTCTTGCTCCGGCGCTTCTGCTCGACGCCGATGACGCGGTAGGCCGCGCCCTCCAGCCGGCGCAGGATCTCCTGCGCCTCGGCCTCGTTGTGGACCTCGAGCTTGTCCTCTCCACCTGAGTTGGGCCGGTGTAGTCGGGCGACGAAGTGGTTCTCGTCTCCGCGCTTGGAGAGCTCGACGTCGACCGTCCAGGACTCCACCGGGACGAACTTGCGGATCTCTTCCTCGCGGTCGACGACAAGGCGCAGGGCGACCGAGGACACGCGGCCCGCGCCGATCCCCTTCTGCACCTTGCTCCAGAGGAATGGGCTCAGGCGGAAGCCGACCAGCCGGTCGACCACCCGGCGCGCCTGCTGGGCGTTGACCAGGCGCATGTCGATGCCGCGGGGCGACTCGAGCGCCCTGCGCACAGCGTCGGAGGTGATCTCGTGGAACTCGATCCGCTTGGGGTCGCGCAGCTTCAGCACCTCGGCCAGGTGCCAGGCGATGGCCTCGCCCTCGCGGTCGGGGTCGGAGGCGAGGATGACCTCCTGGTCCATCTTGGCCGCCGACCGGAGCTCGTTGATCGTCTTGCGCCGGCTTTCGACCACCTCGTAGTGGGGCTTGAAGCCGTCGTCCACCTCCACGCCCATCTCCTTCTCGGGGAGGTCGCGGACGTGGCCCATCGAGGCGCGAACGTCGAAACGGTCCCCCAGGAACCGCTTCAGGGTTCTCGCCTTGGCGGGCGACTCGACGATGATCAATCCTTCCGGCACAGCTCTCTCTCTATACCCAAACCTGGACGTTTGTTCCCCCGGGGCTAGTCCGGGCGGGCATCCTACGCCCGTTCTTTGCCGCGGCGCAACGCCTTTACATATCCGCCCTGGTGCCGGGTGACCGCCCCGTCGAGCTCCAGGGAGGTCAGGCGGCCGAGCACTTCCGCGATCGGAAGCTGAAGCTTCCGGGCCAGCTCGGAGGCGTTGACGGCCAGAACGTCCGACAGGTGGGAAAGGATGCCGTCGCGCTCTGGCCGCAGCTTGAAGCCGAGGGTTCCCGGCGCGGCCAGCGGGTCGTCGAGGACCTCGCCCCCGAGGTTCAGGACGGCCAGGATGTCGCGCGCGTTCTGAACCAACCCGGCGCCGTCGCGCAGGAGCCCATGGGTGCCGACGGACAGCGGGGAGAAGACGCTGCCGGGCACCGCCATTACCTCTTTATGTAGGTCGAGCGCGGCCTCGGCGGTGATGAGGGCGCCGGAGCCCTCGGCCGCCTCGACCACGACGACGAGGTCAGAGAGCGCCGCCATCGTGTAGTTGCGCGCGGGGAAGTGGTGGCGACGCGGCGCGGTGCCGTCGGGGAACTGGCTGACGAGGGCGCCGCCCGCCTTGAGTATCGCCTCGGCGAGCACGGTGTGGGCCGAGGGATAGATCACATCCACGCCCGTGCCCATGACCGCGACCGTCACGCCGCCGGCGTTGAGCGCTCCCCGATGCGCGGCCGCGTCGATGCCGAGGGCGAGTCCGCTGACGATGACGACTGCCCTGCGCGCGAGCTCGAGCGCGAGCTGCTCGGCGACTGCCTCGCCGTAAGGCGACGGGCGACGCGACCCGACGATGGCGACGCGCGGGCCTTCGGGTGGCGGCCATCGCCCACGGGTTCTGAGCTCAGGCGGCGACATCCTGCAGCCGGAAGCCGAGCGCCTCGAGGACGTGGTGCTCTGCGATCGTGTCGGAGCCGTCGAGGTCGGCCGCTGTGCGGGCGACCCGCCACGCGCGGTGGAATCCGCGGGCGGTCATGCCTCGCCGCGCCGACCAGCGCTCGAGAGTGCGTCGCGACTCAGGCGGCAGGGGCGCGAGCTGGCGCAGCCGCGTCGGCTTGAGCTGGGCGTTGAGCACGCCCTGGCGCTCCATCTGGCGGCGCCGGGCGAGGACGACGCGCTCGCGCACCACCGAGGATGGTTCGCCGCACGGCTCGGCCGCGAGCACTTCGAGCGGCACGCGGCGCACCGCCACCTGGATGTCGATGCGGTCCACAAGCGGACCTGATAGCCGGCGCTGATAGGTGTCGATGGCGGCCGGCGTGCAGCGGCACACCCGCACGTTGTCGCCGCCCCACCCGCAGGGGCAGGGGTTGGTGGCCGCGACGAGGCTGAACCGCGCGGGGTAGGCGACCGAGCCTCCCGACCGCGTGATCGTCACGCGGCCCGACTCGAGCGGCTGGCGGAGCGCCTGCAGGACCGGCGTCTGGAACTCCGCCAGCTCATCGAGGAAGAGGACGCCGTGCGTCGCCCTACTGATCTCCCCGGGCAGCGCCAGGCCGGAGCCGCCTCCGATGAGGCCCGCCGTGGACACGCCGTGGTGCGGGGCGCGAAATGGACGCGTCCAATCCAGCGGCCGGCCGCGCGGCAGCTCGCCGAGCAGGCTGCGGACCTGGGCGACCTCGAGAGCCTCGTCGAACTCCAGCGGCGGCAGGATCCCGGGCAGGCAGCGGGCGAGCATCGTCTTGCCTGCGCCGGGCGGCCCCGTGAGCAGGACGTGGTGGCCGCCCGCCGCCGCGACCTCCAGCGCGCGCTTGGCCTCCTCCTGGCCGTGGACCTCGGCAAGATCCTGCTCCATCGCAGACGGCGTGTCCCCCGCGGCGGCGCGCGAGGCGGGCGGAATCGGCTCGACGCCGAGCAGGTGGTTGACGACGCCGAGCAGAGTCGCGCAGGGGACGACCTCGAGCCCCTCGATGAGCGACGCCTCCTCGGCGTCCTCGGCGGGCACGAAGACCCGCTCGTAGCCGAGCTCGCGCAGCCCGCGCGCAGCCACCAGCACGCCGTCGACGTGGCGCACGCTGCCGTCGAGGGCCAGCTCGCCGACGAAGGCGCTGCGGGGCGGCGGCAAGCGGTGCGCGCTCGCCAGGGCGATGGCAATCGCGATGGGTAAGTCGAGTCCAGAACCCTCTTTGCGCAGCTCGGCCGGCGCGAGGTTCACGGTGAGGCGCGAGTGGGGGAAGTCGAGCCCGCTGTTCTTGATCGCCGAGCGAACGCGCTCCCGCGCCTCCTTCACGGTCGTGGTCGCGAGGCCGACGACTATGAACGCGACCTCGCCTCGGCCGATGTACGCCTCGACGCGGATGGGACGCACGCCGAGGCCCGCGAGCACGCACGAATCCACGCTTCCTAGCACACGCTCGACGTTAGGTACCCCGGCGCCGGAAATCAGCCCAGGTTGTTAAGGACTCGAGCTAGGCGCCAGGAAGTCCGCCACCTCGTCGTGGAACACCTGCGGCTGCTCGACGAAGAGCATGTGGCCCGCGTCGCCGACGATCACCATCCGCGCCCCCTTGACGCCGCCGCAGATCTCCTCGGCGCAGATCGGCCCGCAGATGAAGTCTTCGTCGCCCGTGATCACCAACGTCGGCGCGGTGATCGAGGCCAGGTTCCCGCGCAGGTCGAACGTGTTGAAGATCTCGGCGTTGAAGAGCTTCAGCGCATCGGAGTTGATCGTCTCGGTCTTCAGCGTGTCCAGGTAGCCGGCCTCCGCGGGGCCGTAGTGCGCGAAGTAGAGGGGCAGCTCGCGGAATACGATCCCGCTCAGCTCCTCGTCGGTCGTAAAGCGGCCCGCCTGCTCCTCCTCCAGCGCCTCGATGGCGTCCGCGGCCCAGGGCTGGCCGGTCCGCCTGTCCATGCCCGCCCGCATCGCGCTCTCTTGCTCCGGCCCGAACCTGCACAGCGTCGACGCCAGCACCAGCCGGCGCACGCGGCTCGGGTGGGTCGCGGCGTACGCCTGGGCCACGATCCCGCCGTGCGAGTGCCCCAGGAGGAGCATCCGCTCCAGGCCAAGGTGCCCGCGCAAGTCCTCCAGGTCGGCCACGTAGTCGTCGACCTGGTACTGGCTCGAGTCCCGCGGGCGGTCCGACCCGCCCGTGCCCCGCGGGTTGAGCATGATCAGCGTGTACTGCTCCCACAGCGCCGCAAGGTCGCCGAAGTAGGTCGAGGAGAACCCGGGACCGCCCGGATGACAGACGAGCACCGGGCCGTGCCCGAGCTTGCGGTAGGTCAGCCTGCGACCGTCGGCGGCGGTGAAGCTCAAAGCAGGCGCGGCTCGGGACGCCAGCGCCCCCCTTCCTCCAGGTAGCCGGCCGGCTGGTCGACCTCGTGGCTCAGCACCAGCAGCCAGCGGTGCCTCTCCGCCTCCTCGAACAACTTCGCCTTCTGCTGCAAGACACGCAGCGGCTCGATGTCCGCCGCCATGTTCCATGGAACGCGCAGGTTCGGCGTCTGACACACGAGGTCGCCGGTGACCGCGCACGCGAACTCTCCCGACTGCAGCACGAGCACCTGGCTGCCAGGCGTGTGCCCGCCCACGTGCCGCAGGTGCACGCCGGGCAGCACCTCGGCGTCACCGTCCAGGAACTCGACCATGTCGTTGCCGTCCGCAAGCGGCGTGAAGTCGTCGGTTATGTAGCTCGGGCGGCTCCGCACGTCCGGCTGCAGGGCGAAGTCCCACTCCGAGCGCTGGATGAAATGCCGCGCACGCTTGAACGTCAGCTCCACCTCGCCCTCCGCGTTGCGCCGCGTGAGCCCGCCCGCGTGGTCCCAGTGCAGGTGCGTCGTGACCACCAGGTCGACCTCCTCCGGCCGGATGCCGAGACGCTGCAGGTGGTGGAGCAGGCTCTCGGGCTCACGGAGCATGACCTGCTGCGCCCGCTTCTCGCTCAGCTTGTTGCCGATCCCCGTCTCGCACACGATGACGCGGCCGTTGAGGCGCGCGATCAGGCAAACGCATGCGCAATCGATCATGTTGTTGCCGTCGGCGGGCTTGTGCTTCTCCCACAGCACCTTCGGAACCACACCGAACATCAGGCCCCCGTCCGCCTTCCAGCGGTCGGCGATCAGCAGATGGAGCTCGACGTCGCCCATCAACACGGCGCCTATATGCTCGCACTGAGAGTGGCACCGCCGGCGATCAGGACCGATCGGCTCAGCAAGGACTACGGCGTCGGCCGAGGCCTGTTCGAGCTCGACCTCCAGGTCACCGGGCAGGAGGTCTTCGGCTACCTGGGGCCGAACGGTTCGGGCAAGACGACGACCATCCGCCTCCTCATGGGCATGATCCGCCCCACCGGCGGCACGGCCCACGTGTTCGGGCTCGACTGCGTGCGCGACTCGGTCCAGGTCAAGCGCAAGGTGGGTTACCTGCCGGGCGACGTGCCTCAGTATGGAAGCCTCACGGGCGACGAGGTGATCGCCTACCTCGGCGGCATGCGTGGCGGTGTCGACCGCCGCCGCGTGCACCGGCTCGCCGAGCGCTTCGACCTCGACCTGAGCCGCCGCTTTCGCGAGTACTCGAGCGGCAACAAGCAGAAGCTCGCCATCGTGGTCGCCTTCATGCACCGGCCCGACCTGCTGATCCTCGACGAGCCGACCAGCGGCCTCGACCCACTGAACCAGCAGGAGTTCTACGCCCTGCTGCGCGAGACGCGCGACGACGGGGCGACGGTGTTTCTCTCCTCGCACATCCTTTCCGAGGTCGAGCACGTGTGCGACCGCGTGGGCATCATCCGGGACGGCAGGCTGGTGCGGGTCGCGGAGCTGGACGATCTGCGGCACATCCGCGTCCACCGCGTGGAGATCGAGTTCGCACCCGGAACTCCGATCCCCGAGCGCGAGATCCGCGCGGCCGAGGGCGTGGAAGAGATGAAGGCGGAGGGCGACCGCATAACCTGCACCGTCCGCGGCAGCTTCGACCCGCTTCTCCACGCGCTGCGCGACGCCACGGTGACCGACCTCGTCAGCACCGAGCCCAGCCTCGAGGATGTCTTCCTCAGCTACTTCAGCGAGCCCAGGCGGCGCCTGCTGACCTCGTGACCGCGGTCCTGCTCGCGCTGCGTCTGGGTCGCTGGGGCATCGTCGGTTTCTCGCTTGCCGGCTTCGTTTTCAACTTCGTCAACGCGGTCGCTTTCTTCCAGATCGCCGGTCACACGCCGCAGGAGCGCGCCGCGCTTGGCGCGACCATGTCGGCGCTCGCCGCGCAGCTCGTCGTGCTCCTGCCGCCGCCGATCCGGCCGGACACCGTTGCGGGGTACGTGCAGTTCCGCGGCTTCAACTCGCTCGCCATCCTCTTCGCGGTCTGGGCGCTCGCCTCCGCGACGGGCTTTGCGCGAGCGGACGAGGAAAAGGGCCTGGTGGAGTCGGAGCTCGCGACGGGGACGTCCCGTGTCGCGCTCGTGGGCAGCCGCGTGCTTGCC
Organism: Chloroflexota bacterium; assembly: GCA_005889135.1. Taxonomy (GTDB): domain Bacteria; phylum Chloroflexota; class Dormibacteria; order Dormibacterales; family Dormibacteraceae; genus 40CM-4-65-16. The sequence goes on from VBEK01000123.1 coordinate 70,059, forward strand.
TTCGCCATCGGCCTGGCGGTGGCCGCGGCGATGGCGGGGATGGCGTTCGTCCTGGGGGTCGCGAGCGGCAACGAGTCGTTCGAACGTGGGCGAGTCGTGGAGGCGGCGGCAAACCTGGTCGCCCTCGGCCTCGCCTGCTACGGGATCTCGCTGCTCGTGTCGCAGCTCACGGCGGCGCGGTTCGCGACCGCCGCCGCCGGCGCCGTGCTGCTGGCGCTGTTCTTTCTCAACAGCTTGAGCCGGGTGTTCTCGTGGTTGTCGACCTGGCGATGGCTTTCGCCGTTCCGCTACTACGACCTCAGCCAGCCACTGCCCCAGGGCGGCCAGCTCGACGTGCGCGCGTTTCTCGTCCTGCTCGGGATCGCGCTGGTCGCGTCTTCGGCGGCCGCGTTCGCCTTCTGGCGTCGGGACCTCGGCGGCGCGCTCGTGCGCGTGCCCATGCGCGCTGGGCCGCCTCGCTATGAGCCGTCGACTTCGCCATGGTGGAGGTACCCGGTGCTGCGCGGCGTCTACGAGCGGCGCCTGGGAGTGCTCGCGTGGAGCGCCGGCGTGGCCGCCCTCGCGGTGCTGTTCGTGTCCCTGACGCGCACGATCGTCAACGTCCTGCTCAACATCCCCGCCCTGCTCCCGTACCTCTCGATATTCGTCCACCAGCAGCTGTACCCCGCGGTGCTCGGATACACGTGGCTCAACGTCGCCCAGCTCCTGTTCGCGGGGCTGGCGATCACGCACGTCGCGCGCTGGTCGGCGGAAGACTCGGACGGCCGGCTGGAGATGGCGCTGAGCGCGCCGTACTCGCGCGCCGCCGTCGTCGTGGAGCGGATGGCGGTACTGGTCGCGGTCGCGCTGGTGGTGGCGGCGGTGAGCGGGCTGACGCTGTACTACGCCTCGCACGCGAACGGCATCGACCTCAGCGTCCCGCGCTTGACTGCCGCGTCGCTGATGCTGGTCCCCTTCGCGCTGGTGTTCGCGGGCGCCGGCGCGCTGCTGGCCAGCTGGAACCCGCGCGCCACCGTCGGCCTGCTGGGCGCCTTCGCGTTCGCGAGCTACCTCGACACCGAGCTGGGGCCCGTCTTCAAGCTGCCTCTTTGGCTCCAGGACTTGTCCGCGTTCAAGCTCTTCGGCACGCCGCTGGTGACGGGCGTCGAGTGGCGCAGCGTGACCCTCATGCTCCTGCTCGCGGCCGCGGGAGTCGGAAGCTCGATACTCTTGATGCAGAGGCGGGACGTCGGCCGATAACCCGAGCCGGCTTACCAAAGGTAGCCAACCCCGTACACAGGAGGTAAACTGCGTCGCCATGCCGCGATCGATGTGGAAAGGCGTGGTCTCTTTCGGAATGGTCTCGATCCCGATTCGCCTCTACAACGCAACCGAATCGACCGCCAAGGTGTCGTTCCGCCAGCTGTGCCCCGAGCACAACTCCCCCATCTCCTACAAGCGCTGGTGTCCGGAGGGCGACCACGAGGTGGCCTACAGCGACATCAAAAGGGGCTACGAGGTTGGCAAGGATCGGTACGTCATCATCGACGACAAGGATCTCGACAACCTGCCGCTGCCGACCGCCCACGCGATCGACATCTCCGAGTTCGTGCCAGTCGACGAGATCGAGCCCGGGCTCTATTTCGACAACGCCTATTTCGTGGAGCCGGAGGAGCTCGGCAAGAAGCCATATCACCTCTTGCGCAAGGCCCTGAGCGCAACGGGGAAGATGGCGATCGCCAAGATCGCGCTGCGCGACAAGGAGCACCTCGCCGCGCTGCACCCGAACGGCAAAGGCCTGATCATGAACACGCTGCACTGGCCCGACGAGATCCGCACGACCGAGGGCCTCAAAGGTCTCGAGGACGAGGTGAAGATCAACCCCAAGGAGCTCGAGATGGCCAAGGCCCTGATCGAGAGCCTCGCCGACAGCTTCGATCCCGAGCGCTACAAGGACGAGTACAAAGAGGCGGTGATGAAGGTCGTCCACGCCAAGATGGAAGGCGAGGTCATCGAAGCCCCGGAGGCTCCTCAGCCCGCGAAGGTCATGGACCTGATGGAGGCGCTGCGCCAGTCGGTCGAACAGGCCAAGAAGCAGCGTTCGCAGAAGGCCGAGAAGGAAAAGCCCGCGGCCGAGACCAGACAGAGGCGGCGTAAGGCTTCCTAGCGCCCGCTCGCCTAATCTGGGCGGGGTGAGCCAGGCGGACTCCGACCAGCTCCAGATCGAGCTGGAGAGCTTCCCCGACGAGGTGCGGCCGATGCAGGCCGCCTCGGCCGAGGCGCCCTTCAGCTCTCCCGAGTACCTTTTCGAGGTCAAGTGGGACGGATTGCGGATGATCCTGTTCCGCGACCCGGGCGGCGCGGTGCACCTGAAGGACCGGGGGTTCAACGACCTCACGGCAGATCTGCCCGAGGTGGTGGCGGCGGCGCGGCGCGTGCCGCCCGGGAGCGTGATCGACGGTGAGGTGGTCGCCACGGACGGCGACGGGCGGCCCGACTACCCGCGACTGCGGCAGCGCCTGGCGGGCGGCGCGCGGCTGCGCGACGAGATCCCGACCGCCTACCTCGCCTTCGACGCCCTCTACATCGAGGGCCGGCCGCTCCTCCGCCAGCCGGTCGTGCGCCGGCGCGCCCGCCTGGCGAAGGCGGTGGAGGCCGGGGGCCACCTGTTCGTGCCCGACCACATCGCGGAGGACGGCGTCGAGCTGTTCGAGGCGTGTCTCGACCGCGGCCTCGAGGGCGTGGTGGCCAAGCACCAGCAGTCGCCGTACGTGCCCGGGCAGCGCAGCCCGTTCTGGCTGAAGGTCAAAGCGGTCAAGTCGGACGACTTCGTCGTCATCGGCTGGATGGGAGACCGTCCGTTCGACGCGTTGGTGGTCGGCTTCTACGAGGAGGGTCGTCTGCTCCCATGCGGCACTGTTGGGGGCGGGTACGACGACGAGGCGACGCGCGCGCTGCGCGATTTCGTGGCGGAGCTCGCGTCTGAGGAGTCGCCCCTGGACCCGCCGCCGATCATGGTGCGGCCCGTGCACTGGGTGCGACCCGAGCTGGTGGTGAGCATCCGCTACTCGGAGTGGTCGCCGGACGGCACTCTACGGTTTCCGATCTTCAACGGCCTGCGGCCGGAGGTGCACCCGGCGGAGGCGGTGCGGCACCGTCCGCGCGTCGTCATCGGCGGCCACGTCAAGCCTGGGTCGGCGGCTTACGACCTGACGCGATTTCCGTTTTGAGCTTCGACGTCGTCACCGGCGCTTACAGCTACACCGGCCGATTCATCGCCCGGCGACTGATGGCCCAGGACCGGCCGCTCAAGACGCTGACCAACCATCCGAAGCGCGCGGGGGCGGAGGACATCGTGGCCGAGGTCGCGCCGCTCCAGTTCAGCGACCGCGCCGCGCTGGTCGATTCGCTCCGCGGCGCCGACGTGCTCTACAACACGTACTGGGTCCGCTTCCAGCACGGGCGCGTCCGTTTCGGCGAGGCGGTGGCCAACACTCGCGTCCTCGTGGGCGCAGCCCGCGACGCGGGCGTGCGCAAGGTGGTGCACATCTCGGTCAGCAACCCCGCGGAAGATTCCGACCTCGACTACTACGCCGGCAAGGCGCGGACCGAGCGGGCCGTGCGCGAGTCGGGGCTCGCGTGGGCGATCGTGCGGCCGACGCTCATCTTCGGCAACGGCGACATCCTTCTGAACAACATCGCGTGGCTGCTGCGCCGCTTCCCTGTCATCGGCATCCCGGGTCGCGGCGACTACCGGCTGCAGCCGGTGGCGGGCGAGGACGTGGCCGAGATCGCGACGTGGGCCGCGGAGCAGAACGACAACGTGACGGTGGACGCGGCGGGGCCGGAGATCATCTTCTACGGCGAGATGGTGGAGTCGCTCGCGATCGCGGTCGGGAAGCATCCGCGGTTCGTGCACATGTCGCCGCGGAACGCGATCCGGATGGCGGGTCTGCTGGGCCGTTTCGTGA
>VBEK01000084.1 GCA_005889135.1 Chloroflexota bacterium
CGAGCGCGAGCAGAGGCTTGCCGTCGTGCAACACGATCGTCGGCTCCATGCTCGAACGCGGTCGCTTGCCGCCGGCGGGTGAGTTGGCGGTTCCGGCCACGAAGTTGAAGTCCGTGAGCTCGTTGTTGAGCAAGAACCCGTTGCCCGGCACGACGATGGCGCTGCCGCCGATCTGCTCGATGGTGAACGTGTAGGAGACGACGTTGCCGAAGCGGTCGCTGACCGTGAGGTGCGTCGTCGACGAGACCGGGTTGAACGGCGCCGGATCTCCGAAGGCGACAGGGACGGGAAGAGCGGTGGCGCCGATGAGCGCCCTGCGCTGGGCCGCATAACCGTCCGAGAGCAGGCCCTGCAGCGGCACGTTCACGAAGTCGGGATCGCCGAGATACTGGTTGCGGTCGGCGAACGCCAGCTTCGACGCTTCGAGCATCAGATACAACGCTTCGGCCCGCGAGAGCGAGCCAAGGTTGTAGCCCTCGAGAATCTTGAGAGCTTCACCCACGGTCGAGCCGCCGCTCGACGGCGGCCCCATGCTGAAGACCTCGTAACCCCGGTAGTGGACGTCAGTGGGCGCGCGCAGGATGGCGCGGTAGGCCGCGAGATCCTGTGCGGTCATCAACCCGGGCCGCACGATCCGCGTCGCGCCCGGCACGAGCGGCGGATGCTGGACCGTGGTCACGATCGCGTTGGCAACGTCGCCGCCGTAGAACGCCTTCATCCCATGCCCCGCCAGCTGCTGGTAGGTGCGCGCGAGATCCGGGTTGCGAAAGATCGAACCGACCGCCGGCGCCTGGCCGTCAGGCAGATACAGCGCTCTGGTCGAGCTGAAGTCCTGGAAGCGCGAGCTGTTGGAGGCGACCTGGTCGTGGAAGGTCTGGTCGACCTCGAAGCCGCCGCGCGCGATCCCGATCGACGGAGCAAGCGCTTCCGCCAGAGGCATGGTGCCGAATCGGGCAAGCGCCTGCTCCCACAGCCGCGGTGTGCCCGGCACGCCGACGCCGAGCCCGCTGGTTACGCCCTCAAGAAACGGGATCGGCTTCCCGGTCGTTGGGTCGATGAGGCTGTCGGGCCGAAACGCCGCCGGCGCCGTCTCCCGCCCATCGAGCGTGTACACGTGACCGTCGCGCGCGCTGTAGAGGACCATGAATCCTCCGCCGCCGACGCCGCAGGAGAAAGGCTCCACGACGCCAAGGGCCGCGGCCGCGGCTACCGCGGCGTCGATCGCGTTGCCGCCCCGGCGCAGGATGTCGATCGCGACCATCGTGGCTATCGGGTCGACGCTGGCCGCCGCGCCTCCGGCGCCGACGGCCGTGGCCTGCTTGGCCGGCGTGGGCCGCGCGGCGAGCCCGGGCGGGGCCGCAAGCAGGAGAACGGAAAGGATGGCCACGACAGCGAGGGCGGAACGCGTCAGCACACGACTCATTGGTCTTCTCCCCCAAGCCCAAGGTTGCGTGCCGGTGAGTTCCGGCCGCCTCACGAGCCTAAGGCCGGCGTCGAGTCACTGTCAACGGAGGCGCTGTTGACTCACCGCCACGACTCACGCGTGAGTCCCCGCACGTCGACCTCGAGGTGGAGGGACTCGATCGGCGGCCGGGAGAAGAACCAGCGAAGGCCGGGCCGAACCAACTCCTCCAGATGCGGCAAGCCCTGCGCTGCGAACAGCTCGTGGTCGGCACGCGTCCCGTAAAACTGGGTCTCGGTCGCGTCATCCCACGTGACGCCCAGCGCGGCCATCCTGTCCTCGATCTCCCCGGCGATCGCCGCCCAGTAGGCAGGCAGGCCGCCCAGCGTGCCCTCGGGCTCGGGAGTGCCCGAGATCACGAAGTCGTGGCGACGCGTGTCCGCCTCCGCCGTGTAAGAGAACGCGTGGAGGCAGGGCTCCGAGGGAGGCTCGAACTCGGGCGCGACGTTCGTGCGAGCGCCCGGGATGTGTCCGTCCACCGTCGCCTCCCACCGCTTCCACTGCGCCACGTAGCCGCCGTTGAAGTCCTCCCACTCGGCCCGGCCGAATGGCTTCGGAATGCGCAGCTCGACGGCACAGAGCGCCGTGGGCGGGCGCCCCGACTGTTGAAGGGTCTCCTCGATCAGCCGGAAGCCTTTCGCCAGCGGCGTGTGGTGCGGAGCGTGCACCCGCGCTATCTCGAACCCTGGGTCCGCGGCGACGCCGGCGGAGAATGGACCGTCGACGGGCAGGAATCGGAAGCCCCCTGCTCTCTTCACGTCCATCGCCACCAACCGTAGCCGTTCCGAGGGAAGCGGCGGCAGTGCCCGATCCTGACTCTGTCATGGTGTCTTCATCGCCATGACATTCGCCGACGTCGCTGCGTACCTCGACCGCATGGAAGGCACGCGCAGCCGCAACGAGCTGGTCAAGACGCTGGCCGAGCTGTACACCAGAACGTCTCCCGACGAGATCCAGCCGGTGACCTACCTGATCCAGGGTCGCCTGGTCCCGTTCTTCGAACCCGTCGAGATGGGCATGGGTGAAAAGCTCGTGATGGCGTCGATCGCTCAAGCCTCGGGCCGGCCGGTCGCGGAGGTCAACGAGCTCTTCAACACGCTCGGCGACCTCGGGCTCGTGGCCGAGAAGCTCTCGACGGGGTCGCCGGCCAAGACGCCCTCGATCGCCGACGCCCACTCCCGGCTGATGGAGATCGCGGCCTCGGCCGGGCCAGGCTCGGTCGAGAAGAAGCGCACTGTTTTTGCCTCGCTGCTCCACGATCTCGATGCGCGATCTGCCAAGCACCTCGTGCGGATGGCTCTCGGCCGCCTCCGGCTCGGGCTCGGCGACCCCACGGTCCTGGAAGCGCTTTCCTTCGCCAAGAAGGGCGACCGGTCCCTGCGTCCATCGCTGGAAGCCGCTTACAACCGAACCTCGGACCTCGGCCTGATCGCGAAGACGTTCTGGACCGAGGGCGAGAAGGGCATCGCAGCCCTGAAGATCACGGTCGGCCGGCCGATTCGGCCCCAGCTGGCCGAGCGGCTGCCGAACCCGGAAGCCGTGATCAACAAGCTGGGCGCCGTGGTCGTCCAGCCCAAGTACGACGGAATCCGCGTGCAGATCCATAAGAACGGCGCCAACGTGCGCGTCTTCTCGAGAAATCTCGAGGACTTCAGCCTCATGTTCGTCGAGCTGGTGGCGGCGGCCAAAAAGCTCAAGGACCGCACCCTGATCCTCGACGGCGAGGCGATCGGGTACAACCCCGAGTCGGAGGAGTACGTGATGTTCCAGCAGACGGCGTCGCGTCGGCGCCAGCACGGGATCGAAGAGGCGGCCGCGAGCCTGCCCCTGGTCGCGTTTGTGTTCGACGTCCTCTACCGCAACGGAAAAGACCTGACCCCGCTGCCGTACGGCGAGAGGTACGCGCTCCTGGGGGAGGTGCTGGGCGGCTCCACGGTGCTGACGCCGGCCCCTCTGACCACCACGAGCTCAGCCGAAGAGCTGACCAAAACCTTGCTCGACAACATCAGCAAGGGCCTGGAAGGTGTCGTGGTCAAGCGGATGGACTCGCCGTACCAGGCCGGGGCGCGCAACTTCAACTGGGTCAAGCTCAAGCGAACGACCAGCGGACAGCTCAACGACACCGTCGATCTCGTCCTGCTGGGGTACTACTTCGGCAAAGGCAAGAGAACCTCGTTCGGCCTTGGGGCTTTGCTGGCGGGCGTCTACGACGCCGAGCACGATCGTTTCGACACCATCACCAAGATCGGCACCGGGTTGTCCGACGCCGGGTGGCGCGAGATCCATCAGCGCGCCGACAAGCTGCAGGTGAAGGAGAAGCCGGCCCGCGTCCGGTCGTTGCTGACCCCTGACGTGTGGCTGAAACCGGAGGTCGTGGTCGAGGTGCTCGCAGATGAGATCACCCCGGGCACGAACCACACCGCCGGCAAGGTCGGCGACGGACCCGGCTACGCGCTCCGCTTTCCCCGGATCGTCTCGTTTCGCGCTGCGGACAAGCGTCCCGAGGACGCGACCACGGTCAAGGAGATCGTCGAGATGTTCCAGCAGCAGGGCCGGCGCAAGGTCTCCCCCTAGCCGCAGTCGTCGGCCTCTCGCGCCGCCCTCTGGAGCGCCGCGCGGGAGGCATCGAACTGATCCAGGGGAACCAGGAGGTCGTCGTCGATCCGGCGGCGGACCTCGCGGGTGACATTCGCGCCGACGCGCCTGGCCCACCGTCGCCCGAGCAAGCCCGCGTGCAGCTGCAGCAGCTTCGCGAGCAGATAACCCGCGAGGAGCGTGGCCGCAAGCAGCGCGACCGGAGTCGGCACCGGTCCGAGATACGGCAAGACGACCGAGCCGACCGGCGCGTCGTGGATGACGAACAGCGCCGCGAACCACAGCGCAAGGAAGATGAGCAGGGCGGTCACGGCGTACTGCGCGGCGCCGATGACGGACCACAGCGCGCTCGTGGGGACCCGGAAGCCGGCCACCTCCGCACCGAGCGAGCTATCGATCGTCCGGGCGAGACGACCCTCGATGGACGCGGGCTCGCTCAGCGTGGCGAGCGCGCCGCGGAGCGGCGCCGGCACGGTGGGAAGGGTCGACGCCACGAGCTCGCGCAGCGGCTCGACCGCCGGCGCGAGCGAGCCGCGCAGCTGCCAGCGCCCCAGAAAGCCGGCAGGGTCGGCCGCGGCCCGGGCCCGACCGATGAGCCGGTAGATCGCGCTCGTGACAAATCGCAGCGGACCCGCGCCGCGCCGGCGCGCCGCGAACCGGGTCGCCGCGACGGCCTGGCGCTCGAGGCCCGCGATGTCGATGAGGGCCAACGCGCCGCGCGAGACCGAGGAGAGGGCGCGCTCCCGGCGCGCCGGCTCGATCAGCGGAGCGGCGGCGTCGCCCAGCACACCCGCCCCGGCGGCGAGCTGGCGCGCTGCCTCACGTGCCTCCGCGGCGACTCGAGACGCGACCACGCGCTTGGCCTCGATCCCGGAATCGAGCCACTGGCTCAGCTCGCCGATGCCGCCCGCACCCTCTCGCGCGCGCGTCGCGACGACCTCGATGTCGCCCGCGCCTTCGCGGCGGAGCTGGTGGCGCATGTCCTCGGCGACGCGGGTCGCGTCCGCGGGACTGAGAAGATCGCTGCGGTTGAGAACGACTATCTGGCGGCGGATGCGCGGCGCGAACTGCGTCAAATAGCCGCCGTGCATGACGTGGTCCTTGTATTTCTCCGGATCCACGATCCACGCCACAGCGTCGACGCGGGGAAGCAGGGCATCAACGCGCTCTCGGTGCTCGAGGGCAATCGAGTCGAAGTCGGGTAGGTCGAGCACCGCGACGTCCGCCAGCGCGCCACCCGCGTGCTCTCGCACCGTGGTGATGCCGACCCACCGGAGCAGACCTGCGAGCTCGCGCCCGCGACTGGAAGGGACCCACGCGACAGCGTCCGCCGTGGTTGGACGGCGCGCGCCGGCCGGGCTCACGTTCTCGCCGGCGATCGCGTTCAACAGCGTGGACTTCCCGACGCCGGTGCCGCCGGCCAGCGCGAGAACATACGCGGTGCTCGGGAAACCGAGACGCGAGCGCGCGGTGTCGCGCGTCGCGGCGGCGGCGCCTGTGTCCAGGCCGAGCGACTTTGCGGCCGCGATCGCCTCGTCGAGATTGTCGAGGCAGCGATCGACGCTCACTGTGCCATCCCGTCGACCGCCGCGCGAAGCTCCGCCGCGAGCTCGCGCAGGCTTCCCGGCGGAGGCACCAGCGCCTCGAAACGTCCGCGCTCGCCCTCGAAGAGCGAGGCCAGGAGCGCCTCCAGCCGCTCGCGCGCTCTGGCGATGAGCTCGCTCATCGCGCGTTCGCCAAAGACTGCCTCGAGGAGCTTCTGATTGAGGACCGCCGTCCCGGCGGCGATCCCCACCTCGGCGCCGGTGAGGCCGGCCGTGTACGCGAACACGCCCAGCATCACGGCGACGCTGACGACGTTCACGCCGAGCGCCGCGACCTGCGCGACTGCGCGCTTGCGGCCCGCATGCGAGCGCACGTCATCGACGATGGCGCGCATCCAGGCACCAAGGCCCTCGCGGACGGCTGCGCCGAATCCACCGGACGCGGACCACAGAGAGGGATTGCGGGCGATGAGCTCGGCTGCCTGCGCCCGGTCGGACCAGGCGATCGCGGTCCGCCGCGCGGCGTCGGTCGCGTGCCGGAGCGCCAGCGCCTCGAGCGTGCTGGTCATCTCGGCCTCGACGACCGTCACCGGCGGGGCGGTCGTGCCTCGGAACACGGTCAGCAGCATCGCGCGCAGCCTGCC
>VBEK01000221.1:0-1365 GCA_005889135.1 Chloroflexota bacterium
TCATCACGTTCGCGCAGGTTCCGAACGGTAGCAACGGATGGTTCAAGACGTCGCCGGCCCGGGTGACTGTCACAGCCACGGATACGGACGACGGCGGCGTTGCGACCCTCGCCTGCACCATAGACGGCAGCTCCGTCTCCCTGTCGAACACCGGATCGACGGCCACCACGAGGTCGGGTGACGTGTCGACAACGATTGACGGCCACCACCTGGTGTCTTGTACGGCGAGCGACCCGGCCGGTAATCCCGCGACAGCGAGCACCCACCTGATGCTCGACACCGTTGCTCCGATCGTGACAGCGAGCGCCAGCCGTCCGCCCAACGCAAACGGCAGGTACAACGTCGCGCTCACCGTGTCATTCAGCGCCACCGACGCAACAATCGCCAACGTGGAGTGTGACGCGCCAGTCACATATAGCGGTCCCGATACGGGGAGTGGCGCGCTGATGGGGCACTGTAGCGATGCGGCAGGCAACGTCGGTGCGGCGACATTTACATTCCAGTACGACGGGTCCGGCCCGATCGTCACCGCGACACCGGATCGGGCGTCAGACTCGAACGGCTGGTACAACCACGCCCTTACAGTGACCTTCTCGGCGACCGATGCGACCAGTGACCGCGTCGTCTGCGACGAGCCAGTGACGTACGGTGGGCCGGACGCCGGCACGGCGACTGTCTCAGGGACCTGCACCGACGCAGCGGGCAACGTTGGGTCAGGCTCCTACAGCTTCAAGTACGACGCGACCGCGCCGGCGATCACTTTCGTCGGCCAGAATCCGGGCAAGAACGCCAAGGGCTGGAACAACAGCGATGTGACGCTGAGCTGGAACTGCTCGGATGCGCTCTCGGGCGTTGCGTCGGCCTCGGTGTCCAAGACCATCACCAGCGAGGGATCGGATCAGAGCGAGACCGGCACCTGTCAGGACCTGGCCGGGAACAGCGCGAGCAGCACCGATGGCCACGTCAAGCTCGACAAGACCAAACCCACTATCTCGTTCAGTGGTCAAAGCCCAGCGGCCAACGCCAAGGGCTGGAACAAGACCGACGTGACCCTGAGCTGGACGTGCGCGGATGGGCTTTCGGGCGTCGTCAGTTCCTCTGACTCCCACCTGATTTCGAGCGAGGGTGCGCATCAGGACGCGACGGGCAGTTGCCAAGACCTGGCCGGCAACAGCGCGACCGAGACCGATGGCGACGTCAACCTGGACAAGACCGCGCCCACGATCACCTTCGACCACCAGAGCCCGGCGCCCAACGGCAGCGGTTGGAACAACACGGCGATCAGCGACTACTGGAACTGCACCGACTCGCTTTCTGGCCCGGCCAGTGCCTCGGTGAGCGAGACGCTGGGTAGCGAAGGCGCCG
>VBEK01000221.1:1370-2695 GCA_005889135.1 Chloroflexota bacterium
GGCCGCCAACTCCAACGGGTGGAACAACACCGACGTGACCCTGACCTGGTCCTGCACCGACGCGCTCTCCGGCCCGGTCGCGAGCTCGCTCGTGCAGACGCTTACCACCGAAGGGGCGAACCAGAAGGCGACTCAGACCTGCTTCGACCACGCCGGCAACTCGGATACCGATACGCAGGTTGAGATCAACATCGACAAGGCGGCGCCGGATGTCATCGCTGTACCCGACCGTTCTCCCGACTCGAACGGCTGGTACAACCACACGCTGACGGTCACTTTCACGGGCAACGACACGACGAGCGACCACGTCAACTGCGACTCGGCCGTCATCTACAGCGGCCCGGACTCGGGCGGCGCGACGGTGACCGGCACCTGCACGGATGCGGCGGGCAACGTGGGCAGCGCCACGTACAGCTTTAAGTACGACGCCACGGCGCCAGTAATCACCTTCACGGGGCAGAGCCCGGCGAAGAACGGCAAGGGCTGGAACAACACCGACGTGACGCTGGGCTGGTCCTGCTCGGATGCGCTTTCCGGCGTCGAGACCTCGTCCGTATCCCAGACCATCAGCAGCGAAGGCACTCATTTGCAAGCCACCGGGGAGTGCAAGGACGTTGCCGGGAGCAGCGCGAGCCACACCGACGGTGACGTCAGCATCGACAAGACGGCGCCCACGATCAGCTTCGCCGGCCAGAGCCCGGCCAAGAACGCCAACGGCTGGAACAAGAGCGACGTGACGTTGAGCTGGAACTGCTCGGATTCGCTGTCCGGTGTGGTCGCGGCCGCAGACTCACACACCATCTCAACCGAGGGCATGCGCCAGCAGGCGAGGGGGACCTGCCAGGACCTGGCGGGCAACGACGCCAGCAGCACCGACGGCGACGTCAACCTCGACAAGACTGCGCCGACGATCTCGTTCGACCACCAGAGCCCGGCCCCCAACGCCAGCGGTTGGAACAACACGGCGATCAGCGACTACTGGAACTGCGCCGACTCGCTTTCCGGCCCGGCCAGTGCCTCGGTGAGCGAGACGCTGGGTAGCGAAGGCGCCGACCAGTCGCTGACCGGTACGTGCACCGACCTGGCGGGCAACACGGCGACGGAAACTCAGAGTCACATCAAGATTGACCTGACCAATCCGGTGATCACGTTCGTCGGCCAGAGCCCGGCCGCCAACTCCAACGGGTGGAACAACACCGACGTGACCCTGACCTGGTCCTGCACCGACGCGCTCTCCGGCCCGGTCGCGAGCTCGCTCGTGCAGACGCTTACCACCGAAGGGGCGAACCAGAAGGCGACTCAGACCTGCTTCGACCACGCCGGCA
>VBEK01000085.1 GCA_005889135.1 Chloroflexota bacterium
ATGGGCCACCGCATCAGCTACGCGGCCACGACGAGGATCAACCGCAAGGACTTCGGCATGAACTTCGACGCCATGCGTGACGGCAGGCTGGTCGTCAGCAACGAGGTGGATATCAACATCGAGGGCGAGATCATCGAGGCCCAGGAGCAGAAGGCGGCCGAGCCCGAGAAGGCGGAGAGCGGCGCGAAGCGGGCCTAGCCCGGCGGCGTCTCCGCGTTCGCTTTGCGATTGGCGCCGCCCAGCGGCTTGATCACATGCCTTCGTGGTCGGGCACCTTGCGCCCGACCATCCAGAGGAAGAACCAGGTCCCGGAGTCGCCCATGTAGGCGAACTCCTTGTTCAGCGCCTTCTTGGTGGCGTCGAAGTCGCCCAGTGAATCGAGGTACTTCTTGAATCCCCCGTGCTCGGCGTCGAGCTCGAGCATCCGGCCCGCGTTGGAGGAGATCGCCTCGAGCTTCTTGCGGTTGCGGATCACCCGGGTGTCGCCCATCAGGCGGTCGATGTCCTTCGGCTTCATGCGCGCGACGCGTTTGGGGTCGAAGTTGCCGAAGGCTTCCTGGATGCCCGGCCACTTGGCTTCGACGACGCGCCAGCTGATGCCTGTCTGGAACATCACCCGCGCCATCGCGTCGAGGTAGCCGGACAGCTCCTTCGGCGGCCGCGGCTGCTTGTGCTGGTGCATGGTGTGGAGTCATCTTAGGCGCGGTCCTGACCGCAGGATCACCACCTCCGCGCTTACGTCAACGCGAGACCGTTCGCCCGACAATAGATAGGTTCTGCGTGACCACGCCCGCCTGATCGCCGCGTCCGAGGAGCACATCACGCCGCTCGCCGTCGTCGACGACGAGGTGCGGGAGCACAACCTGGGGCGCATGCAGGAGCGGGCGAACGCCCACGGCCTGCGGCTCCGCCCGCACGCCAAGACGCACAAGAGCGCGTACGTCGCCATGCGCCAGATTGAGCACGGGGCCGTCGGCCTGACGGCAGCCACGATGCAGGAGTCAGAGGTCTTTGCGGACGCGGGCGTGCGCGACCTGCTGATCGCCCATCCCCCGGTCGGCGAGCCCAAGCTGCGCCGGCTGCGCGCGCTCGCCGAGCGCCTGGACCGGCTGGCGGTCGCGCTCGACACCGTCGAGGTGGCCGAGACCCTGCCGGAGTCGGTCGAGATCCTGTGGGAGGTCGACACCGGGCTGCACCGGCTGGGCACCCCCATCGGCGAGCCCACGGTGGCGGCGGTGAAGCGCCTCCTCTCCGCGGTCGGCTCCGGCCGTTTTCGGGGCCTGATCACGCACGCCGGCCACGCCTACCGCGCGACCAACGACGCCCAGGTCGTGGCGGCGGCGGAGGACGAGGCGCACGGGCTCGTCGAGACCGCGTCGCTGCTGCGCGATGAGGGGATCGCCGTCCGCGAGCTGTCGATCGAATCCACGCCGACCGCGGGGCACGTGGAGGTCGCGGGCGGCGTGACCGAGATGCGCCCGGGGACCTATGTGTACGGCGACGCGAACAACGTCCAGCTCGGTGCCCTGGCGCTCGACGACTGCGCGCTGGCGGTGGTCGCCACGGTGGTGTCGCGGCCGGAGCGGACGCGGGCCGTGATCGACGCTGGCTCGAAGGCGCTGCCGGCGGACCTGCGCGTCGCGGGGTTGACCGGCTTCGGCATCGTCCTGGGCCATCCGGGCGTGACGCTCGAACGGCTGAGCGAGGAGCACGGCGTGCTGGTGTCGGAGGGGTCGATCGACTTGCGGGTCGGCGACCGGGTGGCGGTCATCCCCGCCCACGCGTGCACGACCGTGAACCTCCACCCCGCGCTGCTGGTCGTCGCCGACTCCCATTCGCGCTGGGAGCCCGTCGACGCTAGGGGCTGGCGCTGAAGACGCGCCGGTAGATCCATGGGATCGAGAGCAGGAACGCCAGCCACGCGGTCGAGATGAGGACGCCGCCCAGCACGTCGGTCGGCCAGTGGGCGCCGGTGTAGACGCGGGCGACGGCGTTGGCGGCGACGATCAGCACGACCAGGACCCAGCCGATGGCCTGCGCCCACCGGGGCAGGAAGCGGCTGCCGAAGCAGACCATCAGCACCACGGTCACGGTGACGATGAACATGGAGTGGCCGCTCGGGTAGCTCGACGCGCCCGGGTGTTCGGTGACCCGCAGCACCTCGTTTGTGGTCGGCCGCTTGCGCAGGATCAGGTAGGCCAGCGCGGCATACCACGTGCCGGTCAGGGCCGCAGCGGCCGCGAAGACCCAGGCGCGGCGGTTGAAGAGGAGCACCGCGAGGAAGATCGCAATCTCGATGTAAAGGCCCTTGATGTCGCCGATCCAGCTGAAGAAGGGAAAGGTGATTGCGAGCGGCCCCCAGTCGGTGGCCTGGATGTCGCGCGCGACCGTCACATCCTCCTGGTTGACCTGGTGGCCGGCCACGTAGACCGTCAGCGCCGCGGCCGCGACGGCCGCCAGCGTGGCGACGAGGAGGAGCGGTCGGTTCAGGTCCGCGCGAGCCTGAACCAGCGCAGGCTCGGGTTGGGCAGCCAGCGCTCCGGCAGCCAGACCACGAACGCCGACCAGCCGAGGCCGAGGAGGAAGCCGCCGGCGACGTCGCTCGGCCAGTGCGCTCCGGCCCACACGCGGGCGCAGCAGGCTAGAACGATCAGCAGCGCGGCGCCGGTCCAGAGCATCCAGCGGCGTGGCGGCCGCACGTGGGGCGCGAGCGAGAAGGCGAGCATGAAGCTGAGCCAGGTGAAGAAGACGGCGTGGCCGCTGGGGTAGCTGTAGCCGGGCGCGGGGGTGACGATGTGGACGAGGTCGGCGGCGGGTCGCTGGCGCGCCATCAGCAGCTTGATCCAGTTGTCGAGGAGGCTGGAGATGCTGCCGATCAGCATCAGCCAGCCGGCGCGGCGCTCGACGACGAACATCACGACGATGACGACCGCACCGACCGCGACCTGGACGTAGCCGGCGGTGAGGTTGATGGCGTCGAAGACGTACGCCACCGGGCCCCAGGGAAAGGACTGGATGAAGCCCGCGACGGGGACGTCGAAGGGGAGCAGCGGGCGCGTCGCGACCAGGTAGGTGTCGAGGGCGAAGGCGATCGTGACCGCCACGACGAGCGGCCACAGCCAGGCCCGCGCGGCGGCTCGGGGATCGCCGGCGGCGACCTCCTTGGCCGCCTTCTCGACGGGTTTTGCCGGCAGGCTCACGTCGGCAGCAGCACCTTAAGGGCGCTGGCCACGGCGGTGACGGTCGCCGGCGTGCGGCCGACGTGGACGTTGTCCGCGTAGACCCGCGCGCGGGGACGTGTCTTGACCTCGAGGCGCTTGAACCGGAACACGCCGCTCGCCTCGTCGATGTGCTGCATCAGCACCCCCGATTTGAGCGCACGGCCCACGATGTCGCTGCGCGTGCGGCCGGCGTGGACCGAGAACTCGAGGTATGGGTCGTTGGGCGTGCCTTCGGAGATCGGCAGCTGGCTGCCGATGGAGGCGGTGTTGCTGAAGACGAGCGACATGGCCGAGCCGCTGCCCTCGAGGTCGCCGCCGAGCTCGTAGCGGAAGGCCCTGGCGGCGATGATGTCGACCAGCTTTCCGGCGAACTTGCCGAATGCCAGGTCCTTGGCCGAGTCGCCCAGGGCGATGGTCTCGCCGAATAGGCCGACGGCGCACGCCTCGACGAAGATGTGGTCGTTGACGCGGCCGAGGGTGATCGCGCGCGGGCGGCCGGTGCGCGCGACCTTGATCGCCGCGTCGAGCTTCGCCGGGAGGCCGAGCGCGCGGGCGAGGTTGTTGAAGGTGCCCATCGGGAGGATGGCGACCGGGTGCTTGGTGTCGGCGAACTTGCGGACGACGAACTCCACCGTGCCGTCGCCGCCGGCGACGACGATGCGGGCACGCGGAGTGAGGAGGTCGGCCAGGTCCTGATTTGGGTCGAAGTCGACGATGAGGTGGTCGGCGAAGGCTCCGCGGAGCTTGGCCTCGACCTGGTTGTTCATGCTCCCGGCGTTGCGGCTGAGGACGAGGAGGCGGGTGGTCTTCATGCCGCGCGCGCGCTGCCGAGCAGGCGGATCCACCGCGCGCACGCGAGGGAGTGAACGCCGAGGGCGATGAACCCCACGGCGACGGCGCCGCAGAGCACGCGTCCGGCGGGCGCGTTCAGCAGCGCGATGAACGCGCCGCCGAAACCGTGGACCTCGCTGGGGTCGCGGTGCCATCCACCCTGGAGGACGAACCAGCCGACGATGGTGAACGTGACTCCGCGGGACAGGTAGCCCAGGCGCCCGAGCGCGTCGACGGTGCGTTTCTCCAGCTTCTCCATCTCCATGCGCTTGAGGTCTTTTTTGAAGAGGGCGCGGTACGCCTCGACGAACTGGCCGAGGCCGACGCCGATGGCGGCGATGCCGATGGCCATGGCGATGAGGTGGCCGGCGGGAAGGGTGAGGATCCTGGCGATGGCTTCCTGTGTGCCGTCGTGGTCGCTGCCGGCAGCGCCCGCGATGAGGTGCAGGGCGAAGATCACGATGGCCGCGTAGGCGATGCCGCTCCAGGCAAAGCCGAGTCGCTCGGCGATCCCGGCTGGGTCCTTGCCGCGGTGCAGGGGATCGTAGATCGCGCGGA
>VBEK01000086.1 GCA_005889135.1 Chloroflexota bacterium
CGCCGGATGGTCTCGAGCAGCTGGTTCTCGTCCTCGAAGCGGACCTCGGCTTTGGTCAGGACGCCTCGCCGCTCGATGAAGATCTGGTCGGGTCCGTTGACCATTATCTCGCTCACGGAGCGGTCGTGGAGCAGGCTGTCGAGCGGGCCGTAGCCGACCGCCGCGCGCAGGATGATGTCGGCCAGCGCCGACTTCTCCTGCGGGTTGAGGACGATGTTGTCCTCGAGCAGGAACTTGTCGAGGTGGGTGCGCACCGCGCGCGAGAACGCGATCGTGTCGCCGGTCGTGAGGCCGGCGTCGCGGATCAGCGCCAGGCGGTCGCGGAAGTCGTTGGCGAGCTTGTTGAGGTCGCGGCCCTGGCGCGCGGCCGCTTCCAGGATGTCCGAGCGGCGCCGGCGCGGCGTGCCGGGCGGAGGCGGCGCGCTCGCGGCCGCGACCGTCCAGGTGTCGACGAACTGGGTGTCCAGCAGCGAGGCCGCGACCGCGACCGCCGGGATGACTCGCTGGACCTCGGGCAGGCGGATCTTGATCGAGATGCCTTCGCTGTACGGCTGCAGGGCGGGCTCGATGTAGGCCGCGATCCACTCGCCATCGCGGAACCGCATGATCGCCTTGCGGGCGGTGCTCGCGTCACCTGGGTCGGTCTCCAGGTTGGGGTCGTCGACGGTCCCGAAGACGACGTATTTGATGTCGCGCGTCGGGACGTAGCGCTGGCGCGTCGGGTCGTGCGTGGAGTAGAGGGGGAAGCCCTCGCCCGCGATCGTCCGGGCGTCGGACTCGCCGTCCTCCAGGCCTCCGTCCAGGCGGTGGACGACGACCTTCACCCGGCGCGAGCGGGCGTCGTCAGGTTGACCAGGGGGGAGCACGGTCGTGACTTCGCTCATGGCGGTGAGCCTCCGGGCGATGCTAGCACCGGGTTTACGGCCTTCTTCTTGCTTAAGGAAGTGAGCGGCATCAGCTGAATCGCTCCGGGGGCCGGCGGCGGTCGAGCACCCATTTCGATCCCGGCAACCGCTTGGCCACGCCCTTGACCTCGGAGGCGCGCGCCGCCACCGCCGCGGGACTGCCGTAGCTGCCGGGCTCAACCATGACCACGCCGATCGACACCGACACCAGCGGCGTGCGCAGGATGTTGCCGTTGCGCTCCTCGGACTCGATCCAGCCCCGTTCGCGGTCGACCGGGTCGTAGAGCGCGGGGATGGCCTCGTCGAATCGACGGGTGATCTCGGCCGCGACCTTCTCGCCCAGGGCCGGCTCGGTGAGGATGACGAAGTCATCGCCGCCGACGTGGCCCGCGAAGTGACGGCCGGAGTGGTTCTCCTCCAGCACCTCGAGGATGATCGTGGCCAGCGTCTTGATGACGTCGTCGCCGCGCAGGAACCCGTAGTGGTCGTTGTAGCTCTTGAAGGCGTCGATGTCGGGGTAGAGGACCGCGAACCTGGTGTGCTGGCCGAGGCGGCGGCTGATCTCGCGCAGGATGTCATTGTTGCCGCTCATGCCGGTCAGCGGGCTGAGGCCCCTGGCCATGGTCGATCGCGTCATCACCGCGCGCAGGCGGGCGACGAGCTCTTCGGGGATGAACGGCTTGGTGACGTAGTCGTCGGCGCCGGAGAGCAGGTGCTCGACCTTGTCCTTCAGCGAGTCACGCACAGTGAGGAAGACCACGGGGATGAGCCGCGTGCGGAAATCCTCCCGGAGCTCGGCCATGATCTTGTCGCCGGTCGTTTCGCCGAGCATGAGGTCCAGGAGGATGATGTCCGGCCGCCACTCGATCGCCGCGTCGTGGGCAGCGTGGCCGTCGCTGACAGTCACGACCTCGAAGCCGGCCCTCTCGAGGACCCGCTTGACGAGGCGCAGGACCTGGTCGTCGTCGTCGACGATCAGGGCGATCTCGCGGTGGACGAACGCGGCGTAGGGACGGTCGGTGCCAGGCCGGTGGGTCACGGTCATGACGACGCGGCCGGCCGCGCGAGCTCGTCGGTGAGCGCGATCGCGCGCTCGGCCGCGGAGCGAACCTCCTGGATGTCGGCCTTGACCGCCTCGGCGTCGCCGCTCTCCTCGGCGATGAGCTCGCTGTAGTTGACGATCACGGCGAGCAGGTTGCGGAACTCGTGGATGAGGGCGCGGTCGGGGTGCTCCGGCAGGTGGTCCTGGGTCACAGCCGCTTCACCAGCCGCCAGCGGTTGACGTCGCCGTCGCGCTCGTAGCCGAGGTCGTCGAGCAGCGAGCGCGCCATGGCCAGCCCGCGACCGTCCTCGCTCTCGTGATGGGGCATCTCTCGCGCCAGATGCTCGTGCACGGGAGGTCCCGAGTCGGTGAGCGAGGCGACGACTGTGCCCCCAGCGAGGCGCAGCGCGTACTCGATGGGCCTGGTGCTGCCGGCCGGGCGACCGTGCGTGAGCACGTTGCTGCCGATCTCGCCCAGGGCGGTCTCGAAGAGCATCAGCTCGCGGTCTTCCGCACCGCGGCCGGTCGCGCGCCGGAGTCGCTCGACCGATTCGTGAAGGGTGTCGAGTCCTTCGTCGAGATCGAAGAACGAAGCCCGAAACTCAAATTGCTTGGGGGGCCTCACAGGCTAGAAGCCGGTGAGGGCTTCCTCGACTGTGGCGTAGTAAGGGAACACCCGGTCCAGCGTCGTGAGCTCGAGGACGACGCGCACCTGCTGGTTGGGAGCGGCCAGGCGCAGCTCCCCCTGGCTGCTGCGGATCTGCTTGAGGGCGGCGATCACCGAGCCCAGTCCCGTCGAGTCGACGAAGCTGACGCCCTCCATGTCGATCACGACCTTGTTCGGGCCGCTCTTGACCGCCTCCCCGATCGCCTCGCGGAGCGCCGGCGCGCCCGCCACGTCGAGGCGTCCGGTCGGCGCGAGCACGGTCACGCCGTTGACGGCCGGACGGGACTCCACCTCGAGCGCCATAGCCGGAAGAGCATACGGTGGAGAGAGGCCACTTTAGCCCGTCTAGACTCTCGCCCGTGAGCGTGCAGAACGCCCCCCAACGGGTGCTCGTGGTCGATGACGAGGAGCCGCTGGCGCGGGTCATGGCCCGGACGCTGAAGAGCCGCGGATTCGATTGCGACGTGGCCCTCAGCGGGGCGGAGGCGCGCAAGCTCGTGGAGGGCAAGGAGTACGCAATCGCGCTGCTCGACGTTCGCCTGCCCGACGAGTCGGGTTACGAGCTGCTCGAGGAGCTGCGGTCGATCCGGCCGGACACGGCGGTGGTCATGATCTCGGGAGTCGACGACCCGGAGCTCGGGACGGCGGCCCTCGAGCATGGCGCGTACGCCTACCACGTCAAGCCGGTCGGCGCGACGCAGCTCTACCTGCTGGTGGTCAACAACCTGCGCCGCCGCAGCCTGGAGATGGAGCACCGCGCCAGCGTGGCCCGTCTCGAGGGCATGGTCGCGGAGCGGACCGAGCAGATGCGGCGCGCGGCCGAGCTCCAGTCGGGGATGATGCCGGCTTCGCCGTACCGTCAGGACGGGTTCGAGATTGCGGCCCACTTCACCGCCGCGCGCGAGATCAGCGGGGACTTCTACGACTGGTATCCCTCCGGAGCCGGCCGCGTCGTGCTCACGCTTGGCGACGTCATGGGCAAGGGCCTGCCGGCTTCGCTGATGATGGCCACCGCCCGGGCCGCGCTGCGGGGCGTGGCCGGCGTCTCACCGCTCGAGATCGGGATCAAGCAGGCCGCGGCGGTCATGTCGACCGCGCTGGAGGTGAACGACGCCTACGTGACCGTGTTCCACTGCGCCTTCGACCCGCGGTCGGGCGAGGTGGACTACGTGGATGCGGGCCATGGGCACGCGAGGGTCCTGCGCGGGTCGGGGGGGCAGGAGGTGCTGGGCCGGCGCAGCGCCCCGATCGGGATGTTCCCCGACACGGAGTTCGTGTCCGGAAAGGTGATGTTGGCCCCGGGGGATTCGCTGGTCGTCTTCTCCGACGGTCTGCTCGACCTGCGGCCCGACCTGGCGACCAAGGAGGTGCAGCTCCCGTCCGAGGCGCGACGGGCCGCGACGGCGCAGGAGATGGTCGACGTCCTGGCCCAGGGGGCGCGGGGCAAGGAGCTGTACGACGACGTCACCGTCCTGGCCCTGAAGCGGCTGTAGCTTCTGCTGGCTCGGATGGAATTGGCGCGCTGGTACGGTCGATCCGCCCGATAGTCCAGACTATCGGCGCTTTTGGCCCTCGCCGCTGGGGGATAGTCCGGACTATCGGCTTTGTTTCGTTGCCGGGAAAAACCTCTTTCTTAAGACGGCTGAAGCGCGCCGGGTGCTGACTAGACTTTGTGCCCTGCGCACGTTCAATCCCGCCAGGGGGGGCGAGGTTTTGGGGGCACTGCAAGGGACGGGACCGCAGTCTGCCTCTTGGGCCCGTCTCGGGGTCCGCCGAGCCATGCCGTTCGCATTCGCCGCCGCCGTGCTGGCCGCGATCCTGGGCGTGATCACCGCCGCCGCCGGCCAGCCGGACTACGCCTTTCCGATCTTCATCGCCCTGGTCGTCTGCGCGGCGGTGCTCGCTGGCGTGGCCGTCGCGACCAGCGAGTTGATGCGCGAGTCGCGATCCGCCGCGGCGCTCGCGGAGCGCCGGGTCGAGCAGCTCGCCGGCGTGGAGAGGAGGCTGAGGGCGACCGTCGAGTCGGCGGGCGTCGGGCTGGGCACGGCCGACCTCCAGGGCAGGTTCCTCCAGGTCACCGACCGGCTCGCCGCGATCCTCGGGTGCGGTCGCGAGGAGCTCCTGCAGACCACCCTGGCCGACCTCACCACGGGCGACGACCGCGCCTCCGTCGTCGAGGCGCTCGCCTTGCTCGAGAACGGCGACCTGACCAGATGGGAGGGCGAGATCAACGGCGCGGCCGGCGTGCTCCTGGTGCGGCTTCCGAGCGCGGCCGCGGACAAGCCTCTGCTGCTGGTCCAGGTCGCCGACAACGCCGCGCGGCGGCGTGGCGAGGCGCTGCGGGACTCCACGGCCG
>VBEK01000124.1 GCA_005889135.1 Chloroflexota bacterium
TGGCGCCGGACGACATCGCGGCCGACTACGGCCAGACCGACCTCCAGCTGGCGCCGCAGTACGAGAGGTGGATCGCCGAGGCGCCGGCCGAGAAGCGGGACGCATTCCGCGATGAGCTGCGCTGCCCGCCCGAGCGCATCCTTGGGGTGCTCGACCACATCGAGAGGCGGTGGGGAGGCGTGGCGGGCTACCTCGAAGCCGCGGGCATGGCGCCCTCAACCATCGACCGCGTGGCCGCCAAGCTCAGCTGAGATTCGTGCTTCTCCTCTGCGGACCTGCGGCGCGCCGTCAGCGATGCGTCCACAGAGGCTGGTGGAAGTCCGCCACCCGGCATGAGCGGCCGTCGAGCGCGACCTCGCTGAACTGGTAGAGCATTGCCGCCGTCGGCGCGAACACCTCGACCTCCGAGAGCCGCAGCGAGAACTGATCCGGCGGCCGTTGTGAGGCGGCCGCCACCGCTTGCCTCAGCTCCGGCCCGCCGACCAGGAAGAGCCTTGCCACCTCAGCCCTTGAGGGACGGAGGGATGCCACGTCCGCCCCGCTCCACACCACCACCGGGGTGATCGTGAAGCCGGACCGCGTATCGAAGTCGTCGAGCTTCCCGAGCACATCCACCGTCGCGGCGCTGACGCCAAGCTCCTCGGTCAGCTCGCGGAGCGCGCAGTCCTCAGCACCCTCCCCAGCGTGGACCCGACCACCGGGCAGCGCCATCTGCCCCGCGTGCCGCGGCATGTCCTGAGGGCGCTGGAAGATCGGCACGATCGGAACACCGCCGTCCAGCAAGACGACGATCGCCACCGCCGCCGGCGACTGCGGCGATGGCGTCTCGCGACGCTCGAAGTGCTCGAGATTGCTCTGGATGGTGGCCCGGATCACGCCTTTGCGGGCACTCGCAGGTCGACGGTGAGGCGCTGCGAACAGGCCAGGACGTCCAGCGACAGCATTCTCCTTAACAGGCAGGGTAGTCGCCGGCCTGGCGAGCCGCCAGACTCGTCGGCATGAAAGAAAAAACCGTTGTCAAGCAGCTGTATCGCCTCAATGTCGAACCCCGAGTAATCGACCAGCTCACCAAACTTGCCTCGCGCACCGGCGAGCCGAAGACAAGGATCGCCACCCGGCTGTTCACGGAGGCGGTGATGAACTTCAAGCCCGATCGGGCGAGGAAATCGTCCGCGGGATAAGCCGCGACTTGATCAAGTCGCGACGCTTCCGGGCCTGCAGCCAGCGCGATTTGATCAAATCGTCGCCTGCAGACGCCAGTGCGGCTATCCCGATTCCCGCTCCGGATCGACTGCATGACCACCGGCCGGGCTTGAGTACATAGCCTCGATCTGCGGCTGGTACTTGGAGTGAATCACTCGCCGCTTGAGCTTCATCGTCGGTGTCAGCTCCTCCGACTCCGGCGACCACTCGGCCGGCAGGATCGTAAAGCGCTTGAACTGCTCGACCCGCGAGAGGTGGGTGTTCGCCTCGGTCAAGGCGCGCCGCACCTCGCCGACCACAGCCGGGTCGTCGGCCAGGGCCGCCATCGTCGAGGCCTCGATGCCTCGTGCCTTGGCCCACATCGGCGCGACCTGCGGGTCGAGCACGACGAGCACGGAGATGAAGTTCCGCCCGTCGCCGACCGCCACCGCCTGGCCGATGATCGGGCTCGACTTCGCCAGCGACTCGAGATTGGCCGGGGAGATGTTCTTGCCGGACGAGGTGATGATCAGCTCCTTCTTCCGGTCGACGATCTTGAACTGCCCGTTGCGCCCCGGCTCGCCGATGTCGCCGCTGTGCACCCAGCCGTCCTTGTCGATGATGTCCGCGGTTTTGCCGGGCTCCTTGTAGTACCCGACCATGACGTTGCCGCCTCGTACGAGCAGCTCCCCGTCCTCGCCCAGCCGCACCTCCACGCCCGGCATCGGCTTGCCGATCGACGGCGCCTGGTGATCGTCCATGGGCACGACGGTCGCCGGCCCGGTCAGCTCGCTCATGCCCCATACCTCGTACAGGGGCATGCCCAGCGCGGCCCAGAACTCGTGCACCTCCGGGCGGCACGGCGCCGTCGAGGTGATGGCCGTCGTGCAGCGGTCGAGCCCGACCTTGGAGCGCAGCAGCGTGAACAGCGGCGCAGCGCGCTCCACGACCGCGGTCACGTCGGGCGGAACCTCCTTGCCCTCGCGGCGCAGCCGATACGCGTTGACCGAGGCCGACAGCGCGCCCTGCACCATCTGTCGCTTCGCCTCGTCCTGCTCCGCAGCGATCCCCGCTCGCAGGCCCGCCATCAGCTTCTCCCATACTCGGGGCACGCCGACGAACATGGTCGGCCGCGCCTCGAGCAGGAAGGGCAGCAGCAGATTCGGGTCGGGGCACAGCCACACCTCGTGGCCGAGGTGGATGCCGCGCCACTGCGAAGTGAAGCGCTCGGCGACGTGCGCCAGGGGCAGGTATGAAACCAGCGTCTCCGGTTCGATCGCCCAGAACCGCTGCACCGACTCCAACGTCCACAGGATGTTGTTGTGCGAGTAGACGACGCCCTTCGGCGGCCCGGTCGTGCCCGACGTATAGATCAGCGAGACCGTGTCCTCGGGCCCGACGGCGCGCCAGGTGTGCTCGAAGCTCTTCGGGTCGGTGGCGTAGAGCTCGCGACCTTTCGCGAGCAGCGACTCCCAGGTCATCACACCCTCAGGGGCGTCGCCACGCACCTGCACGATGTGTTGCAGGTGGGGAGTGGAGGAGCGGATGGCGAGGAACTTCTGCAAGAAGCTCTCGTCCTCGACGAAGGCGACCGTCGCCTCGGAGTGGTTGGCCACGTACTCGATCTGCTCGGGCGCGAGCGTGTTGTAGACGCTGATCGCCGCCCCGCCGGCGTGGACGATGCCGAGGTCGGCAATCACGTGCTCGGGGACGTTGCGGGCCATGATCAGGCCGAACTGGCCCGCGCCGAAGCCAAGCGAGCGCAGGGCGAGGGTGACGGCCGCGACCTGGTCGCGGTAGTCCTTCCAGGTGAGGGTCGACAAGTCGCCGTTGTTCTTCCAGCGCAGGGCGGGTTTGTCGCCCCACTTTCCGACCGCGTCGGCAAAGATCGTGCAGATGGTTTTGCCGGAGACCGCGGCGTCGATGGCAGCCCGCTCCGCGAGCACGTCCATTACGCGGAATACACTAATCGATGGTGGTGGGGAGAGCCTGATCTACGTTCGCTCGCACCGCTCGGTCGTGACGCTGGGGGTGGCTGGGCTGGCGTGGGCGGCCGTCTTCGCCCTTCTGGCTGCCGGAGCCTTCGACCTGCCGCAGGGCGCGGTCGCCGGAGTTGCCCTCGCCCTCGGCGCCGCCGGCGGCGCGGTCGTGGCCGCCCGCTCGGCGCTCCAGCTCCTGAGGTGGCCGCCCGCCCGGCTCTGCTTCTTCCGCGATCGCCTCCTGGTCATCGAGGGCCGGCGGGAGATGCGCGCGGTGTGGACCTCGATCGGCGCGGTCACCCTGTCCGAGCCCGACTCCTGGCCGCGCGTCCAGGTCACCGACCGGCTGACGATCCAGCTCCGCAACGAGGACCCCGTCGTCCTGCGGCCGGCTGCGTTCGGACTGGAGCCCGGCGCCTGCAGGGACCTGATCGTCCGCCTGCGTGACGAGCCCAAGATCCGGGCCCGCCTGCCCGAGTTCGACTCGATCCGGGACGTGGCGATCTCGCCGGTCGTGGCGGGGGAGCTGATAGAGCCGCGTCTTTAGCGCGCTGAGCGATCATGATCGCTCCATTGGTTTCGTTGAGGGGACGGGACTTCATCGACGTCGCCGACCTCGCGCCGAGCGACCTCCGGCGCGTGCTCGACCTCGCCTCCGAGATCAAGGCGGGGCGGTGGAAGGACAGGCCGCTCGAGGGCCGGCACATGGCCATGCTCTTCCAGCGGCCCTCGCACCGCACCCGGGTCTCCTTCGAGGTCGGCATCGCCCGCCTCGGTGGGACCACCACCACCCTCACCAGCCAGGACGTCCAGCTCGGGTACCGGGAGTCCATCGCCGACGCCGCCCGGGTGCTCGACCGCTACGTCGACGGCATCATCGCCCGCCTGCGCTCGCACGGTGACCTCCTGCAGCTCGCCCTCTTCTCCGAGAAGCCGGTGATCAACGCCCTGACCGACCGCTCGCACCCCTGCCAGGCGCTGGCCGACCTGCTGACGCTGGAGGAGGTGCGGGGCGAGCTCGCTCGCCAGCGCGTTGTCTACATCGGCGACGGCAACAACATGGCCAACTCGCTGATCGAGGCCTCGTCGGTGGGCGGCTTCGCGCTCACCATCGTCACGCCGCCCGGCTACGACCCGGACCCCGCCATCGTCCAGCGCGCCCGTGGCGTCAACTCAGGAAAGAACCACGTCACGCTGACCAACCAGATCGATGTGCGCGGCGCTACCGCCATCTACACCGACGTGTGGGCGTCGATGGGGCAGGAGGACGAGCGCGCCACCCGGCAGAATGTCTTCGGGCCTTATCAGGTCAACGCGAGGGTGATGGACCAGGCGCCGGAGGCCGTCTTCATGCACTGCCTGCCCGCGCACCGCGGCGAGGAGGTGACCGACGAGGTCATCGATGGCCCGCGCAGCGTCGTGTTCCAGCAGGCCGAGAACCGCCTCTACGCCCAGATGGCCCTGCTCGCGGAGCTGTTCGGCGAATGAGCGCCCTCCAACTGCTCTGGCTCCAGTTCGTCGAGGTGGTGCGGCACCTCGGGCCAATCGAGGTCCTCGACGTCGCGGTCGTCACCTTCCTTCTGTATCAGCTGCTGCGCCTCCTGCGCGGCACGCAGGGCACGCAGATCCTGGTCGGCCTGATCCTACTGGCGGTCGTCGGCATCGCCTCGACCACCTTCAACCTGGTCTTGCTGTCGTGGCTTTTCAGCAACGCGACCTTCTTCATCATCATCGCCGTGATCGTCATGTTCCAGCCCGAGCTGCGGCGTGCGCTCGATCAGCTCGGCCGCATCGGTCACATCGGCCGTCCGCTCTCCCGCTACAACACGCGCCAGTACAACCAGGCCATCTCCGAGGCGATCCGCGCCGCCGAAAGGCTCAGCAACAAGCACACCGGCGCGCTGATCGCCTTCGAGCGCGACGTCGGCCTCGAGGACTACGCGGCGACCGGCGTGCGCATCAACGGCGAGATCTCGGCCGAGATGCTGCAGTCGATCTTCTATCCCAACTCACCGCTCCATGACGGAGCGGTGATCGTCCGCGGCGACCGCATCATCGCCGCGGGCTGCCTGCTGCCCCTGCCGGAGGAGGGCACGGTGCGCGAGCGCCTCGGCACGCGCCACCGGGCCGCGCTCGGGCTCTCGCTGGCCTCGGACGCGCTTGTGCTCGTAATCTCCGAGGAGACGGGGAACATCTCGGTGATCGAAGAGGGGAAGATCAGCCGCAACCTCGACCCCGACAGCCTGCGGCGCAGGGTAGCCGTCAAGGTCGCGCAGAACGGCGACGGGCGCTTTCGGTTCGGGCGATGACCTGGGGACTGATCACGAACGAGTGGCGGCTGAAGCTGCTCGCACTCGGGCTCGCCGTCCTGATGCTGGGCGCCGTCGCCTACTCGCAGACGCGTCCGAAGATCACGTCGTTGACAGTCGGCCTCAACTACACGGTGCCGCCCAACATCATCCTGGTCGACCCGCCGGGCAAGACCACGGTGATCATCTCCGGCCTGGCCGATGCGCTGAGCCGCGTCGAACCGAACAACATCGTCGCGACCGTCGACGCGATAGGCGCCAAGCCGGGCTCGGCGGTGCGACTGAACGTCACCGCCAGGTCGCTGGTCTCCGGTGTCACGGTGCAGAACCCGCCCCCGATCGCGGTCAACATCGACACCCAGCAGGCCATCGACATCCCGGTCCAGGTCAACGCCCGCGCGGCTGTGGGCTGGAGCATCGACCCGACCAAGACCCTGGCGACCTGTCCGGGGGCCCTGAACCCCAACCCGTGCAAGGTCCACTTCAACGGCCCGGTCAGCTGGGAGAACAACCTGAAGGCGGTGGTGACGCTGACGGACCTGGCGGGGGAGCAGCACTCGCTGAACCGGCCCATCCAGCTCCAGAACGCGAGCGGCCCGCTCGACCTTTCCGTGCGCACAGTGCCCCAGACCACGGCCGACGTCACCTCGGCGGACGTTCTGACGGCCGCAGTCCAGGGCACGACCACGTCGTCCGTGCCGCTGGTCGACGCGTCGCCCTCGCAAGGGCCGCCACCCGGCTACCGCGTGACCGCCATCAGCATCTCGCCTCTGGTGGTCACGATCACCGGGGACCCGTCCGTGCTCCAGCGCGTGCGCAGCATCGTCCTGCCGGCGGTGGATCTGAGCAACAGCACCTCGGACGCCACCTTCCAGGTGGCGATCCCCTACCCGAACGGGGCGTCCGGCTCGGTCGCCAACGCGACGATCAAGTACACGATCGCGCGGAACCCCAACGTGAGCCCAAGCCCAAGCCCGTAGGAGTAACCTAGCCCCTTCCGCGCCCGTTTCAGCCCCAGTCGAAACAACGTCCCAGGAGTTCTAGTAGAGGTATAGAGACATGTGCGGGATCATCGGCTACCTCGGCGGCCGGGAGGCCACGCCGATCCTCATGGAGAGCCTCAAGCGCCTGGAGTACAGGGGCTATGACTCGGCGGGCGTAGCCGTCCTCGAGCTGCCCAGGGCCGGCGAGGCGGTGCGCACCAGCATCACCAAGTCCGAGGCCAAGGTCGACACCCTGATCGAGAAGCTCGAGGCCAACATGCCCTCGGGCAGGCTCGGCATCGGGCACACACGCTGGGCGACCCACGGCAAGCCGACCTACATCAACGCCCACCCGCACACCGACTGCAAGGGCAAGATCTTCGTCGTCCACAACGGCATCATCGAGAACTTCGCCGAGCTCAAGGCCGAGCTCGAGGCGGAGGGCCACGAGTTCCCCTCCGAGACCGATACCGAGGTGGTGCCGCACCTGATCGAGAAGTACTACAAGGGCGACTTCCTCGCCGCCGTCCGGGCCGCGCTCAAGCGCATGAAGGGCGCCTACGCGCTGGCGATGTTCTCGAGCGACGACCCCGAGCTCCTGGTCGGCGCCCGGCTCAACGCGCCGCTGGTGGTCGGCCTGGGCGAGAAGGAGAACTACATCGCCTCGGACATCACCGCGATCATCCCGTACACCAAGCGCGTGCTCGTGCTCGGCGAGGGCGAGGTCGCGGCGGTGACGCCGCTAGGCGCCGAGGTGTCCAGCCTGGACGGAGTGACCGTCAAGCCGAAGATCGTCCACGTCGACTGGGACGTGACGCAGGCCCAGAAGAACGGCTTCGCACACTTCATGCTCAAGGAGATCCACGAGACGCCCGAGGCGCTCGCCAACGCGATGCGCGGCCGCCTGACCGACGACGGCCTGGTCTCGTTCCGCGAGTTCGACGTCCCGCACGAACAGCTGCGCAACCTGAACGAGGTGATCCTGCTCGGCATGGGCACGTCGCTGCACGCGGCGATGATCGGCGAGTATCTGCTCGAGGACTGGGTGGGCTTGCCCGCGCGCGCGGTCGACGCGTCGGAGTTCCGGTACCGCCGGCCGACGTTCGCGGACAACGCGCTCGGCGTCGTGATCACGCAGTCGGGTGAGACCGCGGACACGCTGGTCGCGCTGCAGCAGGCGAAGTCCCGCGGCGCGCTGACTGTGGCGGTGACCAACGTGATCGCGAGCTCGGCCGCCCGCGACGCCGACGGCGCCATCTACCTGCACGCGGGCCCGGAGATCGGGGTCGCGTCGACCAAGACGTTCAACTCCCACATCGTGAGCCTGTGCCTGCTCGCGATGCGGCTGGCAACGGCCAACGATCGCATCTCGCTGGAGCGCAGGCACGAGCTGGTGGAGGCGATGCGCGCGCTGCCCGAGCACGTCAAGGGCATCCTCGCGCGGGACAAGGAGATCCTCGGGCTGGCCAACAAGTACAGCAAGTACCGCAACTTCATGTACGCGGGTCGTGGGATCGGCTACCCGGTCGCGCTGGAAGGCGCGCTGAAGCTGAAGGAGATCTCGTACATCCACGCCGAAGGCACGTCCGGTGGCGAGCTCAAGCATGGGCCCATCGCGCTCCTCGACGACCAGTTCCCGGTGGTGGCGATCTGCACCGCCAGCGCGACCAAGGACAAGATGGTCAGCAACGTCCACGAGATCGTGGCCCGCAACGCGCCGGTGCTCGCGCTGGTGACCAAGGGCGACCGGTCGCTCGACGACGTCGCGACGGACATCTTCGAGATGCCGGCGGTCGAGGAGACCGTCTCGGCCATCCTCAACACCGTGATGCTGCAGCTGTTCGCGTACCACGTCGCGGTCAAGCTCGGCCAGGACGTGGATCAGCCGAGGAACCTCGCCAAGAGCGTCACCGTCGAATAGTGGGACGCTCCCTCTCCCCCTCAGGAGGGCCGGGGTGAGGGGGACACTCCCTCTCCCCTCCAGGGGAGAGGGTCGGGGTGAGGGGAGAGGGGCGAGGAAGAAGAAAATGGTGCCGTGCAGCGGATCGGAGTCGATGCTGTCTCGGTTGACCGGATCGCGCTGGCCGTCCGCCGCTCCGGCCCGGGCTTCCTGACCAGGGTCTACACCCCCGCCGAGCTCGCCTACTGCGCCGGCAACGACGAGCGGCTGGCGGGCCGGTGGGCGGCGAAGGAGGCGGTGATCAAATGCTTCGACGGCACGGGCATCTGCTTCCCGCGCAAGCGGATCGAGGTCCTCCCCGGGCCCAACGGCGCGCCCCGCGCCCGCCTGCTCGGCAACGACCGCGGCGCCCAGGTCGAGGTCAGCATCACCCACCACAGCCGCCTCGCCGTCGCCACCGCACACCTCGAGATCCCCGACGCCGGCGCCATGCTCCCGGCGCCCGACGCCGTGGTCATACCCCGCCGGCCCAAGGACGCGCACAAGGGCACTTTCGGCACGGCTGTCGTCCTCGCCGGCAGCCTCGGCCTGACCGGCGCGGCATACCTATCGTCCACCGCCGCCGCCCGCGCCGGCGCCGGCCTGGTCCGCCTCCTGGTCGCGGACAGCATCTACCCGATCCTGGCCGCGAAGTGCACCGAGGTCATGGCCACGCCCGTGCCCGAGGTCGCGCCCGGCGCGGTCGGCCACGCCGCCTACGACTCGATCCTGCGCCAGCTCGCCACGGCCGAGGTGGGCATCATCGGGCCGGGGCTGGGCCGGGACAGCTCGACCTGGCGGCTGGTCATCGACCTGGCGGTCCACGCGAAGTGCCCCCTGGTCATCGACGCCGACGCCCTGAACGCGCTCGCCGAGTCGCCGCGCACCAAGGGCAAGCTCGGACCGCGCCGCGTGCTCACTCCGCACCCGGGCGAGCTCGCCCGACTCACGGGCAAGACCGCCGAGGCCATCAACGCGGATCGGGCGGCGGCCGCGCGCAGGGCGGCGAAGGACTGGGGGTCGATCGTTGTCCTCAAGGGGGCGCACACCGTGGTCGCCCACCCCGACGGCCGGACGAGCGAGGACCCGCACGAGGTGCCGGCGCTGGCGAGCGGCGGCACGGGGGACGTGCTCTCGGGACTCATCGGCGGCCTCATCGCGCAGGGAGCGGACCCCTACTCGGCGGCGGTGACCGGTGTGTACGTCCACGCCGCCGCGGGCCGGCGCATCGCGGAGCGCATCGGCGACTCGGGCCTGCTCGCGAGCGACCTCCTGCCCGAGATCCCGGTCGTGATGAACGTCCTCAGGCAAGGCGGACTCTGAAGAGCTCCCTGCGTTGGGCTGAGATCGACCTCGGCGCCGTCAGCGCCAACTGCGACCGCATCCTGCGCCACATTCGGCGCGGGACGAAGCTCTTCGCGGTGGTCAAGGCGGGCGGCTACGGCCACGGCGCGGTGGCGGTCGCGCACGCCGCCCTCGAGGGCGGCGCCACCGGGCTCGGGGTGGCGACGCTCGAGGAGGCGACCCAGCTCCGCGGCCTCGTCGACGCCGAGCAGATCCTGGTCATGGGCGGGCTTCTGCCCGCGCAGGCCGGGGAGGCCTCAGCCGCCGGCTGCGCCATCGGCGTCTCGGGCCGCGAGCTCGCCGAGGCGTTGAGCGCGGCGCCCGAACCGGTTCCTGTGCACCTGAAGATCGACACGGGCATGGGCCGGTTCGGCTGCGCGCCGGAGGAGGCGCCGGGGCTGGCGCAGCTGATCGCCGAGTCGCGGGGCACGCGGCTGGCCGGGACCTGGACGCACTTCGCCCGTTCGGAGTCGGACGAGGCGATGACGCGCCGGCAGTTCGACACCTTCCTCGACACGGTGTCGCGGTTCGAGGTCTCGCCCGGCCTCCGGCACGCGTGCAACTCGGCCGGCGCGCTGCACCATCCCGACTTTGCGCTCGACGCGGTGCGCTGCGGGATCGCCATCTACGGCTGCGAGTGGCCGGGGACGCAGCCGGCGCTGAGCCTGCGCTCGGTGATCACGCACCTGAAAACGGTGGAGAAGGGGGCGAGCATCGGTTACGGCTCGCTGTGGCGCGCGACAGGTCCGACGCGCGTGGCCACGGTGGCGATCGGCTACGCCGACGGCGTCCACCGCGCACGCGCGAACCGCGGCCACGTTCTCGTGCGCGGCCATCGCGCGCCCCTGATCGGGATGGTGAGCATGGACGCGATCACGCTGGACGTGAGCAATGTCCCCGGGGTGCGGCTGGGTGACACGGCGACGTTGATCGGCCGCGACGGCGACCAGGTGATCACGGCAGAAGAG
This sequence comes from Chloroflexota bacterium, assembly GCA_005889135.1. GTDB lineage: Bacteria > Chloroflexota > Dormibacteria > Dormibacterales > Dormibacteraceae > 40CM-4-65-16. Next base: position 10,705 of record VBEK01000124.1, read on the forward strand.
GTGGCCGAGTGGTCGAACACGATCAGCTACGAGGTCCTGACGTCCATCGGCCCGCGCGTCGAGCGCCGCTGATGCGCATGCTTCACTGATGGCTGCTTCGACGGACGTGTTCGCATCAGCGCTCGAACAGGCGGCCGCGGTCCGCCGACGCGAGGTTTCGTCGGTGGAGCTGACCCGCGCGCACCTCGAGCGCATCGAGAAGATCAACCCCAGGCTCAACGCCTACGTCCACCTGACGCCGGAGCTGGCGCTCGAGCAGGCGCGCGAGGCCGACTCGGCGGAAGACGGGCTGCCGCTGCGAGGCGTCCCGGTCTCGATCAAGGATCTCGTCTCGGTCGCCGGCCACCCGATGACGCTCGGCTCGAAGGCGTTCGAGGACTTCAGCCTCCCCTACGACGCCTTCCCGGTCGCCCAGCTCAAGGAGCAGGGCTGCCCGATCCTCGGCAAGACCAACACCTCCGAGTTCGGCAGCCGGCCGACCACCGAGCACGGTCTCTTCGGCGCGACCAGAAACCCATGGAACCTCGAGCATTCGCCGGGTGGCTCGAGCGGAGGCGCCGCCGCCGCGGTCGCGGCGGGTCTGTGCGCCTTCGCCCACGGCTCCGACGGCGGCGGCTCGGTCCGCATCCCGTCCGCCTGCTGCGGCACCGTCGGCCTCAAGCCCAGCCGCGGCAGGATCTCGCCCGGCCCGGTCTTCGGCGAGCACTGGGCGGGCTTCGCCACCGACGGCGTGATCGCGCGCACGGTCACGGACGCAGCCGCGGGCCTCGACGCGATGGCCGGCCATCTGCCCGGCGACGCTTATTGGGCCGAGATCGACGGGCCTTTCGCGGCCGCGGCCCGTCCCGGGGCGAAGAGGCTGCGCGTCGGTTTCACGACCGCCAGTCGCGCCCGGGTCGACCCCGACGTCGACGCGTGCGTGCGAGGCGTGGCCAGGCTCCTGGACGAGATGGGGCACGATGTGTCCGAGGGCGGCCCTGACACCGAGCCCTTCCACACGCCGTTCCAGCTCGTGGTCGTCACAGGTCTCGGCTCGCTGCCGATTCCCGACGAGTCTTTGCTCGAGCCCTTCAACCAGCTCGGCCTCGCCCTGGCGAAGCAGCTGACGGCGATCGACTACCTGCGCGCCGTCGACGCGATCCGCATGCACAGCCGCGTCGTGGTCGCGTTCTGGGACGCGCACGACGTGCTGGTCACGCCGACGCTGCCCACGACAGCGCCTCGCCTCAACACGCTTGGGACCGAGCTCGCGACCGCCGGCGACGAATACATGGACTTCGTCTCGTTCACGTATCCGTACAACTGCACCGGCCAGCCCGCGATCTCGCTGCCGCTCGGCGTGGACGCTTCCGGCCTGCCCATCGGCGTCCAGCTTGTCGGCCCGCCCCGCGGCGAGGACGTGATCCTGTCGCTTGCCGCAGAGCTCGAGCATGCCCGACCCTGGAGCGGCCGCCGGCCGCCGATCAGGGAAGGCTGACCGCCGGCAGGAACTCCGGCACCCGTCGCGCGTCGGTCGCCTGCTCGAACGCGTATGCCAGTCCGAGCAGGCGCGCCTCTGAGCCCGGGCCGGCGAAGAAGCTCAGGCCCAGGGGCAGCCCGAAGGCGTGCCCCGCAGGCACGGTGATGATCGGGTAGCCGGCCACCGCGGCGGGCTGGGTGCTGCCGCCGAGAAGTTTGTCGCCGCCGACCTGGTCGATCATCCAGGCGGGCGAGCCGCTCGGCGCCACCAGGGCGGCGAGCCGGTGCTTGCGCAGGGCCTGGTCGATGCCCTCGGTGCGCGCCAGCCGCAGCGCCTTCTGCCGGTCCTCGCGGTACTCGCGCACGTTCAGGCCTCGTGTCTTCTGCGCCTGCTCGAAGACCTCCTGGCGGAAGTACGGCATCTCGTCGGCCGCGTGCCGGCGGTTCCACCGGATGACGTCGGCAAGGGTGTGGACGGCCAGGCCGCGCCGGCCGCGCAGGTAGCGGTTGAGGCCGTCCTTGAGCTCATAGCGCAGCACGGTCCGCTCGACCTGCGACTCGCGCAGCTCCTTGGCGCCCGCAAGCTCCACCTCGATCAGCGCCGCGCCGCAATCCTTGAGCGCAGCCAGCGCCTCTTCGTAGCAGGCGTCGGTGTGCTCGGAGTAACCCGTGAAGGGGTCGCGCAGGACGCCGATGCGCCGGCCGCGGAGCGCGCCCTTGCGCAGCCCGATCCGGTGATCGGTCCTCGGTCTGGCTATCACGGCGAGCACCATCGCCGCGTCCTCGACGGTCCGTGTCATCGGGCCCGCGGAGTCCTGGCTCGCCGCGATCGGGATGATGCCGCCCTGGCTCACCACGCCGATGCCCGGCTTCATGCCGACGATCCCGTTCTTCGAGGATGGGCTGACGATCGACCCGTCGGTCTCGGTGCCGATGGTGATCGCGGCGTACCCGGCGGCGGCGGCCACGCCCGAGCCGGAGCTCGAACCGCCTGGACTGCGGTCCAGCGCGTGGGGGTTGCGGGTCTGGCGGCCGCGGCCGCTCCATCCGGAGCTCGAGCGCACCGAGCGCGCGTTGGCCCACTCGCTCAGGTTGGTCTTGCCGATCAGCACCGCCCCCGCGCGCCGCAGGTTTGTCACCAGCGGCGCATCGCGGCTCGCGCTCGCGCCGGTCATGGCGAGAGAGCCGGCGGTCGTCAGCATGCGGTCGCCGGTGTCGATGTTGTCCTTGACCAGCGCGGGCAGCCCGTGCAGCACGCCGCGCACATGCCCGCGCCGCCGCTCGCGGTCGCTGCGCCGCGCGAGCTCGACCGCGTCCGGATTGATCTCGATCACCGCGCGCGTCTTCTCGTCGAGGGCGGCGATGCGCGCCAGGCTCATCTCGACCAGCTCGACGGAGGTGACCTCACCTCGTGCGAGCAGGCGGGAGAGATCGGCGGCGGAGAGCTCGGCGAGCTCGGGATGCGGCCCCACGCTGCGGGCAGTGTATTCGGCGCCGCTTACGCGAAGCGGTGCCGCCAGGCCGCCGCGACGAGGTCCTCTCGGCGCAATCCCAGCTGAGACTCGGCGAGGTCCAGCTCACTTACGAGGGTCGTGCCGACCATCGCGGGGTCGTCGCTGTTGACCGTGAGGGGGATGCCGGCCTCGGCGAGCTTGCGGAAGTCGGGCGACAGGCCGATCCGGGCGTTGCTCGACGGGCACATGCACAGGCAAATCCCACGCTCGGCTAGCTCCCGCAGAAGGTCAGGGTCGGATGTGGAGGCGACGCCGTGCGCAAGCCGGTCTGCCCCAATGCTGAGGGCCTCGCGCACCACTTCGGCGCTACCTGCTTGCCCGGCATGCGGCATGAACTTCAGTCCTCGGGCGTGGGCGCGATCGATGAGCGGGGCAAGCGGCGCGGCGGATGTGGATTCGTCACCCACGAGGCCGACGCCGACGACGCCTTCTAGGGAAAGCGCGATGTCGATCGCGCGCGCATTGGCTTCGATGCTTCCTTCTCGGGTCAGCTCGATCAACCATCCGATCTCGACGTCAAGCGTGCGGCGGGCCGAGAGCACACCTTCCAGCCAGTCGTGCTCCGGATGCAGGCTGGGGTTGATGCTGATCTCCGCGTAGCGGATGTCCTGGGCGGCCATGACCTCGGCGTGCTCGCGGATCACCCGCTCGAAGTCGGCAGCCGTCCGCATCGACTCAGCGACGCGACGGTAGATCTCGAGAAATCCGTCCAGCGTCGAGTAGCGATACGGCGGAGGCGGCGGGAGCCCGTGACCGGAGGCCAGGGCGACCGCCGTCTCGTAGCGCACCGTGCCCTCCAGGTGAACGTGGAGCTCGGCGAGGCCGTCACCTGATATCAACAGGCTGACCCACCGCGACCTCACGCGTTTGGCCCGTCTCGGACGACTCGACGGCCGCGAGCATGAAGGCGAGGGTGGACAGGTTGTCGCGCCCCGAGCATTCCGGTTCGCGACTCTCCTGGATCGCCGCCGCGAACTCGGTCAGCGATCCCGCGCGGTCGATCCGGGCCACCTCTGGCAGCGCCATCACGCGGCTCCGGCCCCTCCTCGGGCGCACGACTGCGCGGTCGCTCAGGACTCCATCGTCGCCCCTGCTCGTCCAGAAGACGTGGCCGTCTTCGAACTCCATTCTCCACTCGCCGGCCCACGGCGTGATGGGCGCGGCGCTGACCCAGCTGCCGCGATAGCTGACCAGCACGTCGTCGAATTCGACCGACGCGATCGCCACCGGCGGCCCGTCGAAGCCGCTCCACGATTGAGGCGGCGCCTGGCACGAGACGCTCCGAGGTTCGCGGCCCAGGATCATGCGCAGCAGGTCGAAGTGATGGACGGACATGTCGATCAGCAGCGGCTGCGAGTCGCTGTGATGCCGCCCCCGGGGCTTTGGCGGCGACGCTGAGTTGCGCCGGAAGTCGATCCCGATCGAGTACAGATCACCGAGCGTCCGCTCCCGCACGAGCCGGGCCACCAGCCGCGGGGCAGGGAAGAAGCGGTAATTCTGGCTGACCATCAGGACCCTGCCGCGGGCATCGGCGAGGTCGACCAGCTCGATCGCCTGCTGGAGGCCGTCGGTGAAGGGCTTCTCGACGAGGACGTGGAGGCCGGCCTCAAGCGCCGCCCGCGTCAGGCTCTCGTGCGCCGGGAGCGTGGCGGTGATCAGCGCCGCGTCAGGGTGGGTCGCCTCGAGCGCCTCGCGCATCGATCGAAAACACATGCTTGGATCGAGGTCCAGGTGCCGGCGGAGGACGGCGAAGGCGGCCGGGTCGGGGTCGACGTACGCGACCACCGCGACCTCGCCGACCTGCGGGTTGACCCGCCACGCCCAGTCTCGACCCCAGTCGCCGAGGCCGACCTGGACGATGCGCAGAGGGTGCACCGGAATAGTGTCCATCGATCCCGACTTCCAATTGCTCGAAGGCAGGTGATCCTACACTGGCTTTACTGATGGCGGAACCGGCCGCCCAAACCGCCTTCGCGGAAGAGGCATTGACACATCTCGACACCTTGTACAGGGGCGCGCTCCGGCTCACCCACGACCCCGACCAGGCCCAGGACCTGGTCCAGGAGGCATATCTCCGCGCGTTGCGCTACCAGCACAGCTACCAGCAGGGCACGAACATGAAGGCCTGGCTGTTCGCCATCATGCGCAACCTCTTCTGGGACCGCTTCAAGGGCTCGCGCAAGGAGGACGTCAGCCTCGACGACGTCGGCGACTTCGTCCTCTACGACAAGCTCCGCGACGAGGGCGCCAAGCCCGAGGCGGACGTGCTCGACAAGATCGCCGCCTCCGAGGTCGTGGCCGCGGTCGACAAGCTTCCGCCGCTCCACCGCGAGGTGGTCCTCCTGGTCGACGTCGAAGGCTTCTCCTACAAGGACGCCGCCCAGACCCTGGGCGTGCCCATCGGCACGGTCATGTCGCGCCTCCACCGGGCCCGCCAGCAGCTTCAAAAATCCCTCTATGACTACGCGGTCGAATCGGGTATCGTGCGGCCCAGCGGCCAACAAGATCAGGTGCAGCCATGAGATGCGAAGAATGTGGTGACAAGCTCGATCGCTTCGTCGATCGAGAGCTGACGAACACCGAGGCTCTGGAGATCCAGCTCCACCTCGAGGGATGCCCGGACTGCATGGAGCACTACGAGTTCCAGGAGCACCTGAAGCGCCTGGTCAAGCACTCGTGTGACTGCGACGTCGCGCCCCAGGCGTTCCGGGACAAGCTGCGCCAGATCCTCAGTTAGCAGAAGGAGCCCTCTCCCCTTCAGGGGATAGGGATGAAGGGTGACGGGCGGGCGTCGAAGCGACCAGCTCGAGGCCGCCCGCCTCTACGTCATCACGCCGGACGCCGAGCCGTCGCGCGTCCTCGAGCTGGCTTCGGCCGCCCTCCGCGGCGGCGCGGACGTCATCCAGCTCCGGCACAAGTCGCTCCCCCGAGGAGAGCTCCTCACGCTGGGGCGCGAGCTCAGGTCGGTGGTCAGGGACGCGCTTTTCATCGTCAATGACCATGTCGACATCGCGCTGTTGAGCGGGGCCGACGGCGTGCACCTCGGGCCGGACGACCTCACTCCGGCCTCCGCGCGCAAGGTCGCCGGCGGCCGCCTGCTGATCGGGGTCTCGGCCTCGACGCTCGATGCAGTGCCGCCAGAGGCCGACTACGTCGGGTGCGGGCCGGCGTTCTCCACCCCGGTCAAGCCCGAGAAGAAGGTCATCGGCCCCGAGGGAGTAGCTGCTCTGGCCAGGGCGGTGAAGGTCCCGGTCTTCGCCATCGGCGGCGTCGACGAGTCCAACCTCGGGCAGCTCATCGCCGCGGGCGTCCGCCGCGCCTGCGTCATCCGCGCGGTCAGCGAGGCGCCCGACCCGGAGCAGGCCGCCCGCCGCCTGCGTGCGATGCTGACCGCATGAGCCTGCGCGGTCTCGGCGAGCTCGGCCTCCTCGAGCGCATCCGGCCATACCTCGGGCCCGGCGCGGGGGGTGACGACGCCGCCGTCATCCACGACGGCCACCGGTTCCTGGTCGCCAGCGTGGACATGTTCGTCGAGGGCGTGCATTTCGACTTCGCCTGGGAGTCACCGGCGGACGTGGGCTGGCGCGCGCTCGCCCTGGCCCTGGGCGACCTGGCGGCCAAGGGCGCCCGTCCAGAGTGGGCCCTCGTCTCTGTGGCGATGCCGCACGGATGGGAGGTCGACCGCCTGACCGGCGTCTACGAGGGCATGCACTGGCTCGCGGCGCATTTTGGGATGACCATCGCCGGCGGCGACATGAGCTCCACGGCGGGCCCGGCCGTGCTGTCGCTCACCGTCGCGGGCCACGTCGACCACAGACCGCTCGCTCGGGCCGACATCAAGCCAGGCTGGACCGTGGGAGTGACCGGGCCCCTCGGCGCGGCCGCGGTGGCGCTCCGGGAGCGGAAGGCGTGGCGCCTCTTGCCCCTCATCGAGGAGGGTGTGCGGCTCAACCGGCTCGGCCTCGCCTGTGGCGACATCTCCGACGGGTTGGTTCGCGAGATGGAGAAGTTCTCGGCCATGTCCGAGGTCGGGTGCATCCTCGAGGCCGCGTCCGTCCCACGAGCACAAGGAGCTGAGCTCGAGGAGGCATTGACCAGCGGCGAGGAGGCGGAGCTCGTCTGCATCGGCCCCGACGAAGCCATTCGCGAGGCGGGTCTGGAGGTGGTGGGCCGGACCACAGAAGAGGCAGAGGTCATCGTGGTCGGGTCCGAGCTCGAAACCACCGGCTACGACCACTTTGCTTGACCCTGGGCGCGCGCAGGGCGCACCTCCAGACCAGCTCACGAGCTCGCCGGCCGAGACTGAGCGCCTGGGGATGCTGCTGGGTGAGCGGCTACGGCCCGGCGACGTGGTTCTTCTCAAGGGCGAGCTGGGCGCGGGCAAGACGACGTTCGTGCGCGGGGTCGCCCAGGGAACCGGCTCAAGGGTGGAGGTCGCCAGCCCGACCTTCCAGCTCGTACGCGTATATCCCGGCCGGGTTCAGCTTGCCCACGTCGACCTGTACCGCGTCGAGACCGGCGCCGAGCTTCGCGACCTCGGCCTGGAGGAGCTCGCCGACCAGGGCGCGGTCGTCGTCGAGTGGGGCGACCGGCTCCAGGTCGAGGGGGCGGCGGAGATCGAGATCGAGCACCGCGGCGGTGACCGCCGCCTGATCAGGACCTCGCATGATCTTGGTCATTGACACCTCCGCGCCGAGAGCCTCGTTCGTGGCGACGATCGACGGTGGACAGAGAGAGGAGCACCAGGCTCCGCGCCTCGACCTCGAGGCGCTGCGCAAGCTGGCGCGCGAGAGGCCGCCGACGAAGGTGGCTGTCGCCACCGGCCCCGGCTCGTTCACCGGGCTTCGTGTCGGGGTGTCGTTCGGCCTGGGCCTGGCGATGGGGCTGCGGATCCCGATCCTCGCCCTGCCGACCCTCGAGCTGCAGGCGGCGCGCACCGACGAGCCGGCGACGGCCGTCGTCGACGCCGGCCGCGGCCGCTACTACTACAAGCTCCCCGGCCAGCCGCCCGGGCTCGGTGAGCCGGCGGCCATACCGCCGAGCCATCCGCTCGTCGGCAACGTCGCCGACCGGCGGTCGTTGATCGCCGGCGGGCACCGTTTCGTGCCCGACACCGCGCTCCGGAGGTTCGTCGACGCCGCCGCCACGCTCCTCGAAACGGCGCGTGAAGTGCCGTATCGTAATCTCGAGATCGAATACATGCAGTCGTTCTCACGGAAGGATTAGATGGTCCAGATCCGGCAGCAGCTGGCCCTGGACTTGATGCGCGAGGCGGACGTCAACACCGTCCAGGAGATCGAGCGCGAGATCTTCGCCACGCCCTGGCCGCGCAACGCCTACTACCGCGAGCTGGCCTCGCGGGCGAGCGCACACTACGTCGTCCTGCGCCAGGAGATTCAAGGAGACGGGCCCTCCCAGCGGCCGGCCGGGTACCGGATCGCCGACTTCGACCCGACGATCATCGGCTACGGCGGCATGTGGCGGATGTACGACGAAGCCCACGTCACCACCATCGGCGTGCGCCGCGATCTGCAGCGCAGAGGCTACGGGCGGATCGTGTTCGCCGGGCTGGTCCAGGCCGCCTACGACATGGGTGCAAAGTGGATCACGCTCGAGGTCCGAACCACGAACGACAACGCGATGAAGATGTACGAGACCTTCGGCTTCAAGGTGATCGGCCGGCGGAAGGGCTACTACACCGACAACGGCGAGGACGCGATCGTCATGTGGTCGGACTCGATCCACTCGCCGCGGTTCCGCAAGGCGTACGAGGCGAACCTGGAGCGGATCGACTCGGAGGTCCGCGGCCTCCGCCGCGAGCTGCTCGCCAAGGATCAGTAGGTCCCCTCTCGCCTCAGGGGAGAGGGGTGAGGGGTGAGGGGCGGGAAAGAAGAATGTCACTGACCCTCGGCATCGAAACCTCCTGCGACGAGACCTCGGTCGCGGTGGTCGAGGACGGCCGCAAGGTCCTCGCCAACGTCATCCACTCCCAGGTGGACCTGCACAGGGACTTCGGCGGCGTCGTCCCCGAGCTCGCGGCCCGCGACCACCTCGAGCGGTTGCCCGGCCTCCTCGACCTCGCCCTGGAGAAGGCCTCGGTCCAGCCCCGGGACCTCGACCTCGTCGCCGTCACCCGCGGCCCCGGCCTGGTCGGCTGCCTGCTGGTCGGGGTGGGCGTGGGGGAGGGGCTGGCGGCGGCCTGGGACAAGCCCCTGACCGGCGTCAACCACCTCTGGGGCCACATCTACGCGGCCATGCTCAGCCGTCCCGACCTGGAGCCGCCTCTCCTCGGCCTGGTGGTGAGCGGCGCTCACTCGGACCTCGTGCGCATGCCCGAGCAGGGCCGCTTCGTGGTCCTCGGCCGGACGCGCGACGACGCCGCCGGGGAGGCTTTCGACAAGGCGGCGCGCATGCTCGGCCTCGGCTTCCCTGGAGGCCCGGCGCTGGATCGCCTGGCCAGGAAGGGCGACCCGGACCGCCGGCCGCTTCCGCGGCCCTCTCTCCCCGGCCTCGAGTACAGCTTCAGCGGCCTCAAGACCGCGCTCCTCTACCGGCTGCGCGACCTCGGCGACTCGGTCACTGAGCAAGACAAGGCTGACCTCGCGGCGGCCTTCGAGAGGTCGGTGGTCGAGTCCCTGCTCGAGAAGCTCGACCGCGCCCTGAACGAACAGCCCGCGACCGAGATCGTCGTGGCCGGGGGCGTGGCCGCCAACACGCTTCTCCGCAGGCGAGCGGGCGAGGTCGTGGGACATCGAGCGCGCCTGACCATGCCGCCCCTCGAGCTGTGCACCGACAACGCCGCCATGATCGCCGCCGCCGGTTACTACGGGGCCCGGCACGCGGCCAACGTCGACCCCTCCCTAAGCTGGTGACACTCATATGAGCGTCAAGGGCTGGTCGGTGGTGTTCAAAGGGGAGCGGCTGCAGGCCGATCTGATCGCCGCCATCCTCGAGGCCGACGGCATCGAGGTCGAGGTCTTCGGCGACAACGCCTACGGGGTCGGCATCGACCTGACCGAGGCCCGCCTGATGGTCCCGGACGACCAGGCCCAGGCCGCGCGGCGCGTGATCAAGCAGGCCGAGGAGCGCCCCCTCGAGGCCGACGAGGAGGACGTGGTGGAGGGCGACCAGACCCCCGATAGTCGCGACTAACCGAACTTCTGGGCGGCCAGTTGGCTGGATAGTCGCGACTATCCCGAGGGGCCGGCGCCAGGAGGACGTTTAGCGGTCCCCTCCCGGCAGGTATTACAATTAGCAGTCGAACCCCCCGAGTGCTAAGCGCTCGGGCCCGGGGAGTGCCAAATCAACTGATCAGCTGAGGAGGGCTGCACATGAACTTGAGGCCGCTGGGCGACCGCGTAGTGGTCAAGCCGGTCGAGAAAGAAGAGAAGACCAAGAGCGGGATCGTCCTTCCGGACACCGCCAAGGAGAAGCCCCAGGAGGGGATCGTCGAGGCCGTGGGGACCGGAAGGATCCTGGACAACGGAACCAAGGTGCCGATGGAGCTCAAGGTCGGCGACAAGGTGCTCTACGCGAAGTACGCCGGCAACGAATTCAAGATCGACGAGGTCGAGTACCTGATCGTCTCGGAGAAGGACGTGCTGGCCGTGGTTGGCACGAACGGCAAGAGCAAGAAGTAACCAGCAGGTAGAAGAGGGGAGAGCATATGGCGAAAGTAGTCACATTCGATGTTGAGGCGCGACAGCACCTCAAGAAGGGCATCGACACCGTTGCCCAGGCTGTACGGATCACGCTCGGCCCCAAGGGCCGCAACGTAGTCCTGGAAAAGAAGTTCGGCGCTCCGACCGTCACCAACGACGGGGTGACCATCGTGCGCGAGATCGAGCTCAAGGACCCCATGGAGAACACCGGCGCGCAGCTCCTACGCGAGGTCGCGACCAAGACCAACGACGTGGCCGGTGACGGCACCACCACGGCGACGCTGCTGGCGCAGACCATGATCAACGAGGGCTTCCGCAACGTCACCTCAGGCGCGAACCCGATGCAGCTGAAGGTCGGGATCGAGAAGGCCGTGGAGGCCGTCGTCGAGGAGATCAAGAAGCTGTCCGTGCCCGTGAAGGGCCACGAGGACGTCGCTCACGTGGCGGCGATCTCCAGCCAGTCCGAGCAGATCGGCTCCCTCATCGCCGACGCGATGGACAAGGTGGGCAAGGACGGCGTGATCACGGTAGAGGACAACCAGGCCATCGCCACCGAGCTCGAGGTGGTCGAGGGCATGCAGTTCGACCGCGGTTACATCGCCGCGTACATGGTCACCAACCCCGACCGCATGGAAGCGGTGCTGGACGAGCCCTTCGTGCTCATCACCGACCGCAAGATCTCAGCCATCCAGGACCTGCTCCCGGTGTTGGAGAAGGTCGTCCAGATGGGCAAGCCGCTGCTGATCGTGGCCGAGGACGTCGAGGGCGAGGCGCTGGCCACCCTCATCGTCAACAAGCTGCGCGGCACTTTCACCGCCGTCGCAGTCAAGGCGCCCGGCTTCGGAGACCGCCGCAAGGCGATGCTCGAGGACATGGCGATCCTGACCGGCGGCACGGTCGTCTCGGAGGACCTCGGCCTCAAGCTCGACCAGACCAAGGTTGAGCAGCTGGGCAAGGCCCGCAAGGTGACTGTGAACAAGGACGACACCACGATCGTGGTCGACGCCGAGCAGGACCCCAAGCGCATGGCGGCCATCCAGGGTCGGATCAAGGCGATCAAGGCTCAGATCGAGGAGACGACCTCCGACTTCGACAAGGAGAAGCTGCAGGAGCGGCTGGCCAAGCTGGCCGGCGGCGTGGCAGTGATCAAGGTCGGAGCCGCGACCGAGGTCGAGCAGAAGGAGAAGAAGCACCGCATCGAGGACGCGCTCAGCGCGACCAAGGCCGCGGTCGAAGAGGGCATCGTCGCGGGCGGCGGCACCGTGCTGCTGAACGCGCAGAAGAAGCTCGACGGCGGGCTCGGCTTGAAGGACGACCAGGCAACCGGCGTCGCGATCGTTCGCAAGGCGCTCGAGGAGCCGATCAAGCAGATCGCGCTCAACGCCGGCAAGGAAGGCTCGCTCATCGTGCAGCAGATCCGCACGAGCAAGCCCGGTGAGGGCTACGACGCTCTCAACGACAAGTTCGTCAACATGTTCGAGGCGGGCATCGTCGACCCCGCGAAGGTCACCCGGTCCGCGCTGCAGAACGCCGCGTCGATCGCCGCCATGGTGCTCACCACCGAGGCGATGGTCACCGAGGTGCCCGAGGAGAAGAAGGGTGGCGGTATGCCGGGCGGTATGTCGCCCGACATGATGTAGAGAACTGGTTCAGATTTCGGGTTCGAAGGCCCCTCGTCGCGAGGGGCTTTCTCTTTTTTAGACGTTGTCTGTAGGCCGGATTCACTCCGGCCGTCCCCGACCTGGCGCGCAGCGCCACCCGGCGGTTCAAGTGGAAAGGGGGGCTCGCGGGGGGATCCTGATCCCCCCGCGCTCGTTTACTGAATCCGGGATTTAGAGAACCCCCCGCTCGGGCGGGGGGTTCTTTCTTTCCCCGGGGGCTCCTCAACGGGGATGACGCCGCCGATCCCGGCCACGCGCCGGGCGGCAAACGAGACGCCGATGGGGAGCAGGAGCATGCCGCCCGCGACGACGACGGACAGCGCGTCCGGCAGGCGCTGCGGGTCGCGCAGGCCGACATAGGTGAGGAAGCCGCCGGCGCCCGCCGTGACGAGGACGAGGAGCGTGGAGATGGCCATCGCCCAGGTGCGGTATTCGCGGTAGAGCGGAGGAGCCTGGCTCCTGACGAGGCGCAGCAGCCACCACGCGGTCAGGCCGTTGAGGACGAGGCCGCTGATCACGGCCAGCGCGGCGATGCCGACGCGGAACGCAGCCAGGTGCACCATGACGAACGCGGAGGCGTTGACGGCGAGGATGCCCAGGGGCGTGATGACGCCCAGGGCCAGGAGGACTAGCTCTCTAGCTCTCCGGCTAGTGGCCGCAGCCGCAAGCCTGCGCGCTGCCAGCGTCGTCGCCCGTGTCGAACGAATGGCCGCAGGAGCAGGAGTGCACGGCGTTCGGGTTGTGGACCGTGAAGCCGGCGCCCATCAGGCTGTCGACGTAGTCGATCTCCGCGCCTCGGATGTAGCCGACGCTGAAGTCGTCGACCAGGATCTGGACGCCTCCGTGATCGATGATGACGTCGTCCGCCCGCCGCTGGTCGTCGAAGGCCATGCCGTACTGCATGCCCGAGCAGCCGCCGCCGCTGACGAAGATGCGGAGGGCAAGCTGCGGGTTGTCCTCTTTGGAGAGCAGGTCCCTGAGGCGGGTCGAGGCTTCTGGGGTTAGGGAGACGACAGCTTGTTCGATCACGGGATAGATCCTACCAAAGACCGTTAGCGCCGCCCGAGCTTGAATCCCTTCTTTTCGCCTTTGGGCTCGCTTGCGGTCGAGCCGGCGATCTGCTGCGCCAGCTGCTCGACCCCACGCGAGATCTCGCTCTTCGGGTCGGTCAGGACGAGGATCTCGCCCTTGACCGCGGCCTCGTCCGGCTTGGTGCCGTCGAAGCCGATCTCGATCGCCAGCTCCTGCTTAAGCGTCCGGACGACGTCCTCCTTGCTCACCACCGACTTCGGGACCTTGTTGTTGAGGGCGAGGATGACGCGGCCCGGGACGATGTTGAGGACGTTGGTGAAGATGTTCAGCAGCTCGCCCACGTCCTTGAGGGAGGAGAGCTCGGGCGTAACCAGGACCAGCACGCGCTGGGAGTGGTCGAGGACGCTGATGACGATGTCGGTGAAGGCCACGCCGAGGTCGAAGACGATGTAGCGGAACGCGTTGACCAGGATGCCCATCGCCCGGTTGACCAGGTCGACGGTGATCAGGTCGGCCTGCTCGGCGCGCAGCACGCCGGGAAGCAGCATCATGCCGCCGGGGTGGTGGAGGATCGCGCCGAGCACCGCCTCCTCGAAGTTCTGCGGCGGCACCTGGCTCGCGGCGGCCAGACAGCCCGTGGGAGTGAGGTAGGAGATCAATGCGGCGTGGTTGTAGGGCAGCGCGAGGTCGACGAGCAGCACCTCGCCCGGGAACCGGCGGGCAAGTGACGCGGCCAGGTTGACGGCGATGGTCGTTCGGCCCGAGCCGCCCTTGGGCGAGTAGATGGCGACGGTCGAGGCCGCCTGCTCCGGGGCGACCATGCGCGCGCGGGCTATCAGGTTGGGGAGGGTGTCCTTGCGCTGCTCGACCAGCTTGGTGAGCTCGATCAGGGCGTCGGACTCGGCGGGGACGGTCTCGTAGAGCGTCTTCCGGTCGAGGGTCAGGAGCCTGCAGTCCTCCAGGGCGCGGACGCTGGCTGTGCGGGTCTCCTCCGAGATCAGGGCCATCTCGCCGAAGAAGTCGTCCGGACCCATGAGGGCGATCGTGATCGTGTGGCCGGGGGACTCCTCGACGTAGACCTCGCACCGTCCCGACTCGACGATGAACATCGTGTCGCCGGGGTCGCCCTGGTGGACGATGACCGAGCCGCGGGCGGCCGACGCCGACGCCAGGCGCCGGGCGAGGGCGTGGAGGATGTTGTCCGGCAGCGTGAAAAAGATGGCGACTCGCTCCAGGATCTGGAAGCGCCTTCGGAGCTCGTCCGGCGAGCCCGCTGTTGGGTGATCGTTGTCGCTCACGCCGACGGGAATTATAGGTATGGGGTATCCCGGATCCGGCCAGGTTTCGGGCGAGTTCTGGGCCGTTGGTAGACTTAGCCGCTGCCGGTCCCGTGGTGTAGCCTGGCCAAACACGCGGCCCTGTCAAGGCCGAGAACGCCGGTTCGAATCCGGTCGGGACCGCCATTGAGGTGCTGCTCGCCGGAGAGGTGGCCGAGTGGTTGAAGGCGGCGGTCTCGAAAACCGTTATGGGTCACTGGCCCATCGAGAGTTCGAATCTCTCCCTCTCCGCCAGTTCTCGAGATTGGGCGTCTTGACTCCCTTGGCCAGGTCCTGTGCGTCGGCTGCACGGGCCTGGTAGACCCCTCTCAAGATCAAATCAAGAGGGCGTGGAGCTCCGCGGCCAGCCGGCAATGCTTCCCGGAGGAGGCGCCGCTGGTGCCTTCATGTTTATCGGATACAAGGCCATCACTGAGCCTGTCAGCTAGGACAGCCATAGTTCGGATCGCACCGATACTGCTGCGTGGAATCGTCGAAGGAGGCGGTCAACCATGTCAGGTTGGTCTCTTCGTGCTGGACCTCGCTGATGTAGCCAGTGGCCGCGGTCGAGTACCAGTTTCCCGAGTACCACGCGCCGACGCATCCCCAGATGTCGCCGCCCGTAGGATTCAGCCAGGTGATCCAGCCCTCATAACAACCGCGCATCCACGCGCCCCAGTAGTCGGCGGCGGCCGCAGTCGAATCGCGGGTGAATGGAAAGGTTCCGTTCTGGTTACCTGCATAGGCTGGGTAGGGCGATTGCCATGCGGGGTTGTCCCAACTCATGATCCCCAGGATCGAGAACGTCTTCGGGCAGAAGCCGGTGGTCGGTGTGGAAGGGTAGCCACCGACGCTCGTGATGGGGTCGAGCTGGTAGTCGTGGCCTCCAACAGCGGCGATCCCGCTGCAGTAGGTAATCGAGTCAGCGGTGACGGATGAGAAAGCGTCGCCACAACCTCGCAGCCAGTAGCAGCCTGCGGTCGGGTAGTTGAGATATTGGAACCACGTCGACTCTGTCACAGCATCGGCACGGATCAGGTTGTCGGGCAGGCCCCACTTGCACGCTGCCCACTGGAAGATCTCATCGGTGGTTCCGGTGAACTGCCCGTCAACGCGCGGCAGCAACCATGTATCCCACAGTGAGTTGTAAGTGTTTCCCAGGTCCCGAGGCCGCAGCGCAAAGGAAGCGGCCATCGCTCCGGGTGCAGGCATCGTGTTGTTCTGCATCGTGTTCTCAGGCCGTGGCTCCCAGGTGGACTGGTGAACCTGAGCGGCACACTGCGCGCCAGAGGGCAGCGAAGACCAGGAACCTACCGGCCCCAGGCTGGTGAAGTACCCACTTGCCGGCGGTGCCGTGCTTCCGACAGACGCGGGACCGGGCGTAGGCGACGGTGACGTTGTCGGTGAAGGTGAAGGCGTCGGTGTTGGGCTAGTTGAGGGGCTCAAACACTTGTGACGTGAGTGGCAGTTTGGTTGCGCAGTGACTTGTTGGGGTGAGACAGCAATGAAACCCAGGCTGCTCACCAACGCCAGTAGCGTTATCCGCGCTCGGATTGGCTGCTGCGAGTGTGTCAATTCGCGCTACCTCCGAAGTCGTTCGTTGCCGGCGAGACTTCAACTGCCCGACTTGGGAGCTAACGCTCATGTCCGACGAAGCTTGCGGAAGAGTGCCCGAACCTGTCACTCGGTATCCGCTACGAACGACAACCACAACCCGGCGGCATCGCTGATCAATACGACGCGCCAGAGCGGGCAATTATCGTCCGCGGCATGGGCGCACAGCAATGCGCAACTCTAGATTTCCGATCCAGAACGCAAAATGGCATCCTAGACGTCCATGTCGCAGGAACCACCGAGCAAAGCACCGCCCCGGTGGTCACCTGCCGGATATTGGTGGCGACACACCAAGGGCACGTCCTTAGGGCGAAATCTGGGGATCGGCGGCGGCGCGCTTATCGCCTTGGTCGCGATTATCGCCATCGGTGCGTCTGCGGCGAACCGGCCAGGTTCGTCCGCGAAATCGACGCCTGCTGCGGTAGTACCTTCCAGCCCGTCATGGCCCATTCCTTCTCATTCCAGCCCGTCTCCGAGCGGCCCGGTCTGCATTGCCGATCCCCACGCCCACGTATACAGCCCCGACCGCCTCGAGCTGCTGGCCGCTTGCGTCGAGGTGAGCGGCACCATCGAAGAAGAGAGCGCCCAGGAGGATGGGGACTACCACGTTCGTCTTCGCCTCGACCCCGGCCAGACCTGCTCGGGCCAACCCTGCCTGAACGGGCGCAACCTGAGCCAGCTGGAGGGTGATCTGCTGCTGGAGCCGGTCTGCGAGAACCCGGTCACACGAGAGGATGCTGTCGCGGCTTGCCAGGGCTATCACAACCCGCTCGTGCTGCCCCTGGTCGGCAGTCACGTTGCGGCGGTGGGTCCATTCGTGCTCGATATCGACCACGGCTGGAACGAGATTCATCCGTTGGAGTCGATAACCGTGGTGCCGGTGCCACCGAGCGCTCCCCCGGTTGTCCTCACGGTCACCATCACCGCCGCCGCATACGGCTATGTCGCTGCGACCACGGCTCCAGGCGCTTCCTGCACCGCTACAGCCAGGCTTCCCTCCGGCGAAACTAGCGGGGCTAGCGCGTTACAAGCGACGGTCGTGGCCGGACAGGACGGCGCGGTGGCGTGGAGTTATGGAACCGTCTCCACCACGAAGTCCGGAACCGGGACGCACACGGTGACATGTACGCTGAACGGCACGACCGCGAGTGCGTCCGCTCCGTTCACGGTGCCGTGAAGCACGTTACAAACAGGGCGACCTCGCCTCTGTGGGCCCATGGGACGGAAGGCCCATAGCTTTTCGAGCGGCCGCATCTGATCATTTGATCAGCTTTGCCGAATCGATCTGCCATCGCCCGGACCCTTGACGTGATGCTCCCCTTCAGGGTCGTGATTCGATCGTCCACGGGCTGGTCGAGCCAGGATCGAAACAGAGTCCTGAGGCGGGCCGGCGCGCTGCAGGAGCCTCCCGCTGAACTTACTGAGCGAGGATTCGAGCTGTCCTTGAGGGCGAAGGCGGCCGAGGCGGCAAGAGAGAAGGTGGAGGCGGCTGTGCAAGGGATCCACTCGCACACCGGGGTTTATCTCACCACCGAGCTACGCCCCTAACTCGCTCACAGGACGCTTTGCGGTGTCGACGCGGCTCCAGCGCTGCCACCGTTGCCGAGGCGTAGGAACGAGCTGAGCGCGGTGAGCAGGGCGGCAGTATTCCATTCGCCGCGTAATGCTCGTGCGGTGACATTCAGTGATCGATCCCAAATCCACGCGACAGAAGAAGAACCGGTGCGGTCACCGGTCATGTCATATGTCTAAGTGAAGTGCGTCGGGCGGTGTCGAAATTGTTGTTGGCTGGTTGGGGGCGATCGCCGCCTGCACCGTCGGGCGCCCCTGGTTACAGGACTGCACTCTCGCGTGAGAGGTGAGGCTAACTAGGCTCAGGGTCACTGTTCCGGTCAGGATGCCGAGGGCTGTTACGACGACTAGGATCTCGACCAACGTCAACCCGCGCTGGCCGTTGCGTGCTCGCATGCCCTGGTTGATGTACCGGTACAACCTTTCCATCGACATCCCTACTTCTTGTCGTGAACCCAGGGACTGGGGAGGTTGGCGGCGGAGAGGGATTGTCGCTCGACAGCGACAGTGTCGACCGGCGGCGCGGATGCGTCTGACCCGGCTGGAGCCGCTCGCATCACGATCACGATTCAAACTGTATGAGCAGTGCTCCTCGACTGAAATGGGACCGTAGTACCAGGCGGATAGACAATTTCGCAGCCATCGGGACTCGACCGTGCCCCGATCAGGCGTGGCGCCGAGCGCGGGCGCCCGGTGCGCTGTATAGCGGCAGGTGCGCGCCCCGCGGCTCCAGCTAACGGCGCACCTGAAGAGGCACAGATCCTCCCCTCGCGGTCGCCGCCAGTCGTCGAAGTCCCGGGTGGGATCGGGACATGCTTGGAAACCCCCCCATACTCGAGACCGGCGCCGGCCCTTTGCCTCGGCAATTCAGCCCTTCGCGACTCCGCCCCGCCCCGAGAATTCAATTCGCCAGTCCATGACGGCTCGGAAATGGCTCACATCGGGCACCCACGCCAGGTGGGCTCCCTTGGGCCGCTGCGGCGTCCATCGCTCGGGTGCTCGGGACATTTGCCTTATTGGTAAATACGGCGCGGCCCGCCATTCTTGTCGGCAGTGGAGGCGCACGACCTTGCTCGGCCTGGGACGTCATGGCCGAGCCAGATGAGACGCAGGGGCTTTCCTTATTCCGCGTTGCTGCGGATCGGCGTAGTGGCAAACCTAGGTTTGGGGTTGGTCGTCCTTGTCGGCCTGAGGCCGGCGGGGTGGTCCGGATGGCTCCAGCTAGGCACCGGCGCCTTCTGCTGTCTGATCGCCGGTTGGATCGCGGCCGCGGGCTGGTCGATGTCGTACTGGAATCGGAGCATGGCCCGGCAGGTGGCGACCTGGCGCCGCATCGCCGACACGTTTTGCGCTTGGGTCGAGGAGGTGCCTGTGCCCACCGAAGCTTTGCACCAATTGAAGTCGTCTCTCGAGGAGGCTGTTTCCACCGGGCGAACCTAGCCCTTCTGGCGCCCAACCCAGGCCGTCAGGTTCCGTCGTATCGAGCCCGTGTCCATGATCAACGTCGACGCCTGAGGACCGCCGATACGTGGCGGCTCCGAAGTTGCGGCGACGCGTCCACGGCTAGGACTTTGGTGCTTTCGTACCATTGACCCGACAATTACTGGCACTTAACCTGCTGAAGGGCGGGAGTCCCATGTACTTCGGAGTCTCCTCCAGGGAAACGTGTGGAGTCTCGCCGACTCCATTTTTCAGTTATCCATTTTAAAGGGAGGGACTTTGGCCACGGCGATGACTGCGATCGGCCGTAGGTCGAAGGTGTCTAGCCGGCAGGCTGCGATTGAGCAAGATGTCAGGCGCCAGCTTGCGCGCGAGCTGCACGACCGGGTCGCCCAGACGCTCACGGGCATGCTGGTCGATGTCGAAAACTTCAAGACAGAGCAGGTTGGGTGGAAGGACGTCGTCAAGCAGATGGACATCGTTCAGGACTCGACGCGGGAAGTGCTCATGGCGATCCGCCAGCTGCTTCACGATCTCCGAGGGGAGGACGAGCTTGGCGCCAGCTTCAGCGATTCCGTTCGATCACTGATTGCCAGGTTCCAGGACAAGACCCAGGTTCCGGTCGAGCTCGAAGTCAAGCCTGACTGGCCAGACGCTCTGGCCGCTCCGGCGTTCTTGAACATGTATCGCATCATCGAGGAGGCTCTCTCCAATGTGAGGATGCACAGCAGAGCTAGATCCGTGCGCATCATCCTGGAGCCGCGACCTGAGAACGAGCTGGCGATTGTAGTCCGCGATGACGGACGGGGTCTTGACACAGATCAATCCCGGCCAATGGGCTTCGGGACCCTCGGGATGAAGGAGCGCGCTCTCTTGCTCGGTGGTCAGGTCGAGATCGACAGCGAACCCGGGCGAGGGACCACCGTGCAGGCGGTGTTTCCAAGGCGGCGGTTGGTCCCACAAGATTTGTCTCGCTCGCTCGAACTCGTGATCGCATGACACCGCCCGCAAGAGTTGCGCGCGTCCTTGTTGTCGATGATCAGACACTTTTCCGCACTGGGTTGACCAGTCTTCTCGCTGCCGACGAACGCGTGGAGGTGGTGGGTCAGGCCGTCGATGGGGCTGATGCCGTCGAGAAAGCGAGCAAGCTAGAGCCCGACGTGGTCTTGATGGACATCAAGATGCCGACCCTCGACGGCATAGAGGCGACCCGGCAGATCGTCCAGGCCGTGCCGGGAGTCCGTGTGCTGATCCTGACCACATTCGAAACCGACAGTCAGGTCATACAGGCGCTGAAGGCTGGCGCCAGCGGATTCGTGCTTAAAGACTCATCGGTTGCGGCGATCATCAGCAGCATCATCGCTGTGATGTCTGGCGAGCGCGTCATGGCGAGCGCTGTCGCAAATCGCGTGCTCGAGATGCTGACCGGCACGGCGACTCCGAACGAGTTCTACGACGGTATGACCAACCGGGAGATCGAGATCCTGAAGTTGCTGGCCACCGGCGTCCCGAATAAGCAGATCGCCTATCGCTTGAAGATCAGCGAGAAAACTGTTCGGAACCACGTGAGCAACATGTACGAGAAACTTGGTATCTACGATCGGTCGCAGGCGGTGCTTTACGCGGTGAAAAAAGGACTCGTCGAGGTCTAGCTCGTCACAGGCGCTCGTGCGCGCGGGTGGCAAGATACGGCGCCTCGGTGCTGACTAGATCTTCATCTTCCGTCGACGTGCGCCTGATAGACCAGCTGCGCTCGCTCCCTGAGCTTGGCCAGAGAAGGTTGTTGCAACCACTGCTCGCGAAGCGCCGCCTTGGCGCGCGTCCGGTCCTCGGATGGAACCCACGCGTCCTTGGTGTCCCAGACGTCGCCCGCGTCCAGTAGCTTCGCGCCCCCGACGCTTTGGACTTCCCGGTCCAGCTGCTCGCGAGAGACCTCTCCAGACTCAAAACCAAACAGGGTCTTGGAGAGGGTTCCGCGGAGCTTTATCAGCTCGAGGCACTCACGCACGTTTGCGTCGGTGTGGACGAATTCAGCAAAACTCGTGCCAAACCGAGCGTTGAGCTTGCGAATCACGGGTCCGAACTCGTGGGTGACCTGCTCGAACTCGCCAACTACGAAGCTGTGCCGATAAGGGAATAGGCACTCATAGAAGCGCGAGTACGCGACGAGCGCGTCGTGGATCGTGACGTTGGGTTCGCGGACGAGCTGAGACAGGATCGCGTCTTCCGGTCGGCGGATGACAAGGAGAGCAGGGACCTTGCGGTGAGCAGCCTCGATCAGCTGCGCTGGCGCATGCCAGTGGTGGGCCAGCCGTACGGGCCTTTCCTGCGAGAGTTGGAGGGCGTAGACCGCGAACGTTGTTCCACACCGCGTGTAGCCCTCGATCACCAGCTCCGTGCGAGAGTTGATGACCTGCCTCTGCAGGTCGCGAACGTCAAGGCGAAGAGCACGCTTCGCCCTCGCGATCGGCAGATACAGCGCCGGGTGTTCCGTGACATGTGTGCGAAGGCGGTGCCTGGCTCGGCCAATCAGCGAGATCGACGCGGGCTGGCCCGCGACTGCGCTCACGTGGTCGTTTCGAGCGCCGGCACTCTGCTCTGCGCCAGCACGGCCACTCGGCCGACGGACGGCAGGGCTGCCACATTTTCCTCGGGCGTCTCGGCAAGTCGAATTGTGTCGCCGACCCGGAACTCCGTCACCGAGCCACGTCCGACCGGGAGTCGCCAGCTCTCGTCCGCGACGCCATGCAGGGCGACACGTGTGAGCCGGATCATGACCGCGTGTGTCACGGCGACGACGGCTTCTCCCGGATGCCGCGACCCGATCAGTTGGAGAGCCGCGATCATGCGCCGCTGCGCGTCGATCAGCCGCTCTCCCTGCGGGCACACAGCCTCCGTCGGCGATGTGCGGTACAGGGCATGCGCCTCGGGCTCACATGAGGCGGCTTCGTCTGCTGTCATGCCCTCCCACATGCCGTAGTCAAGGTTGTTGAGGCCATGAAGGATGCGCAGGTCCGGCACGCCGGCTGCATCGGCGATGATCTGTGCAGTAGCAATCGTGCGGCGAAGCGGGCCGGTATAGACCGCGGCCAGCCCGACAGCAGACAGTCGCCGGGCGGCATCGACGGCGTCCTGGTAGCCCTGTGCATCCAGGGGGATGTCGCGGCGGCCTCTGTATCGATTCTGTACGTTCATCACGGTAGTGCCGTGCCTGACCAGGTAGAGGCGGCACTCCGGCATCGCGTGGTCGGATTGTGTCAAGAGCCCTTGAGCGCTCATGCTTCGTGACTCCCATTCGATGTTGTTTCTTGGTGGCGACCCGACTGAGTAATCCGAGTTCCTGCGGTCACTGCCGCGACGTTCTGATCCGAGCGCGCAGACTGGCCGCTGATGTCCTCCCAGGTCAGGACCGGACGTTGCGGCGACGGGATGGCTGCGGCTTGCGTGGCCGGCTGCCGCGAGTACGCCGATTGCTCACGGAGGCGTCGGACCCCGCGTTCATGGTCGAGCACCCACCCGATAACGTCATCACGTACATGGCTGAGCTCGTTTGCAGCGGCGCGCACTCGAGCTCGGTCGGTTGCCCGCGCGTCGGCGACGAGCAGTACCATCGCCCCGAGCTCGACAAGCGCTCCGGTGTCAGCGCTCGCCAGCACCGGAGGCGCGTCGATCACGACGAAGTCGACCTTGTTCCTGAGCTTTGTCAGCAGCCCTAGGAAGGCGGTCGATTGGGAAACGCTCGAAGGATCTGGGTACTCAGGTCCGCTCGGGAGCACTTGAAGGCGGGGGACCTCTGTCGCTCGCAGGGCATCGGCCAGCTTTGAGTCCCCATGGACGATGCTCGTCAGGCCGGCCTCTCCGTCCATTCCAAAGAGGGCGTCCGCCTGTCCCCACCGGGGATCGGCGCAAACGAGGACGACCTTCCGGCCAGACAACGCCAACGCAGCGGCGAGATTGGCCCCAATCGCGGCCTTGTCTTCGCCACCCGGGCTTGTGACGAGCAGAATGTTGGCCTGACGCGACACCGCTGCGTGTAGAACCCGGGTCCGCAGGTTCAGGTACGCATCGGCGACCCGGGAGTTCGGGCTGCTGACGATGGCCAATCGGTCTCCCACGCCGTTCCTTGAGCGAGGCATGGCGGGGATCTCGGCAAGAACCGGAGCACTGGCCTGGATCTCGAGATCGCGATGATCCCGCAGGCTGTCGTCCATCCAGTCGCGAACCAGAGCGACTCCGAGACCCAGGGCCAGGCCCAGGACAGCCGCGACGCCGAGGATCAACAAACGGTTCGGGCTCACAGGAGCCGTCGGCAATGTCGCATCTGTGACGACAGACGCCTGCACCGCTCCCGCTGTGGAAGGTGTCGTGGTCCCACCGCGCGACGCGGTCGGCTGATTGGTCGAAGTTCGATAGGCGACGTAAGCGGCCGCAATACCCTGCGCGGCGCTTTGGGCCACATGCGGATCTGAATCCGAATACGAAATGACGAGCAGGTCGGCGTTCGCCGGGACAGTCACCGACAGGCCGTGCTGCAACTTGCTTACGGGAATGAGCAGAGACTTCGACGCGATTGAGAGCACGGCCCCTGAGGACGCGATTCCCTTTTCCGTCCCCATTACGAACGGCTGCACGCCGCTGCTGGTACCCGACGCAGGGTAGACGGCCACGGTCGCCTGCGCCGCGTAGATCGGGGTCTGAGTCTGCATCACCGCCGCCGCGGCCGCAATCACCACTGCGGTGGTCAGGAGGATCGAGGGCCAATACTTGAGGAGGACTCGCGACCAATAACCCCAGTCTCGTCGGGCGACCTGTAACTCATCGCCGTCGATTTCGCTCTTCCAGCTGTCTTTGGTCACGTGCGGACCTCCTTTGCTCGGGCATCACGGTTGATCTGGTCGTCGCTGGTACCGGGCCGCTTGAGACCGGCCGTCGTCAACGCAATCAGCGCGAACATGAGATCGGCTGAGCCCCGATACGTGAGATGCGGATCGAATGTCATCAGAACCGTCGTCACGATCACCGCGACGAACGTTGCGATGCCGGCGACGCTGCGGGCGCCGGAGTTCCGGCGCGCCGCGTCCCATCCTCGCTTTGCGGTCGCGACGACGAAGAAGACGAAGCTGGCGAGGAGCGGGATTCCGCCGCCCCACAGCAGCCAGGTATAGCCGCTTTCGATCCAGACGTAGCCGCTCACCTGCTCGGGCGCCGGGATCCTGGCCGAGGGGCGGACTCCGAGCAGGAAGTTCCAATCCGAGAGCAGCTGCGGCCAGAAGTAGGCCTGAAGGTTCTGGAGTCGTCCAGTCCAGCTGGTGGGCAGGCCGGAAACGGACTGAAAACCGCTCAACCGGGCGGCCAACACCGGCTGCAACACCAGCGACCCGATCAGACCGGTGGGCACGAAGATCTTCAGCAGCCCGGCGGAATTTGTGACTGCCGCGATGCACACAACTGCCACGACCAAGCCGATCGCGCTCGAGAACTCACCGGCCGACAAGGCGCCGACAACAAGCAGACCGGCGGCGCATGCCAGCAGAGGTCGATGTCGCCGGGATTGCATCCACAGCCCGCTGACGATCGCCAGGTTGTAGACCATCAGATCCGCGGTTGCGGCCGGCAGCGCCAGCGTGGAGCTCCCTCTGGCGGCAAACGCGTCCATCGACCCGTCGTAGCCGAACGGTACGAAGTAGGTTGCGAGAAGCCGTGGCACACCAAAGAGTTGGAGCGACTGCAGGATTGCCAGCACCGCCACGACGGAGGCGGCAGCGACCGCGATCCAGAGGCATCGTCTTATCTGTGCCTCGGTACTGACACTCATCCGGACGAGCACGTACAGACCCAGGTACTTCCAGAGCACGAGGCCGTACAGCAGGTCGTCGGTGGTGATCGGTTGCTGGCGCAGCGTCATCCAGGTCAAGGGCACCACCGAGCTGAAGATCGCAAGCAGCAACATCGAAACTTCGACGCGATCGAGCCTGAGCATGGGGAACCGTCCCGCTCGGAGCTGTGCCAGGCGGCGCGTCACGAGGGCAAATCCGATGAGCAAGACCAAAACCTCGTTGGGCCGGAGAAGGGGCACGGCAACGCCGCGGCTGACACCCACGATCAACGGAGTCACACCGATCAGGAGATACGCTCCGAGCGCCGGCCGCATCCAGATGAAGACGACAAGCCCGACGACCGCAGCCCCAGCCATCGCCTGCAGCGGCTCGAGGCCCGTTCCCGCGCCGACACCCAGCGCGGCGAGAAGGGTCGCCAAGAGCAACCAGTGATTCGGTATCCATTTCCAGGCATGACGGGGGATGGCGCTCGTCGGTCGCGCCAGCGTGACGCTAGACATTGACCACCTCGGCGACCACCCGGTTGTCGTTGGTCCGCCACCGGCCGCTCAGTCCGGTCGTGAGCCACCCCAGCTCAGGGCTTCGCCACACGGCCTGGACCGCCAAGAACACGGCCGCACCGACCACCACCGCAGCGGCGGTCGAGAGCTGAGGCGCCAGCGAGCGACCAAGCCAGCTCGGCACGACGTCGGCCACCAACCATGCCGGCGCGGCCATGATCGCTGCCCCGGCGACGAACTTCGCGATCGATGGCGCCAGCCGCTGCGAGCCGAGCCCGCTGAGGTGGCGCCACACGCGAAAGGTCAGATGTGCCGCGGCTGCGCAGATTGACAGCGACAACGCGAGCCCAAGGACGACGAGCACGGCGGGCCCATGGACGAGCAGGGATGTGGTCGCCAGTCCAAGGCAGCAACTCGCCTGCACCACCATCGAGATCAGGGGAGTGCGCGTGTCCTTTCTGGCGTAGGACGCGTAGGTCATGATCACGAAAGCGGTCTGACCGACGACCGCGACGGACAGCGCCGCCAGCGATGCAGCGATCATGGTGATGCCTCCGCTCGAAGCCATCCCGCCGAACGAAACTGCCCGGGCCAATGGCATTGCCAGCACCAGGCAGCCCACCGCCGCCGGAATGGCCACCAGGAAGCCCAGCCCCAGACCGCGGACCAGGGTGTCGCGAAACGCGGTCGCATCGCCCTCGAGGTGATAGCGCGCCAACCGGGGCAGCAAGGACAGTGCCACCGGCGCAGCGCCAACCGCGATCGCGAGATAGTAGAAGTTCAGAGCGATCTGGAAGGCGATGACTCCGCCGGGCAGACGGTTGGCGATCGTCAGCAGCGTCAGCACCTGCACTGAGGCCAATCCCGCCTGCGCGATCGAAGGCAGTGCCCTACGGACGACAACGCGGACTTCCGGATCGCGCCACCCCGCTCGTGGCACGATCACCACGCCGGCCCGCCGGGCACCCCACCACTGCGTCGCCGCATGCAGGGCGACCGCGCCTGTTGAGCCGAGCCCTAACAGCACCATCTCGCCGGTGGGCACGTCGTTCAGGGTGGTGCGGGTGCCATAGATCAGGGCAGCGGCGCCGAGGACGGCCATTGTTCCAACGTTCTCGACAGCAGGGGCGCCGGCGGCCAATGCGAACCGCCGCCGTGAGTTCATAACCGCTGTGGCCGTGCCCACAACCCCGTAGAGAAAGATCTGCGGGATGAACATGACGATGAGGGCCAGCCCGACTCGCATCTGTGCAGCCGCCTGCGTCACCTGCGGCCCGCCTCCCAGTGCAGCGAATCCGAGCACCAGCGGTCCGAGAACGATCGCCACCGGCGCGATCAACAGAAGCATCAGCAGCGTGATGCCCAGGAAGCCGCCTGCCACCCTTTCCGACCCGCGGCGGTCACCCTTGTCGACGTGGCCGACCAGAGCCGGCACGAGCAGCGAGGAGAAAAGCGAGCCTGCAAGAAAGCCGTAGTAGATGAGGTTGGGCAGCGAATTGGTGAACTGGTATGTATTGCCGAAGAACGTCGGCCCCAGGACCGCGCCGATGACGGCGAATCTGAGCACGCCGGTGGCGCGGCTGGCAATGGTCCATCCAGCCACGGTCATCGAGTCACGCGCGGCAGCGACCGCTTTGAACTGATCTTGGGCATCGCTGCCGATCTCTGCTCCAGCACCCAGCGCTAGGAGCCGCCCCGGGTCATTGTGCGCCATGTGTCGACAGCACCACCGGCACGGTCTTGAACAGGATTACGAGGTCGAATACGAAGCTCCGCTGACGGACGTACTCGAGGTCCAGGTCGAGCCCCTGCCTCATGGTCAGCTTGTTCCTTCCGCTCACCTGCCACAGGCCGGTCAGACCCGGCTCAGCGAGGAAGCGGGCGGAGTAGGCCGGACCGATCAACTCCGCCTCCCACGGAAGTAGAGGGCGGGGCCCGACCAGCGACATATCGCCCCGGATGATGTTGACCAGCTGAGGGAGCTCGTCGATGCTCGTCCGTCGCAACAGGCGGCCGACCGGCGTGATCCTCGGATCGTCTTCCAGCTTGAAGAGACCTCGCGGCCCGCCCATGGGCGGCTGATCTTCAGTTAGAAGCCTGGAGACATACTGCCGGTGGACGTCGTCCGGACTGCCGGCGTACATCGTGCGGAACTTGTAGAGGACGAACGGCCGACGGTCCCTGCCGATCCTGGTCTGGCGAAAGAAAGGTGAGCCTGGGCTGGTCGCCGACACGATCACGGCGACAATCGCAAGCAGTGGGGAAAGCAAGACGAGGCACACGCTTGCGGCGAGAAGGTCGAAGGGTCGCTTGGCGGCGGGCGCCGGTGCCCAAGGGCCTGCCGTGAGATCGTCTTCTGGCAAATGCACCCCTTGTCTGACCGGCTCGGGGCGGATCATCGCTTCGACCCGGCCATCCGGAGCACCGCGTCCGGCGGTCCTGTGAAGCGGTAGCGACTGACCGAATCCGTCACCGCATCGACTCGGGACTCGATGGCACGGAGGTCGCGGACTTTCCCTCGCACCGCTGCCGGATTGCCGAACGCGACAGAGCCGTCAGGAATATCGCGGACAACAACGGCGCCTGCACCGATAAGGCATCCCGCCCCGATGCGCACAAACGGCAGAATCGTCACGTTGACCCCGATCTGGGCACCGGCCCCGATCTGAGGCCCAGACATCATCGCGGCGGAAGTGGACTGTCCCGGGTAGAGATCGTTGGCGATCGTTACGCCCGGCGCAAGAAAAGCCCCGTCCTCAATTTCGGTGAACTGCGCGATGTAGCAGTTCGAGTGGATCTTGACTCGGTCACCAATCCGGCAGCCGTAATCCACCACCGAGTTACTCCATACGGAGACGTCGTCGCCGATACGGCAGTCTTCGCGGATGATCACGTTGTGGCCGGTTTGGAACCGGGCTCCGATCGTCGACCCGAAATAGACCACCGTGCCGCTACGAATACATGCGTCTTGTCCCAGCGAAAGATCGGATGGCGCGGTCCGCGCGGAGGGGTAGCCGATGATCGCGCTTGGGTCCGATCGCAGCCCGTCTCCCACGATCACGTCAGGCAACATGCACCTCAGCTGCGGACACCGCCTCCAGAACCGCATCACAGACCTGGGTGATTTGGTCATCGCGCATGTGCGGGAAGATCGGCAGCGAGAGGATTTCGGATGCTGCCGCCTCGCTGACGGGCAAGCGCCCGTCCGCGAAGCGCAGGTACGGATCTTGCCGATGACACGGAATCGGGTAATGGATCGAGCTCTGAATCCCTTGCGTTGCGAGGTGTTGCTGAATCCGCGTGCGCTGGGGCACGCGCGCGACCGCGAGGTGGTAGACGCCCTGCCCCCCGGGTGTGTCCTCGACCAGGCGGACGGGGGACGAGGCAAACGCGGCCCTGTATCGCATCATGATCGACCGGCGAGCCTCGTTCCACTCGTCCAGCCGGGCGAGCTTGGCGTTCAACACGACCGCCTGGATCGCATCCAGACGGCTGTTGGTGCCGATCAATTCGTGTCGGTAATGGGATCCAGCCATGCGGCCGTGGTCGCGCACACTCCTGATCCGGTTGGCGAGATCAGCGTCGGCAGTGACCACGGCGCCGGCGTCGCCGAACGCACCGAGGTTCTTGCCGGGATAGAAACTGAAGGAGCCCGCCCGTCCCATTGACCCGGCCGGCCGGCCCCGCCACGTCGCACCGTGAGCCTGGGCCGCATCCTCGATGATCACGACCCCGGCCCTGTCAGCCGCGCGACCAAGCGAGTCCATGTCGGGCATCTGCCCGTACAGATGGACGACGATCACTGCGCGGGTCCGGTTGGTGATCGCGGCCTCGAAGTCAGCGCTGGTGAGCAGCAAAGTCTGCGGACTTACGTCGGCGAAACGGGGTGTCGCCCCCGCAAGGACAACCGCCTCCGCGGTGGCGACAAACGTGTTGGTAGGAACAATCACTTCGTCGCCGGGTCCGATGCCCAAAGCCATCAGCGTCAGCTGCAGAGAGTCAGTTCCATTAGCCACGCCGATCGCGTGCGGCGCTCCGCAGTATTCCGCCCACGCCTCCTCAAACTCCACGACCGCCTCGCCGCCGATGAAAGCGCTGCGCTCGAGCAGCTGCGCCCAGCCCTGGTCGATCGCGGGGCGAACTTCGCGGGTCATCGCGGCAAGGTCGGTGAAAGGCACGTGGACGCTCATACCGCCTCCGAGCTCGGCAAGGTCACCAGCGGCGCTTGCTCGGCCGGCGACCCATCGCCGGAACCATTTGCGTGTGCGGAAGCCAAATGGTTGCCGTTGCCCCAGCCGATCGAGCGAAAGACGTGGCTCTCGACACGTATCTCCTCGAGCAAGACCGGGCGGCCCAGGCGGCGCGACAGCTCCGCCGCTTCGAGCGTCTCGACCACAGCGAGGCCGTTGGCCCCATCGGTCAGGGGCTGGGTTCCAGTGGCGATGCAATCGACAAGGTGCCGGTCCTGCAACGAAAGTGGCTCGTCCGCGGGAATGAATGGAACCACGATGTCGCCGTACCGATACGAAGTCGGCGGCTGACTGAGGTTGGCTCCATCCGGCGGCAGACTTACGCCTTTGTCGAGGACTCGGATCCGCTCGTCGGCGGCGAGGTCGTCATAGACGGCCATCTTCTTGCTGCCGACGGCGGTAACCCGCCGAACTTTGCACGGGTCCAGCCAGCTGACGTGGATGTTTGCGGACAAGCCACGGCCGTCGAACACATCGTCATAGAACAGCCGGAGGTAGGCGACATCCTCGAATCGGCGGTGAGCGTGGCGCGCCGCCCAGGCGTCGACCGCGACCGGCTTGCGGTCGAGCACGTGGTTGATGATCGAGACGTCGTGTGGCGCCAGGTCGAAAATGACGTTGACGTCGTTCTGGTAGAGGCCGAGGTTCAGCCTCGCGCTGTCGATGTAGTAGAGCTCGCCCAGCTCTTGACTGCGCACGAGCTCGCGAAGCTTCCTAACCGCCGGGTTGTACTCAAAGGTGTGCCCGACCATGAGAATGACGCCGGCTTCTGTCGCCGCCTTGATCAGCCGCCTTGCCCCGGCGGTCGTAGGCGCCAGCGGTTTCTCGACCAGGACGTGCTTGCCTGCCGCGATAGCCTCCAGAGCGACTGGCACGTGCATGCTCGGCGGCGTCGCGACCACCACGGCGTCCACGTGAGGCAGCGCGGACCTTAGTTCCGCATAGCACGGCGCCGTCTTGAAGTTGCGGGCCAGAGCCTGCAAGCGGTCGGCGCGGCTGTCGACGATGCTTACCTCGGCGACGCCGTCGAGCGCATGAAGGACGCGGACGTGCTTCGAGCCCCAGTACCCGCACCCGACCACGGCGACCCGGAGTCCGTCACCTGTTCCCCCCTCCATCAAGGGGTCCACAGACGCGCGACCGGCGGGCTGAAACCAAGCGTGATTGGCACACCCGAAACGTACCGGCTGAGTCGCGGCATGGTAATAGGCCGATCGTCCCAGGGCATGGGACTTTCAAGTCGGGGCAGGGACTAGGAGGTCGCGAAGTCGCGCCGGCCGACGAACCCCTCTTCCTCGAGGTGGCGCAGGATCAGCTCGGCCGCTTCGTCCGCCCCGATTTCCGAGGTGTCGATGGTGACCTCGGCGTCCTCGGGAAGCTCGTATGGGTCGGAGATGCCGGTGAAGTCCTTGATCATGCCGGCCCTCGCCCTTGCATACAGGCCTTTGCGGTCGCGCTGCTCGCAGACTTCGAGCGGGGCCGCGAGGTGGACGAGCACGAAGCCGCCGTGGGCCTCGACCATCGCGCGCACTGCCTTGCGGGCGGCGTCGTAGGGCGCAATCGGGGCACAGATGGCGATCCCGCCGTGCCTGGTGATCTCGGCAGCCACAAACCCGATCCGCTGGATGTTCAGATCGCGGTGCTCCCGGGAGAACCCCAGCTCACTGGACAGGTTCTTGCGGACAACGTCGCCGTCCAGCATGGTGATCGTGCGGCCACCCCGCTCCAGCAGCCTGGCGTTCAGGATTTTGGAAACGGTCGATTTGCCCGACCCGGAAAGGCCGGTGAGGAACACCGTGAAGCCCCGCTCCCGACGCGGACGATAGCTACGCCGAAGCTCACCGGCGACCTCGGGAAAAGTGAACCAGTCGGGAACCTGCTCCCCCGATGTCAGCCGCCGACGGAGCTCTGTGCCGGAGATGGTGTGGGCGGCCAGACCGCTCGGGACCTCGTCCTCGGGAAGGTACGCGTCCAGCTGGCCCACGTACACCAATGTCGGGAACGAGACCATCGCGATGCCGATCTCTGCCTCGAACTGGCGAAGCAGGTCCTGGGCGTCGAACGGTCCGTAGAACGAGCGACCGTTAAGCCGTTTACCTGGCCCGGCGTGATCCCGGCCGACGATCAGGTGCGTGCACCCGAAGTTGCGTCGAACGATCGCGTGCCACAGGGCTTCCCGCGGCCCGGCCATGCGCATCGCGAGCGGCAGCAAGGCGAGCATCGCGGTGTCTTCCGGGTAGCGGTGCATCAGCGCCTTGTAGCACCGCACCCGGGTGTAGTGGTCGATGTCGCCGGGCTTCGTCATGCCGACCACCGGGTTGATGAGCAGCTTCGCGCCGACGGCGTCGGCCGCGCGCAACGTCAACTCCTGATGGACGCGGTGCATCGGATTGCGGGTTTGAAACCCGACGACCCTTGACCAGCCCTGCCGGGCCATGGCTGCTCTGACCTGTCTCGGTGTCATTCGCAGCTCGGGGAAGTCGAAGTGGCTGGGAAGGTGCACTCCCTCCACCGTCCCGCCGACGTAGACGGGATGGGTCTGATCGAGGAGAAACGCCACGCCAGGATGGTCGCGGCTGCCGGTCCCATAGACCTGCCTGGCCTCCGCTTTGCGGTCCGGCCGGTAGAGGTCTTCGACGTGGAGAACCGCGAGCAGGGCTCCCTCGGGGTCCCGAAGGCCGAGCACGGTGCCCGGGGTCAAATCCTTCGCCGCCTCCTCGGTCACGTCAAGCACGATCGGTATCGGCCAGAGCGCACCGTTGGCCAGACGCATGTCCTGGCAGACGGACTCATAGTCCAGCCCATTCATGAACCCGGTCAGGGGCATAAAGCCGCCATTGAGCAGCAGCTCGAGGTCACAGAGCTGTCTCTCGGTCAGGTTCCAGGAGGGGGCGCGAAGGCCGGCCCGAACCACCTCGGCACGGCGCTGGGGAGCCGCGATAAGGTCGCTGCCGCCGGCATCCTCGCGCAGCTTCTCGACAATCATGTTCGGTGACGGGCCAGCCTCAGGGCGCCGGCCGCCTGACTATGCTCACGTCCGGACGTGCCTTCTGTCTATCGCCGCTGGGGACGCGGCCCTGGGACTGCCGGCGATGAGCTGGGCATCTGTCCCATCGAAGCGGGCACGTCCGCGGCGGCGGGGCCGCTCACGGTATCGCCGTGCGTATCCAACGCCCAGCGATGAACGCCCTCGGCGGGAAGCTGGCAGCGGATGTAGTGCTTGCTCCCGCCTCTGACGCCGACCGTCCGATCGAGTCGATAGCCGAGCCGAGAGAGCGCGGCCAGCATCCTTTCGTCGGTCACCTGTCCCTCGATCTCCTGTGCTCCGAGCCGTTCGGCGTGGACGATCCAGGCGGCGTGGAGCTGCAGAAAGAACAGCGGCGGGACGCGATGCGTGCGAGCGTCTTTTGAGATCGCTTCGTACATTGAAACCGCCAAGGCGGATCGGCTGGGAGCACGAGGCCTGACCATCCAGCGAACGAGGCCTCGCACGTAGCCCGGCGTCTCGTATGGGCGACGGAGGATCGCCAGCGCGACCCCGGCCGCGACGGTAGGCATGTGCCGGCGGACCATCCGCCTCATGAAACGAGACTTGTCCAGAGTCCCAACGCTGTAACCGACCAGCCGGCCCTCGAGCTTCGCGGCCAGGGTGACCTCATCCGCGAACTCTTCAAAGAGGCGGATGAGGACGCGTTCCCCGGCCAGGGTGAAGAGGTCGTCAGGGAAGCTTCGCGTGTGCAGGCGGGCGGCCGCCGGCGCGTCGTCCCGAGTCAACACCCCGATCGTCAGGGAGGGAAGGGTGCCCGCCGATTGGTGCCCCGTCACCCGCTCAGGAGACCCTTTGCCCGTCTGGCTTCGCCGGCGAACCGTTCGTGGGCTTGAGCTTCGCGGCGAGCGCGGATCGCAGGCGCTCATAGCTCACGAGCTCGCCCATCTCGTCTTCGGAAAATCGGACTCCGAACTCCTGCTCCACGGAGACGATCATGGAAAAATGCTGAAGCGAGTCCCAAAGCTCGACGTTCTCGATCGATGTCGTGTTGTCGATCGTCGACGGATCCAGCTCAAAAACCTCGGCCAGGATCTGCTTCAGGCTCAACTCCTCCGCGTCGCCCATCATCCCGCCGCTGCTCCTGCTTGGGCGTTGGTGGGGAGCTCGACGGATGCGAACCACGCCGGCACCGAGGGATCCGAGTCGCCCAACATCAGGCTCCAACCGGAATCGTCCCCTGGTTGGCGGCTAAAGCCGTGATCGGGATAGAAGGTGGACACAGCCTGGTTGCGCGCGGTCGCCGCATACGTGCCATGCAAGCGCCGGTAGCCCAGCGCCTCAGCCTGGATGGCGGTCGCATGCAGAAGCACGTCTTCGACGCCTCGACCCAGCACGCGACAGCTCAGTAGGAACGTGTCGATCTCGGCCTCGCCGGCGTCAGCGCCCCGAACCACGATCGCGACTCCAACCAATCCAGCGTCTCCAAAGCGATCGCTCACGCGAATCGAGAGGATTTCGACGCCAGGTTTGCGTGCCAGCTGAGTGAGCTCCTCTGTCGTGTACCGACGCGTCGTGAGGTTGAATTGATTGGTCTTCTGGGTCAGCTGCGCAATTCTGGTGGCTGAGATGTGGTCGATTCGCCGTACCTCGGCCGTCATTCCGAGTGATCGATAGTACTCATCCAGAGTCGAAGCCGATTCCTGGGCAGCCTGGCGTGCCTGCTCGTTTCTGTAGAGCTCGACGCGGCGCCGATCTTCGTCGGTCACCCCTACGGCATCGAAGCAGTCGAGCGATTCGATCGCCGCTCGCAACTCACTGAGTTCCGCCGGCAACTGGACAACGAGCACCATTGGAAGCAAGCTCCTGACCATTTCACATTGATGCGGATCGTCGTCGACAAAAACCAACGAGTCCAGTCCAACGTTCAAATCGGATGCGATCGCGCGCAAGTTCGTGGCTTTGTTGGTCCAATTCACGCGCTTCGCAGAGATATCCGACTTACGCAGGACCATCGAAGGATGGTGGTCGAAGACTTCGTCCACGTCAGCTTCGTTGTTGGCGCTGCACAAAGCCAGAAGAACCCCGCGCTTACTCAGATTGAGTGCCGCTTCCTGAAGGCCGACATAAGCGATGCCGGGGTATGAGTCACCGAGCCTGATTCCGCCTATGTGGTCCTCGCCGATGACGCCGCCCCACAAGGTGCCATCACAGTCGAGGACAAGAACCTTGCGGGACCTTCCTGCACGCGCTTTGAGAATTCGAGCGTAGACGTCGCTCAGCTGTTCGAGGATCGCCGGCGTGAAGGGCGCCCGGGCGGCCAACCAGTTCCGAGCATCGATCGGTGACCTTTCGGCGATCCTCTCGAAGTCAACGATGAACACGTTCCCCATGCCGCTCGCGATGGCGCCGAGCTCCTGGTTCAGGGCTCGAACGCGACTGGTGAGGCTGGTCATCGAAGTAGCTTCGGCCAGGCCCTCGGGCGCGTTTCTCGGCAGGGCAAAATTGTGGATGGCGATGGTTGCGGTGGTGCGCTCATTGATGGCGGCAACGATTCGGCGAATGCTCGAAACCGTCTGCTCGGCCGCCTCAGACGCCTGCGATCTGCTAAGCGTCAGATACCGGTTGAACAACGTTGGTGCGAGGTTCTCGAGACTCAGCGCGATGACGACAACATCTGGTTGATACTCGAACAGCCAACTTCCCGCCGTCAAAGAGTCGCGCATAGAAGTGTCATATCCGCCGATCCGCACGTCCACTGCAAAGCCGGCGGCAGCGCCCTTGACGGACGCGTACGCGTCGAGTGGTTCGACGGTGAAGTTCCTCAGGACCGCGACTCGGATGCGCGGCCAATCCGGAGGAGTCACCATGCGCAAACGGCGCGCCGCAGCCAGGTATCGACTTAAGGTCGGCTTGTCCACGACCCAGGCGACAAGGCTCTCAGCATCGCCCGGGATGGCGACGTTGACTTGAGCGGGCACTTTCGAGTCATCGCCTGCAGCGATTACCACGTCGTCGTCTCCCAGGTGGCGGCGACAGCGCCCGCTGGAATCTGCCCGGGAGGGATATCAAACCGAGTTCGCCACCACCGCGCCACGTCGAGTGGCAGGGCGCTCCACATGTCGTTTCGATTCGCCATCTCGGCGAGGAACGCCTCGTACACGTTCCACGTCCTCGGCCGGCGAAGGTAGTCAGGGTGCGAGTTCAGCAACGCCATCCCGCGATGTGCGGCGATGAACTCGACCTTTTCGAGCCACAAGTGGGGAGACGACTCGCCCAGGATCTCCGTCAGCGTGTAGTCCTGGACGAGGGTGTACGGCAACTCGACGAACCGTCCAAGGATGAACGGCCAGAGGCTCATTGTGCCGCCGGGAATCGGTTCAAAGGGGTCCGAATCGAAGAAGGAAAGATCGTACTCAACGTCGAGCGCCTGCATCCATTCCGGATTACGGTGTGTGAGCGCGGTTCGGAAGCCGGCCGCGCCTGTGCGGGCCAGCTCAGCGTTGATGCGCGGCGCGCGTGAGTCGAAGATCGCGCGAGATCGGAACAGCTTTCCATCGTGATTCAGATCGTGGACTCCAACTTCGAATCCCCGAGCCCTCAGCTCGGAGATGAGACCCGGGTCGGTGCGATACCGTTCCGGCACGAAGTTGAAAGACGAACGAAATCCGTATCGCTCCTCAAGTTCGACCACTCTGATGACGAAGTCGAGGCCTTCGCGTTGCTCTACGTCGTGGGTCAGAACAAACGCAAGGTGGCGGTCATCCGGCCAGATGCTTACGTAGGTGGCGCGGTCGAGCCCGCGCTCGTCCAGCACGTGGAAAAGCACAGCCCGCAAGAAGTCGGCGTAGCGCGATTCACACGGCCACTCGAGGCCGGCACCGCTGCCGTGATCGCGTCCATAGACGCGCCGAAGCCAGCCGATTGCGGCACGCGGAAGGAGCGGCTTCAGGTCGTAATAGATCTGTTTCACGGTTCCGAGCTTCCAGTGGTCCTCCCCGAACTGACCCTCGCTGAGGACGGCCTCCATCAGCCCGCCCGGATGCTGAACACGTGCTGTTACGGATGGCGGAAGGAGGTGGGCGGCCTGCGCGATAGCGTCGCCCCATTCTTGCGTGGTCGGCAGTGGATCGAGCAGCTTCCAGAAGGCCTCAGGGCTGTTGCCCGCGCACAGCGGCACCGAAGCCGGCGTGCGCATTGCTTCTTTGGATGACGAGGTCACCGGAAACCGTCTCGGCCGTCAGCCGTGGCTGCCTGGAAAGCGCCGCGGCGATCGTCGCGCGAATCATCGCCGGCAGATGCTCCGTCCAGCCTCGGGTCGGAGAGGCCGAGGGCTTCGCGATAGCGGCCCGACACCGACTCCCAGGCCAAGCTGTGCATGACAGTCCGGGCCAGACGCGCCTGTCGCCGGGCAGCAGAGGGGTCGGCCAGCAGCCTGTGCACCTGCGCCGCGAGGCCGGCGGCATCGCCGGGATCGAAGTACGCCAGACAGTCCTCCGGGAAGTGCTCTTGAATCGCCGGCAGGCGCGAGCAGACGACGGGAACCCCAAGTGCCGCGAACTCGAGGACCTTGTTAGGGAGACAAAGATCTCCGTACCCATCGGAAAGCATCGGGACAAGGCCGAGCGCCGCCTGGCGAACATGCTCCATCATGCGCGGCCAGGGCAGGAATCCGTGCGAGAAATGCACGCGATCGTCCAGCCCCAGGCGGCCGGCCAGTTCGACCAGCGACGGCTCGCTCTCTCCTTGGCCGAGGATGCGAAGCGTGAGCGTGGGCCATTCGCCCGTCAGCCTCGCCATCGCCTGAATGGCGATGTCAACCCCATATCGCGGGATCAGGGTGGTCTGGATGACGAGAAACGCCGGCTCGGAAGGCGTGGACGAGCCCAAGCCGGCGACTGGATGGGAATTTGGAACCACCGTCACCTTGTCACTCGCGAGTCCGCGGCGGACCAAGATCCGCCGGCACGGCTCACTGACCGTGATGACGTGATCGACCCAGCTGGTCGCCGCCCGCTCTATCGAGGTCGCGACCCGGACAGGCAACGCCTGTCGATCGAGTCCTAGCCGAGCGGCCGTCAGCTCCGGCATCAGCTCCATCGAGAACAGCACGATTCTCGACCTGCGAATCCGCGCCAGCACAGTCGTGAAGACGAGGAAGTCCGGGGTGTTCTCGACTTCGATCACGTCGTAGCGCCGTCCCAAGCCGAGGAGCGAAACGACAAAAAGCGCCCAAAGGAAAAAAGTCACGTAATGAACCGGATACCAGAAGGCATGTGAGCGCCGAGCTCTGATAGGGACGCCGTAAAGGCGCAGGCCGGGCTGATCCACGACTGGGCTTGCCCACCGGAAGCTGGCGGTCAGACACACGACGTCAACGTTCAGCCTCCAGTTGATCAGCTGCGTCACGTTTCGTCGCAGGGTGGTCCCTATCGGGTAGGGATGGCGGCTAACCACGAGGACGCGCCGGCCGTCCGTCATGACGCGAGCCCCGGAAGCCGACCGTACAGGAGCTCCCCGGTGAGCCGGCAAACGACCGATGGCGAACTCTGGATGATTCTTGCCATGATCTGGCGGCTCAACCCTGGCCAAGGCGCGGGTCGGGCGGTGGTCACATACGAATAGTTCAGCGGTATCTCTACGGCGCCCCAGCGTCGCTTGAACTCACGAAGGCCGTGGTTGTCGATGTCGCTCCGCCCGAAGTCGAGGTCGCGATAGCCGTGCACACAAGCCCATTCGATGGCGGTCCACATGACGAGGTTGTTGGGGCGAAGGTCCCAGAAACGGGCATCGGAGGCCCCGTACTTGTAGATCACGTGGTCGTTCCAGGCGAGATAAACGGCTCCCGCGATTGGTTGGCCATCCTTTTGGGCGAGGACGACAAACCCGAGTCCACGATCGATGACCAGTCGCCATAGGAGGCGGAAAAAGCGCTTGGGCTGAACCGGAACGCCCTGGCGCCGGCGGGTCTCTACGTGCAGCTGATAAAAGGTATCGGTGTCGGCCTCCGTCCGTGAGATCCGCGCGGTCACGCCCTCGCGTTGCGCTTTTTTGATCGCGCGATCCACCTGATTGCCTTTGATGCGTCGCAGGTACTCCTCCCTGGTGCAGTCGAGCGGGAGGAGGTGGCGGACCGCTCGCGATACCACGTGGATGCCCGCAATCGACGACATGTCACCGTGCACGACGAGCTGATGGATGTGGCCGCTGCGTTGCCACCGAAGGAGCGCGGTGGTCAGCGCGGCGAGAGAGTCTTCGCTCGTCGCAAGCGGGGGACAGTAGTCAGTGAAAGGAAGGGCGGTGAAACGCCGCCGGGGGCTTAACCGCTGGACTTCGAGCGTCGGAATTCCAGCTGCCACGGCGCCATTGGTATCGTCCTGGAGCAGGACCGACGGTCGGTAACCGTAGGCTGCAACCAGCACCTGCGACCACGCGGGATGGTGGAACACCGTCGCCTCCCTGTGCGAACCGGCAAATTCCAACCAACGTCGATCATCAAGCCCCGTAACGGCCAGCCCTGGCGCCGGGCCTGGCATCAGCCCGGGCTCGCCGTCGAAGCTGTCTGTGGTGGGGCGAAGATGCTGGCGTTGTTCGGAAGGCACGGGAATCAGAGCCATCGGGCTAGTCGCCGGTTAGCGTACGGAGCACCTCAGGCGCTGTTAATGGGCATGGCGAGAAGATGCCCGACAGCGGGACCAGGCGAGGCGGCCGATTGTCCCGTGGCCGGGCGGTTTGTCCCAGCCCGGAGCGGTGGCCTCAGCTGGTCAACATGTGGTTGGCAAGCAGGAACGAGTGCGCCACCGATGCGGGAGGCTGCCGATCGATCGTCACGGCGCGATTCAGAGCTCGCATGACGGTGACGGTCAGCAGGCTGTTCAGGGACGTGTATCTCTCCTGAAACGCGACACCGAGCACCTTGAGCAACTTCGTCTTGATGATCAGGGCGACGTGCTGGAACCCGAAGATGTTCTTGGGGTCACTGAGGACGGCATAGGTCAGGCCGCCCAATTGTGGGTCGGTTGAGAACGCCTTTCCCACCTGCACCACATGGCCGTCGAGCGCGTTGTAGATCGATGCACCGGTCGGCAGCGGAACGAACTCGAGATTCGTGAGTCGATACGCCTGCTGCAGGCCTGCATATCCGGCGTAACGAGTCCGGCCGGCGGCATAGTCCCCAAACTTCAGACTGAATGGCACCGATTTGAGCTGTGCGATCGTGGTCAGGCCCCTCGGCTGGGCGAAGCTTTGCAGTGTGATCAGCGCGTTGGCATTGGCGAACGTGGTCACCGGCACCATGACCGTGGCGTCGTACTTCTGCTCGTACTCTTGTGCGATCTGCTCCGCTTGAGCCTCTGACGTAAGGGGCGTTGCGTACCCGGCGACGGTTTCTGCGAGGTCGCCAAGGTATTCGGGATATGCGTTGAGCTGCCCTGACTGAAACGCCGAATCCATCTGCTGGCTGGTGCTCGTGCTCGGTGTTAGATCGACGACATAGCCGAGGGCGCGGAATGCCTGCGCATAAAGCTCGCCGAGGACCAGCTCCTCGTTCGAGCCTGCATCCCCGAGCACGATCGCTGGTTTTCCGTGGCCCGGCAGTGGGGTGGCGCCGGACGCGTTGCCGCCTCCGCACGCCACAAGGACAACTGCCATCGCGGCGAGCAGACCGACTCGGCTCCGTTGTTTGTGACCCATCACCGCACCGGCGAATTTTCTCTTCTCGATTCTCAGCTCGTGGTCAGCTGGCGCACCCGTACCTGGCATCGCATCTATATTGCTGGGACGGGTCGCCGAACGATGCCGTGAGCCACGTGTGGCTGTTCTCGTTGTTCTGAACCTCGGCGATGTAGCCATTGGCACCACTTGAATGCCAGTCGCCTGAATACCACGACCCGACACACCCCCAGAGGTCGCCGGCGGCGTAAGTCCCGGATCCGGTGCCTTTCAGCCAGTAAGCCCAGCCTTCGTAGCACCCGCGGATGTATGCGCCCCAGTAGTCAGCGGCGGCCGCCGTGGAATCACGGGTGAAGGGGAAGGTGCCGTTCTGGTTGCCCGGGTATGGGGCAAATGGAGCTTCCCACGCGGGGTCATCCCAGCTCATCACCCCGAGGATCGAGAAAGTCTTTGGACACATCCCACTTGTGGGTGTGAACGGGTATCCCCCCGCGCCCGTCACGGGATCTTTCTGATAGTCGTGGATCTCCGAAGACAGCACGCCCTGGGCCGCGATGCCGTTGCAGTACGTGATCGACGCGCTGGTCGGCGAGGAGAAAGCATCTCCGCAGCCGTACAGCCAGTAGCAGCTGCCACCGCCACCGCCATAGGAGGCATTACTGGGGTAGTGCAGGTACTGGAACCACGTGGATTCCACCACGGCATCGGCCCTGAGCAGGTTGTCGGGCAAGCCCCATTTGCAGGCCGCCCACTGCAAGATCTGGTCCGTGGTTCCGATGAATCGCCCGTCCACCCGGCGGAGGAGCCATGTATCCCACAGTGTGTTGTAAGTCCCGCCCTTGGCGCGCGGACGCGCCGCGAACGACGCCGCCATGGCTCCCGCTGCCGGCTCGGTGTGATTTTGCTGGTAGTTCTGCGGGCGTGGTTCCCAGGTCGAGTTCGACACCTGGGCGGCGCACTGGGAGTCGGAGGGAAGAGACGACCAGCTGCCAACCGATCTGAGGCTGAAATAGCCCGACGCGGTTGGGGGGGAGGTGGACGAGCTCAATTGCGGCGTAGACGGAGGGGGCGGCGCGAGGGTCTGGGTAGGGGTGGAGGCTGTCTTAGGTGTCGGAGCCGGGGTGCCGGTCGCGGCCGGCGGAGACTTGGGCGTTGGTGAAGTTGTCGCGCTGCGAGGCAAGGACGTCGGAGTGGAACATGAACTTTGCGTGGAGCAGTTTGCCTGCGCGACCGCGCTTCGCGGTGCCTTGGCGCTTGTCACGGACACAGTCACGAGCACGGCACCAGCCAAAAAGACCACGATGGTGAAACCCCAGCGCAGGCGCATGTTCTGGCTCTTGATCATCCATCCTCTCCGGGGCGGTGCCTTTCAAGGAACGAGTTCCGGGAACGGGATGCTTTCGTGGCACCGGAAGAGTACGTGACCATAACGGATCTGCAGGCCGTTTCCTTGCCTTCCCTTGAGTCGAGGTGGCCTCCAGGCAGGCACCGATTCCGCCTAGCCGAACGGATCCCTCTCGCTGGCTGCCACCGCCGGGTCAAGGCTGGCCGAGGTGTGTGGAGTGCCGGTCAGCGTGGTGGTTGGGTGCACCGGAAGGATGACTGAATGAAGTGGGGCCTGGTTGAAGTCAAAGTCGCGCACGAGGTTGCCGAGGACGCTGGCATTCTCGCGAACGTCCAGTCGCGGGTCAGGCCGTCCGTCCGTGGCAGGATCGAGCCGTTGACCATCGAGAAAATCATCCTCGATGAACTTGTCGTAAGCGTCGAAGGAAAGGACCTGGTGGTCGACGAAACCACGTCGCGCATATGGACTGATGACGATTCCGGGAACGCGCAGGCCGAACCCATTCTCGTCGACAGCCGGTGGCATGACGTGATCATAAAATCCGCCCCAATCGTCCCAGGCGAGGAAGATCGCGGTGGAGGACCAGTCCGGACCTGTCATCACGGCGTTGATCAGGCTCGTGACGTAGCTTTGTCCAAAGCTAATTGGCGATGGCGGGTGTTCGCTCACCTCGGCGGACGGCGCCACCCACGAGACGGCCGGCAGGAGTCCAGCCTTGGCGGCGAGGTAGAACCGATTGACTGACTGGATGTTTCCAAGCTGGCCGTCATTCTTCACCGTGTCAAAGTACGGGAGAGGGTTGAAAATCCCCGGCGTTTTCGAACCCTGATGGACGGGAGCGCATGTCATCGCAGCGTCGTTCTCGCAATCCGGCTCAGCACCCTCGACCACGTAGTACCCCCAGCTGATGCCGCGTTTGTGAAGCAAGTAGGTGATGTCTGTCCACGCATAGATCGGGTTTGTGCCGTCCGAACCACTCTGGTCGGGGGGTAGCCCAGGGCTCTGGGGAGCATTCGTACAACTCGACGGGTCGTTGTGCTGAGAGCACCGTGCAGACCACTGGCTGACCTCAAACAGGTGAGCCGGGAGACTCCATGAGGCATTGGGCTCAAACATGTGGTCTTGAAGCACGAAGTCTCTGGCATACGTCCAGTAGTTAGGGATGTCGCTCGCCGTGTGATAGCCCATGACGTCAGGCGCAAGCGCGTTGGTGCAGGCAGGGGCCGCGGGCGTGCACGACAGGTTCCCCTTCTCGGCCTGAGCCTGGAAGCCGTCCATCTTGCCGCCGTCAATATCAGCGCGGGCGTTTACCAGGTTGTGAGGGCCGCCTTGATTGACATCGGAATGGTCGGCGTAGGGCCTGACACACTTGCTGGTCAGCGGATCAGGCACGCACGTGCCGGGCTGTCCGCCGACCGTGGGAAAGCCGTCGGCACCAGGGTAGGTACCGAAGTAGGAGTCGAACGAGCGATTCTCCTGCAGAACAATGACCACGTGGCGGATCACGTGAATCCCGGTTGGCCCGCTCGTTGCTGCCGGACTGCAAGCGGAGCCCACGATCGCCAGCGCGATCGCGATCGCTGTACCGCGCCCCTGTGTCGATTGCAGGCCATGCATGTCTGGCAACCGCCGCCC
Source organism: Chloroflexota bacterium (assembly GCA_005889135.1). Lineage (GTDB taxonomy): Bacteria > Chloroflexota > Dormibacteria > Dormibacterales > Dormibacteraceae > 40CM-4-65-16. Next base: position 54,197 of record VBEK01000124.1, read on the forward strand.
TTTCTTGTCAGCCACGCGCGGCTTCAGGCGTGCCGGAGCTGTGCACCAGGCGGAGTCTAGGCTGTTCCAACCACTGTGGGATTGCAGCCGAGGTCCTACCGGATGGGGGTTGAACAGGTCACGGTCGAGTTGAACCCCTCCGATCACCCGGTTCGCCCTGGGACTCACGCGTCAAAGATGTAGTTCTTGCCCATTGACCCATTGCAGCCCGGGCGCTGTAAATGGACCGCCAGCAGATGACCATGGACTTTCGAGGCGAGGACCGCGGTCTCGCCGGCAGCCGCGTGACCAGAAGTTCCGTTCCGGCCTTCGACGTTCCTCCACGGATGTGCAGCTCCATGACCAGTTGCTAGCCACCACCCGGGCCATTCGGCGCTTTCCCAAGCTAATCGGCCTGCTTGGGACAGCTCTCGTGCTGTCCACCAGCCTGGCCGTGCTGCCGGCTTCAAGAGCCGTTATGGCGGCCCAAAGCAGCAAGCTCGTCGTGATCACCTTTGAGAACCAGTCCTACGACAGCATTGTTGGCAGCAGTCAAGCGCCCTATCTGAACCACCTCATCTCGCTAGGAACCGTGTTTACCGGATACACGGCGGTGGCTCCGCTCAGCCACCCGAATTACCTGGCGATGACCAGCGGCCTGACCTCCGAGCTCTCGCCTCCATCGCCGAACGTCTTCCAGGCGATCGACGCGTCGGCCGGCCTCAGCTGGAAGGAATACATGGAGTCGATGACGGGGACGTGTGGCGTGGGGACCACCGGGCGCGTTCCCGGAAGCACGGATTCGCTCTACACAACCGATCACGACCCCGCGTTCGCCTACGCAAGCAACACGACGTGCACCGTCAATGACGTGCCGCTCACGACCAGCACGTTCAATCCCGCCAACCTTCCCAGCTTCAGCTACGTCGTGCCCAATGAGTGCAATGACATGCACACGCCGGTTTCAAACGGTCAGCCCTGTCCTGCCTACTTCGGTCCGAACTCCGGTACAAGCCCGATCAACATGGGGGACAACTGGCTGTCCAACGTCGTCCCATCGTTGCTGGCCCAGGCGAACGTCACGGTGCTGATCACCTGGGACGAGAATGACGACAACGCGCCCGGCAGCGGCCCTGCCGAGCACATCGTGACTCTGGAGGTCGGCGCCGGGGTCACTGTCGGCGGAATCGACGGAAACTCTTACAACCACTTCAGCCTCGAAGCCGGTTTGTACCGCTATTTCGGACTCGGAGCGGCGCCGAACAATGGAGCCTCAGCTCTACCGCTGCCGATTCCGGCTTCTGGCGCACCCCCGTACGCCGGACCACCCAACGCGATCACCCAGGAAAATTCCAATCCCGGCACGACCGCGTGGAAGCTCGGTAAGGCGGCGGACGACTACAACCATCAGATTGAGGGCTACGCCTCCGCCACCAGTGCGACTCTGGGCCAGCAGATCAGTTTCTACGTGAGCGTCAACGCGCCTCAGTCATACACCATGGACTTCTATCGCATGGGCTATTACCAGGGCCTTGGGGGCCGGCTCATGCTCGAGGCGGCCAATCTTTCGGGGGTGACACAGTCAACGTGTCCCCAGAACAGCACGACCGGAATGACGGCCTGCAACTGGGCCGCCGGCTACAACCTCACCATCCCGACGTCATGGGTCAGCGGCGCCTATCTGGTCAAACTCACGAGCGCCGCCGGTTATCAGAACTACATCAACTTCGCGGTCCGGGACGATGCTCGGAATTCGGCACTTCTCTATCAGGTCGCCTTCAACACGTTCGAGGCTTACAACAACTGGCCCGCCGATGCACCGCCGGGTTCGCCCACCGGCCAACCGGCGACGGGCAAGAGCCTGTACGAGTTCAACAGCTCGGCGAGCACGACTTCGCTCGGGACGACGCGGGCCGTCCAGGTGTCCTTCGACCGGCCGTTCTCCACCAGCCAGGGTGGCTTTCTCGACTACGAAGTCAATGACGTCGCTTGGCTGGAGCAGCAGGGGTACGACGTTTCCTACTCCTCAGACGTCGACACCGATACGTCCGGCACCAGCCTGCTGAACCATCATGGCTTCATTTCCGCCGGTCATGACGAGTACTGGTCGATGGCGATGTACAACGCCGTGGCCAGGGCCCGCGACAGTGGGGTCAACCTCGCGTTCCTTGGCGCGGACGACGTTTCCTGGCAGGTGCGCTACGGCGCTTCAGCGTCCGGCGTGCCAGACCGAGTGTTGATCTGCTACAAGAGCGCCTCGCTCGATCCGGTCCAGAACAACACGACCACCGTCCACTTTCGGGATCCGCAGGTCAACATGCCCGAACAGCTCCTGGTTGGGGGGACCTCGGCCGCCGAGCAGCTGGGAGCGAGCAGCGCGACACCGGTGGCATACGTCGTCCAGAACGCCTCCAGCTGGGTCTATGCCAACACCGGCGCATTCAACGGCGAGAGCGTTCCCAACGTCGTCGGCTACGAGATCCAGGCCTACAACAGCAGCTATCCATCGCCCTCAGCGGCGGCTGGAACCTATCAGCTGTTGTCGAGCTCGCCGATCGTGAACAACAACAATCAGACCGTCTTCCAGAACGCGACCATCTATCAGGCTGCGAGCGGAGCGTGGGTCTTCTCCGGTGCCTCAATCGAGTGGGGTTGGGCGCTGTTCAACTTCGCGTTCCCGACTGGCGGCCAGGCGCACGCGGACTACTCCTCTCCGTTCGTTCAGATCATGACCGCGAACATCCTGAACAAGTTCTCGGCCGGCACTTCGCCGCTGCCGGCTGCACCCACCAACCTGGTCGCCGTCCCGAGCGCATCGGCCATCACCTTGTCGTGGACGGACAACGATCCGACCGCTGCGTACGAGCTGGACAGGAGCACCGATCCGGGCTTCGCCACCTTCAGTGCCGTCGGCCTGGCCGCCGGCGCCACCAGTTACAGCGACGGCGGATTGAGCGCCGGTGTCTACTACTACCGGCTCGTTGCCGTAGGCGCCAACGGCAACTCGCCGTACGTCTCCGTCAGCGCCGCCACGATCTCCTACGCCGCGCTCGTTGCGGCGCGCCCGGGCTCTCTGGCCCACTGGCGTTTGGGCGAAGCCTCGGGCGCAACCGCGTACGACACGACCGGTACCTACAACGGGACTTTTGTCAACGCCCCGACGCTCGGGTCGTCGGGCGCGATCACCAACGATCCCAACACGTCGGTGACGTTCAACGGCAGCAACCAGCGCGTCAGCGTGCCATCAGTTCCGACCGCCACAGACTTCTCAATCGAAGGGTGGACGTACCTGACCAACGTCTCCGTGAACAACAACACCGTATATGGTGGCAGCGGTACAGCTCGGCTGATGCCACGGCCGGGGACCGGCAGTTTCTTGTCGGCCGCCTACGCGGGCGTCACCTTGAACGGCACGGAATACGCATTACAGCCGACCAGCCCCAGCTCAAACATCAGCACCTGGGTCTACTGGGTACTCACCCGTCAAGGCAGCCTCCTGACGCTGTACCGCAACGGTGTGCAGATCGCTCAACGGAGCGACCTGCCTGCTACTGCGACGGCCAACATCAACGGCTACATCGCCGCGCAGAACAACGGAGCCTACTACCTCGCCGGCAGTCTGCAGGACGTGGCCCTCTATACCCATGCGCTTTCCAGCACCGAAGTGCGCAACGGCTATGCGGCCGCGCTCAATGGGATCGCGCCGACGCCTCCCGTGCTACCGCCGGCCGCGCCTACGAACTTCTCTGCCGTTCCGTCGGCATCGGCGGTAAGTCTTTCCTGGACGGACAGCGACACGACGTCCAGCTACATTCTGTACAGAAGCAGCGATCCCAGTTTCGGTACCTCGGTCTCGATCACCCTACCGCCCGGCACCAGCCGTTACACCGACACCGGCCTCGGCCAGGGCGTCGTCTACTACCGACTTCTCGCGATGAACTCCGGCGGGCGGTCGCCGTACGTATCGGCGAGCGCGGCGACGACCTCGTATGCGGCGCTGGTGAATGGGCGCACTGGCCTGCTAGGTCACTGGCGGCTGGGCGAGACCTCGGGCACCACGGCCTGGGACACGTCCGGCACCTACAACGGCTTCTACGTCAACGGTCCCACGCTGGGATCGGCCGGGGCCCTCGCCAATGACCCGAGCACATCGGCGACGTTCAACGGGACCAGCCAGCGCGTCAACCTCCCGTCGTTGCCATCTGCGGGCGACTTCTCCATCGAAGGCTGGAGCTACCTCACCAATGTCTCGGTGAACAACAACACGCTTTACGGCAGCGGTTCAATGCAGCTGCTCGTGCGGCCTGGGACGGGTAGCTTCCCGTCCGCCGCGTACGCCGCGGTGACTCTGAATGGGACCCTGTACGCACTCCAGCCCAACAGTCCCGCCTCCAACATCAATACCTGGGTCTACTGGGTCATGACCCGGCAGGGCGGCACGCTGACGCTGTATCGCAACGGGGTGCAGATCGCCCAGCGCACCGACCTGCCGGCGACGGCCACGACCAGCCTCAGCGGCTACATCGCCGACCAGACCACCGGCTCCTACTACCTGACCGGCAGAGTCCAGGATGTCGCCGTCTACAACCGGGCCCTCTCCAGCCTGGATGCGACCACCGCCTATACCGTCGCCTTGAACGGGCTTGCGCCCACCCCGCCGCCCACACCGAGCACGCCCTATTACAACGTCGTGCGCTCCGAGCCGTCACTGATCGCGTACTGGCGCCTCGACGAGTCAACCGGCAGCACCGCTAACGACGCCTTAGGGAGGTACAACGGAAGCTACGTAAACGGGCCGACCCTGGGATCGGCGGGTGCGATCGTGAACGATCCGAATAAGTCAGCGACCTTCAACGGGACAAACCAGCGGGTCAACCTGCCGTCGCTACCGTCGGTCGGTGACTTCTCGATCGAAGGTTGGACCTACCTGACCAACGCCGCAGTGAACAACAACACTCTGTACGGCGGCGGCAGCACGGTGCAGTTGTTGGCCCGCCCCGGCACCGGTAGTTTCCCGACCGCTGCGTACGCGGGCGTGACACTGGGTGGCACGCAGTACGTCCTGCAGCCGACCAGCCCTGCGTCCAACATCAACACCTGGGTGTACTGGGTCCTCACTCGACAGGGCGGCACACTGACGCTTTACCGCAACGCTGTGCAGATCGCCCAACGCACCGATCTGCCGGCAACCGCCTCCGCGAACATCAACGGCTACATCGCTGACGAGCTAGGCGGGCTGTACTACCTGACCGGTGGCGTCGACGATGTCGCTGTCTACAGCGGTGCGCTCAACCCACAGGACATCACCAGCCACTACAAGGACGCTGGATTCGGTCCCGCGCCTGCACCCACTGCGCCACCCAGCATCGCGGTGACCAACCTGGCGAGCGGGAGCACCTATGGCGGTAACTGGCCGGGATCGATCAGCGGCTCGGCTTCGTCAAATTCCGGCTTCTCGCTGGTCGGGGTGTCGGCGGCGGTGCAGGACACCACGACTGGTGAATGGTGGGGTGGGTCGGGGTTCAACCAGCCCGGCCAGACGTTCGTCCCGGTGAGCTCGGGGACCACCAGCTGGACGCTGGCCTTTCCGTCCGCCAACCTGACGTCCGGGCACGGCTACGTCGTCACGGCCCAGGCCACCGACCTCGTCGGCAATGTCGGCATCAGCTTGCCGGTCGGATTCAGCTATACCACCACCCCGCCCAGCGCCTCTGTCAGCTACCCGACGAACGCGAGCACTCATGGCGGTAACTGGACGGGATCGATCACCGGATCGGCGTCGTCAAATTCCGGGTTCTCGCTGGCCGGGGTGTCGGTGGCGGTGCAGGACCTCACGACGGGTGAGTGGTGGGGTGGGTCGGGGTTCGACCAGCCCAGCCAGACATTCATACCGGTCACCTCCGGGACCGGCAACTGGTCGCTGAGTCTTCCGGCCACCAACCTGACTTCCGGGCACAGCTACCTCGTGACAGCTCAGGCCACCGACAGCTTGGGCAACGTCGGCGCCAGCACCTCGGTCGTCTTCAGCTACATCAGCGACGCTCCCACGACCAGCATCGCGTGCAATGGGGCGACCTGTTCGAACTGGTACAACGCGTCCGTCAGCGTCGCGCTGTCCACGACGGATCCAGGCGGGCCTGGGGTTGACGCCACCTACTTCACGACTGACGGGTCCACCCCGACAACTTCGAGCACGCGTTATGTCGGCGCGTTCACCGTGACGAGCACCAGCGCGGTCAGGTTCTTCTCCGTCGACACCGCCGGCAATGCCGAGTCGGTCAAGGCCCAGCCGATCCAGATCGACACGGTGGGCCCCACGACCAGCATCTCCTGCAACGGCGCCGCATGTTCCAGCGGCTCCTACAACGGGCCGGTCACTGTGACGCTGCCGGCCAGCGACAACAGCGGCGGCTCGGGGGTGAGTGCCACCTTCTACACCACGGACGGCTCATCCCCGACCACGTCAGGCGTCGTCTACGCCGGCGCGTTCACAGTGTCGAGCAGCACCACGGTCAGGTTCTACTCCATCGACAACGCCGGCAATGCCGAGTCGGTCAAGGTCCAGCCCGTCCAAATATTGGTTTTGGTGTCGATCGCGGTCACACCCGCGAGTCCGTCGATCGCGAGTGGGACCTCGGAGCAGTTCACGGCCACGGGCACCTATTCCGATGGGACGACGGTGGATGTGACCAGCTCGGCGACCTGGGTCTCGTCGAACAGCGCGGCGGCGACGATTACCGTCGGCGGACTGGCGACCGGAGCCGCCCAGGGCACCTCCCAGATCAGCGCCAGCTTGGCCGGCGTGACCGGCAGCACCACCCTGACTGTGGGTCCGGCGGTGTTGGTGTCGATCGCGGTCACCCCTGCGAATCCGTCGATCGGCAGGGGGACGACGCAGCAGTTCGTCGCCACCGGCACCTATTCGGACGGGTCGACCCTGGACTTGACCAGCACGGCGACGTGGCTTTCGTCCAATACGGCGGTGGCGAGCATTAGCGCGGGTGGCCTGGCCACCGGAGTGGCCCAGGGCACCTCCCAGATCAGCGCCACTTCGGCCGGCGTGACCGGCAGCACCACCCTGACGGTCGCAGCCGCGGTGTTGGTGTCGATCGCGGTCACCCCCGCGAGTCCGTCGATCGCGAGTGGGACTTCGGAGCAGTTCGTCGCCACCGGCACCTATTCGGACGGGTCGACGCTGGATGTGACCAGCTCGGCGACCTGGGTCTCGTCGAACAGCGCGGTGGCGACGATTACCGTCGGCGGACTGGCGACTGGAGTGGCCCAGGGCACCTCCCAGATCAGCGCTACATCAGGCGTGGTCACCGGCAGCACCACCCTGACGGTCGGAGCCGCGGTGTTGGTGTCGATCGCTGTCACCCCTGCGAGTCCGTCGATCGGCAAGGGAACCACGCAACAGTTCGTCGCCACCGGCACCTATTCCGATGGGACGACCCTGGATTTGACCAGCTCGGCGACTTGGCTTTCGTCCAATACGGCGGTGGCGACCATTACCGCGGGCGGCCTGGCCACCGGAGTGACTCAGGGCACCTCCCAGATCAGCGCCACCTTGGGCGCGGTGACGGGCAGCACCACCCTGACGGTCGGAGCCGCGGTGTTGGTGTCGATCGCGGTCACACCTGCGAATCCGTCGATCGCCCAAGGCAAGACGCAACAGTTCACGGCCACAGGCACCTATTCCGACGGGACGATGCTGGTCGTGACGAGCTCGGCGGCCTGGGTCTCGTCGAACAGCGCCGTGGCGACCGTTGCGGCGGGCGGACTGGCGACGGGAGCGGCCCAGGGCAGCTCCCAGATCAGCGCCACCTTGGGCGTGGTCACCGGCAGCACCAGCCTGACGGTGGGTCCGGCGGCGTTGGTGTCGATCGCGGTGACACCAGCGAATCCGTCGATCGCCAAGGGGACCACGCAGCAATTCGCAGCCACAGGCACGTATTCCGATGGGAGCACCCAAAGCCTGACGAGCTCGGTGACATGGGTCTCCTCGAATGCGGCGGTGGCGATGATCAGTGCGGTCGGCCTGGCGACCGGAATCGCCCAGGGCACCTCCCAGATCAGCGCCACCTGGGTGGGCGTGACGGGCAGCGCCAACTTGACGGTCGGGCCAGCTGCGCTGGTGTCGATAGCGGTCACGCCCGTGAATCCGACGATCGCCAAAGGGGCCACGAAGCAGTTCAACGCCACCGGCACCTACTCCGACGGATCGACGGTCGACGTGACCAGCTCGGCAAAGTGGGTCTCGTCGAAAACGGCGGTGGCGACCATAACCGCGGGCGGTCTCGCCACCGGGGTAGCGAAGGGCAACTCCCAGATCAGCGCCGCTTCGGCTGGGGTGACGAGTAAGACCACTTTGACGGTGGGAACGGCGGTATTGGCGTCGATCACGGTCACGCCCGCGAATCCGTCGATCACCCAGGGCAAGACGCAGCAGTTCAGCGCCACCGGCACCTATTCGGACGGCAGCACGAAGAACCTGACAACCCAGGTCACCTGGGCGTCGTCGAACACCGCAGTGGCAACCATCACGGCGGGCGGTCTCGCCACGGGAGTGTCTCAGAGCACGTCCGAGATCAGCGCCGCTCTGGGCGCGGTGACGGGCAGCACCACCCTGACGGTCGGAACGGCGGTGTTGACGTCGATCGTGGTGACTCCTGCGAATCCGACGATCGGCAAGGGGAGCACTAGCCAGTTCGCCGCCACCGGCGCCTACTCCGATGGCAGCGCTCAAGACCTGACGCGTTCGGTGACATGGCTCCCGTCGAATACGGCGGTGGCGACCGTCACCGCGGCCGGTATTGCAACCGGAGTGGCCCAGGGCACGTCCCAGGTCAGCGCCAGCACGGCGGGCGTAACCGGCAGTACGACCTTGACGGTCGGACCGGCGGTGTTGGTGTCGATCGCGGTGACGCCTGCGAATCCGTCGATCGCCAAGGGGAGCGCGAAGCAGTTCAACGCCACCGGCACTTATTCGGATGGATCGACGTTGGATCTGACCGGCTCGGCGACATGGATATCGTCGAACACCAATGTGGCGACCACTACCGCAGGCGGACTGGCGACTGGAGCAGCTCAGGGCACCTCCCAGATCAGCGCCAGTTCGGCGGGCGCGACGGGCAGCACCACTTTGTCGGTCGGAGCCGCGGTGCTGGTGTCGATCGCGGTCACGCCGGCGAACCAATCCGTGAAGGTCGGCGCGAGTGTCCAGTACGTGGCTACCGGAACGTACTCCGATGGCAGCACCCAGAATCTGACGACCTCCGTCACGTGGACTTCGTCGAACTCCGGTGTTGCGACGATCACCTCCGGCGGAGTCGCGTCGACTCTCAAGGTAGGCAGTGCCACAATTACGGCCACCTCGGGGGGCATCGTCGGAAGCACATCGCTCAACGTGACGAACTAGGTCGAGTACTGCCGCATGGCAGTCCGGGTCCTTGAGACAACAGCAGTTGTCTAGGTGCCGCGGACCGGTAGGCATCGATAACGCGTGTTGACATACGCGAGACCACGCCTTACCCTGCGCCAGGCTACCGCACGCGGGCGGAGGTGCCAGGCAAACAAATCCGAAAACGGAGGCCCAGCCAATTGCCGTTGGTCGGATTTCTGCGCATCGGTCGGATCAGGTCGGGAACCGGCGCACGGTGAGAAGACTCTCGATGGCGACGTTCATCGGGGTTTTCGGAGCTGTGTTGGTCGCTGTGGCGGCACTTCCCAAAGAAGCTGCCGCCGGCACGATGCCGACCTTCCAGCACGTCTTCATCGTTGTCGAAGAGAACCGCTCCTACAGCGAGATCATCGGAAGCACGGCAGCCCCATACATCAACAGCCTTGTGTCGCAGAACGGTGTCGCGACCAACTATTTCGCGGTCACGCACCCGAGTCTTCCGAACTATCTCGCGCTTACTGGGGGAAGCACCTTCGGCATATCGACTGACTGCGCTCCGACGTCATGCCCCGTCAACGCAGCGAACATCGCCGACCGTGTGGAGGCGTCGGGCAGGACATGGAAGGCATATGAGGAATCGATGCCGTCGGCGTGTTATCTCAGCGACTCGGGAGAGTACGCGCCAAAACACAACCCGTTTGTCTACTACACCGACATCCAGGGCAGCGCGAGCCGCTGCCAGTCTCACGATGTGCCGTACTCGCAACTCGCCAGCGATCTGGCCTCGGACAGCACCACGCCGAACTACGTCTTCATAACGCCGAACCTGTGCCACGACATGCATGACTGCTCAGTCTCGACCGGCGACACATGGCTGCAGGACAATCTCCCGAGCATCTTTACATCTCCGGCGTGGACCACCCAAACGTCCTTGATGCTTATCACCTGGGATGAGGATGATGGCAGCGCGAGCAACCGCGTCGCGACCCTGGTGATCGGACCAAGCGTTATCGCCGGCCACGTATCGAGCACCATCTACAACCACTACTCACTGCTCAAGACGCTCGAGCAGGACTGGAGCCTTACCGCACTGACGACGAACGATTCCAAGGCGGCTGCGATGAGTGACTTCTTCGGTGCGTCATCGCCAAGCCCCAGCCCGTCGCCATCTTCGAGCCCCTCGCCATCTTCGAGCCCCTCGCCCATCGCAACCGCTACGGTTCCTTGGTCGCCGACCGGCGTCACCGCGGTGGCGGGCAACCATTCGGCGACGGTTGCCTGGAGTGCTCCGACAAGCACCGGAGGCAGTCCGATAACGGGCTATGTCGTGGTTGCGTCCAGTAGTGCCACTATGTCGGCGGGTGCGACTCAGACGAGCGCAAAGGTGAACCATCTCAAGAATGGGGTTTCGTACACGTTCACGGTCACAGCGTTGAACGCTGTTGGCGCGAGCTCTCCATCGGCGCCGTCAAACGCGGTGGTGCCTCAACCACCCAACAACCGTACGTCGGCTGCGGGGGCTGGCACGTCGGCTCAAAGTACGCCAAGTGTGAATTCAGGCGGTCGTGATGCCACCACCGATCCGTCCGCGACGCAGTCAACCGGCAAAGTCATCGGCGCCTCCAGCGTTCCTGACAGGGCGCTGACATCGTTCGGCCTTACCGCTGACAATGGCATTAGAAGGCTCCAGTCAAACCCAGCCGGGTCGGCAGGAGCTGGGCTCGTAATCCTATGCGCGCTTGCCTTGCTCGTTCTCTCGCGCGGGACGTCGGTTCCCCGGCGGAGAAGACGGCAGCGCCGCTGATCGGCCGCTCCTGATATTCAGACCGGTCAAGCAGTTCTCGATCCTCGATTTGCCGCTCATGACTAGATTGAAGGAGGGGGAATCCCTAGCCGGCCGCGACGGCGAGCAGACCCGGCGCCGGGCGGTGCAGCCGGCCTTCGCCCACGAGCCTGGCCACGACCTCGCTGCTCCCCGGCCAGCTGAACCATGACGCCACCTCCGCCTCCGGAGCCACGACCGCGGCCCTCACGCCGGCGACGATGACGTCGCCGTGTGGGTCGTCGCCGCCCCCTCGTTCCACGACCTGATCCCACCGTCGCATGGGTGCGAAATACCAGCTGGTTGAGCTCTCGAACACAAGCCCATCGCTCACGATCGCGCCCAACCGCTCCATCCGTGTGCGCGCCTGCTTGACGCGCCTGGCGTCCCATCCCAGCTCGAGGGCGACGTCCTCGGTCATCGAGGGACCGCGCCGTCCGAGGTGATCCAGCAGCACTGCGTCGTCGCCATCGGCGGAGTCGATGGTCTGCCTGACGAGCGGGTCGACCGCACGCGCCGTCGACATCGAGAGGTACAGCGACTTACCGCGGTGCAGCTTGGTGAGCAGGGCCTCGGGACCGCGAGTCAGCTGGAATGACCAGATCCACTTCGTCTTCGGCCACAGATCGAAACCGCGGCCCGCCGGGTTAGCGGGCGCTTCGTGGCATGCCGCGAACAGGCTTGGGAGCGCGCAGTCCGGCATGCGGGTGAGCATGCCGCGCTCGGCCAGAAATCCGACGGCCTCGTCCACCGTGGTGAGGGCGCGGTCAGGCGTCAGCCGGCAGAGGCGTGACCTAAGCGACTCGACGTCTTGGGCCAAGCGCAATCCTGACCAGCGACACGACGACTTCAGCGCGCTGGTAGATGTCGATCGCGGTGAAGCGGAGAATGCGAAACCCCGCGTTGGCAAGGAGGTTCTGGCGACGGTCATCGGCCACCAGCCGGTCGCGGTGGTTGCCGCCGTCGTACTCGATCACCAGTCGGGCCCTTGGGTAGTACAGATCGGCCCTTCCGAGGAACCGCCCTTTGTCGTCGTAAAGGTCGGTCTGCACCTCTGGCCGCGGTAAGCGCGCACTTATCAGCAACCAGCGCAAGCGGGTCTCCATTGGAGACTCAGCGGGCTCGGCGAGCTCGATCTGACGCCTGAGTCGCCTTGACCCTGGAAGACCGGTAACGCCGCCGACGTAGCGCCGCAGCGCTGCTTTCGTCGTCCGCCGCGAACGAATCGCCATGTCGAGGGCGATGAGCGCCTCGACGGCAGGCGCGAGCACACAGATGTCACGAAGCGTGCGATGCAGGGTTGTCACACATACGCCTCCCAGGGTGATCACGTCCTCTGCGGGGAGCGCGAGGTGCCGGACCGTCAAGGCTCGGCGCGAGCGCGTGCCGCGATTTGGCGGCACGGCGACGTCCACCTCCTCGCCTCCGAGGTCCAGCCCGTGTATCCGGGCGACCGTAGGTCCCACGAACACCGCCTCCGGTGGCAGCACACGCTGCCATTCCGCGATCTGCATGCCTGAACGATGCTCCGGCGGCAGACGGAAGTGAATCCTGCCTGTAAATCCCATGGATTTGATCAAATCGCCGGCCCCTGCCACCCAACCAGCGCGCGATTTGGTCAAATCGCGCACGCAAGAGCTCAGATAAACGCGATTGCTTCGTAGATCGGCCCGCGCGTGAACCAATCGCCCGCGAACGCCACGTGCATTGCGTTCTGCTCCCATGGGTCGTTGACCCAGTAGTCGGAGGCGCCGTTCAATCCCGTCAGCGTCACGAAGTGGGTTCCACCCGAGGGCAGGTTCATGCCCACGATCACCGGGTGGCCGGCCCCCACCTGCGCCCGGATCCACTCCGGGCTCGGATCCATCACCATCACGGTTCGGTGCCCGGGTACGTTCAGGGCGGAGTTGAAGATCGCGCCGCTCGCGTCGAACCACCCGCCATGCGCTGCGATCGAAGCCGGGGTCACGGACGAGAACCCAAAGTGCGAGTACACCATCGCCAGGTCTGACACCAGGCAACCGATCTTCCACACCGGGAACGTCCCGCCGACGTCGATCGAGGCCCAGCGCGTGTCCCGCTGGTTGTAGTAGGCGCCCCACGCGTCGCGCAGAGGCTGCGGCTCGAGGATCAAGCGCTCGGTAGAGCCCGCGCCGCTTCCCGCGCCCGCGAGCCCGCGCGCGATGTCCCAGCCCGGCCACTCCAGCGACGGACGCACCACCGGCGCGCTGCCCCACGCGTGCACGCCGCCCGACCGGTCGAGCACCCACCCGCCCGGGGACCCGCCGGGCGCCGCCGTCCACGCGACAAGCGAGTCGGCCATGTCACGCCCCGCCCAGGTCGCAGAAGGCGTAAGCGGAGGCGCGCCGCCGAACGGGTGCAGCCCGCCCGAGTAATCGAGTGTGTACCCCTGCACGAACACGCCGCCCTGCCGGTCCACCAGCACGATCCCACGCGCCACGTCGTCGGCAAAGCGCTTGTTGCCCAGCACCGCCGGCGCGCCGCCGAACGGGTGGACGCCCCCGAAGCCGTCGAGCGTGTAGCCCCGCACCCTGGTGGGCGTGCTCGAGGCCATGAGCACCATCCCGCGCGCGATCCCCTGGGCGGGCCACGTCACGGACGCCGTCACTGCCGGCGCTCCGCCAAACGCGTGGATGCCTCCGTCCGCGTCCAGGAGGTAGCCCGCAGGCCGGCCCGCAGACGACCACGGCGCCATCACGATCTCGCGCGCGCCGATCCATGCCGGCCAGTACACGCCGCTCTCCAGGGCCGGCGCGACACCCAGCGGGTGCAGTCCGCCCCAGCCGTCCATCACGTATCCGCCGGTCCCATCGGGGAACAGGGCGAGGCCGAAGGCGATGTCCTTGTTCGGCCACGAAGCGCTCGTGGACAGCGCCGGGGACGAGCCCACCGGGTGGACGCCGCCCCAGCCGTCGAGGACGTAGAGGTGGCCCTGGTTGTCTACCGGCCCCGCGCTGCGGACGGGAACCGAATGCGTCGTCATGCGTTCGAACTGCGGCGCGGGGAATGCAGACCGTCCACCCCACATATAAAGGAGGGATGCGAGCGCCACTACCACGGCGAGCAAACCGCCAAGAGCTCGAAGTCCCCGCCCCGACATGGCGTGCGCGATGGTAGCGGATTGAGCGGCGGTTTCAGCGCCGCCGACCTCCAGGCGGCGCGCGACCAGCGCGAGGTGTCGCTGACCACGACCGGGCGCCGTTCGGGCAAGGCGCGGCGCGTCACCATCTGGATCGCCACCGACGGCGAGCACATCTACGTCCGCTCCGGCCAGGGGATGGGGCGGCAGTGGCCCCAGAACCTGATGGCCAACGGCAAGGCCACGCTCCACCTTGGCGGCCGCGGCGTCGAGGTCAGGCCGCGACACGTGACCGATCCCGACGAGGCGCGCCGGACTTCCCAGCTCGCGCGCGAAAAGTACGGGAGCTACGTCAAGCCGTCCAAACCTGGCGAGCCGCTGACCATGGGCGAGACCGCCGTCTTCGAGCTGATCCCAACGTAGGGCCCCCGCGGGCCGGGCAGCTCGCGAGGGCCGGGTCGGAAGGGGTGTATCTGCAGACCCGATACGGCGAGGGGTTACTGGGCGAGCCCGCAGATGAACCGGATCACCGCCTCGATCCCACGGTGATAGTTGTCGATCAGCAGGTGCTCGTTCGGGGAGTGGATGGCGCAGTCCGCCTGTGCGATCCCGCTGATCACCAGCGGCGCCCCGACCGCCTCCTGGAAGTCCACCGCGACCGGGATGGAGCCCCCGACCCGAATCAGCGCCGTCTGGCGGCCGAACGCCTCCCCATACGCGGCCCGCAGCGCCCGTGCCGCCTCGTGGTCGACGCCGCAAAGCACGGGTGGCGCGGAGCCGATCAACTCCACCGTAATCTCCACGCCGGGCGTGCTGAGCGCCGCGACGTGTTTCTCGTAGGCCGCGAGGATCGCCTTCCAGTCCTGGTCCGGCACCAGGCGCATTGACACTTTGGCCGAGGCCTCTGCGGGGATCACCGTCTTCGCCCCCTTGCCAGTAAAGCCGCCGATGAAGCCGTTGGCGTCCAGCGTCGGCCGGCCGCCGGCGCGCGCCAGGGCAAGGAATCCTTCCTCGCCCTCGAGGGACTTGGCCCCCGTCATACGCAGGATGTCCGCCGAGTAGCGCGCGTCCTTCTTCTTCCACTCCGCGAGCTCGTCGGCGCCCGGCTCGCGCACCGCGTCGTAAAAGCCCGGCACGGTCACGTGCCCGTCGCGGTCCTTGAGCTCCCCGATCACCCGCGCAAGCGTGTTGATCGGGTTCGGCGCCACACCGCCGTACGTCCCCGAGTGGACGTCGACAGCCGGGCCTTTCGCGCGCAGCTCCGTGTACAGAATTCCGCGCAGCGCGGTCGCGAGCGTCGGGTTGCCCTCCTCGTCCATGCCGCTGTCCCAGATCAGGACGGAGTCGGTCTTCAACGACGACCCGCGTGCGCGCAGGAGCTGGGGCAGCGAGGGCCCGGTGATCTCCTCCTCGCCCTCGAGGAGAAAGCGCAGGTTGATGGGCGAACCGCCCGACGCGAAGAGGTGCTCGACGGCCTTCACCGTCGTCATGTGGTTGCCCTTGTTGTCGGCGGCGCCGCGGGCGTACAGGTGGCCGTCGCGGACCTCGGGCTCGAAGGGCGGCGAGGTCCATTCGTCCACCGGGTCGACCGGCTGGACGTCGTAGTGGCCGTAGATCGTGAGGTGCGGCTGGCCAGGCCGGCCGTTCCACTCCGCCATCACGACCGGCAGCCCGCCCTCGCGGACGTCGACGATCTCGGTCTTCATGTCCATCGCGACGAATCGGTCGCGCAGCCAGCGCGCGTTCCGCAGGCAGTCCTCGCGGCGCTCGGGAAGAGTGCTTATGGAAGGTATGCGCAGCTCCTCGACCAGGTCCTCGAGGTCTTTGTGGCGGCGCGACTGCGCGAGGGCGATGGCGGCCTCCTGCAGAGACTGGGTGGTCGCCATCTCTAGGCTCGCCCGCGCGCGCGGCGGATCTGGTCCGCGTGCTCGTGGGCATGCGCGGCGTAGATCCTGAGCCAGTCCTCGGTCGTGTACCGGCCGCTCTCGGTGTGCGTGCCGGCGATCCGCCAGTCGGCGTCGGTCATGCGGTCGAGCAGCTGCCCGCATGTCTCGCGCGCCCAGCGCATCGCCTCCAGCGATGGCTCGATCGGACGGTCGGCGGTGAGGCGCTCCGCGAAAGCCTTCTCGTCGTAGCCGTGGATCACCGGTTTGGTCTCGGCCAGAAGGCGCCGGATCCGGACCGCCGACATCATCTCGCTGTCGGCTAGGTGGTGTGCGATCTGGCGCGGCGTCCAACCGCCGTCGGCGGCGAGGTCGAGCTCGTCCTCGGTGATCCCTGCTAGCGCCTCTATGACTACCCGATAACCATCGCGGTACTGCGCCATCAGCCCGGCTCTGTCGGATGCGTTCAATCTCGTCCCTCCGCCAGCGATCATCGCATCTACGTGCGTGCCGGCAAATGCGGGTTATCCGCTCCGCGCAAGCCCGCGTGAGCCGGCAGATGCGGGGAATCCTGCCGCCTCCACGGCGCGCCGGAGCCGCCGACAGGAATCGAACCCGTAACCTGCTGTTTACAAAACAGCTGCTCTGCCAATTGAGCTACGGCGGCGCGCCTTGATGAGCGTAGCGGAAGGCACAGGGATGTCCCCAGCTTCAGTATTTGCGCCTCCAACCTGAAGAGGCTAGGATGCCTGAGCCTCGCGGGGGGCCCCGCGGGCAGTGCCCACAAAGGCTTGTTCGAATGAGGGGTGTTCGCGTATGACTCAGCGCAGATTCGGCATTCCCGTCCTCGCGGTCGCCGCCGCGCTTTGTGCCTCGGCCGTGGTGGTCGTTCCGGCCGTGGGCGCGACAGGCGCGGCGGGGACGACCCGCCAGGTGCCGGCCGCGGGCAAGACCGCGGTCAACCCCACGCCCACCGGAAACGACCTCGGCGTGCAGCAGCCTGAGCTCGGGCCTGCGATCGGTGAGGCATCCGGCAACGCCAGCTCCCACAACAACAACGGGGTCAACCGCAGCCGGTCGATCCAGCATGGGGCCCCCGACGTCACTGGCGCACCAGTCGCCGCCGGCGTCGGCGTCTCCAGCAGCGGTCCGCTGACGGTGCTGAGCACGTTCGACGGCCTGAACCACCGCAACCAGCGCCTTGCCAACGGCGGCAACCAGTTCTCTCTCGAGCCGCCCGACCAGGGCCTGTGCGTGGGCAACGGCTTTGTGATGGAGATCATCAACGACGTCCTGAAGATCTATTCGCCGTCGGGTGCAACCGTGAAGGCCACAGAAGACCTGAACACGTTCTTCGGCTACCCGGCGCAGTTCAACCGCACGACGGGCCTGGTCGGTCCGTTTGTCACCGACCCGAGCTGCATTTACGACTCGGCGAGCAACCGCTGGTTCGCCGACGTGCTGACGCTCGAGGTGTTCCCCTCCACAGGTGACTTCACCGGCGCCAACCACATCGACCTCGCGGTCAGCGACACCGGCGACCCGACCGGCACGTGGACCGTCTTCCGCGTCCAGGTCCAGGACGACGGCAACAACGGCACGCCGAACCACGGGTGCACCGGCATTCCGCCTTTCGGCAGCCCGCCGCCAACGATCGCGCCTACGTTCAAGAACGCCTGCATCGGCGACTACCCGCACCTCGGCGCGGACGCCAACGGCGTCTACGTCACGACCAACGAGTACTCGCTGTTCGGCAACGACTTTCACGGCGCGCAGATCTACGCCTTCTCCAAGGCCGCGCTTGTCGCCGGTGGCGGCAGCGTGGGAGTGACTCAGATCGACACCCACGGGATGGACAACGGCAACTCCGGCTTCACGATCTGGCCGGCCACCGCCCCGGCGGGCATCTTCGACAACACCGCCGGCGGCACCGAGTACTTCATGAGCTCGAACGCGGCGGACGAGGCGCATGGCAACGGATCCACACCCGGACCGCGCCGCTCGAACCAGCTCCTCGTGTGGACGCTCGCGCACACGTCCTCGCTGAGCTCCACCCCCAACCTCAGCCTGACCCACGCCACCCTGGGCGTCGGCCTCTACGTCGTGCCGCCGCGCTCGGAGCAGAAGGTCGGCCCGACGCCGCTTATCGACTGCTTGAACATGAAGTCGTGCGCGACCAACTTCCTGCTCGGCGTTCCTGACCCGTTCGCGCCGGAGCACGAGTACGACCTCGACAGCAACGACACCCGCATGCAGCAGGTCGTCTTCGCCAACGGACGGCTCTGGGGCGCGCTCGACACCGCGGTCAACTCCTCGGCCAACACGCGTGCCGGCATCGAGTGGTTCGTCGTCAACCCCAAGGCCGGCGGCGGCCCAGCCCTGGTCAACAATGGTTACCTGGCCGTCAGCCAGAACAACGTCATCTACCCGGCCATCGCGGTGAGGCCGGACGGCAAGGGCGTGATGGCGTTCACGCTCGTTGGCCGAACGTTCTTCCCTAGCGCCGCGTTCGCCTCGATCGACGCGAACGGCGTGGGCACCGTGCAGGTCGCGGCTCAAGGGGCGGGCCCAGCTGACGGCTTCAGCGGCACGGCGGTCTTCAACGCCCCGAACCCGGCCCGGCCGCGCTGGGGCGACTACGGCGCCGCCGTCGTCGATGGAGCGAACATCTGGCTCGCCTCCGAGTACATCGCCCAGACGTGCAACCTGAGCACCTGGCTGGCCACCGGCGCGAGCTGCGGCGGGACGCGGACAGCGTTTGCCAACTGGGCCACCCGGATCACGCAGGTGAACGCCGGCTGACCTGGCGAGGTTAGGGGAGGGGGCGGGAGCCCCGCTGGAGAGGCCCGGGCGACCGGGCCTCTTCAATTTCATCCAAAACTGATCAAATCGATCTCGGCTGACAAGAATTTTTCCTTAATTTGTGGCGCCCGGTCATGGCCTCGCTACTATCGAGTCCAGCCCGCCAAACTTGGCGAGATCGCCGTCAGAAGGGGTGTTCTGAAAGTGGGCCGTTCGTTCGCGCCAAATCGATATTTCCGCGTGTCTTCTTCGGCCCTGGGGGCCGCGATGGCGGCCGCCCTTCTTGCCTCCATCGCTGTCGCGGCGGACGACGACCCGGCAGAGATCCCAGACGAGGGTATCGACGCGACCATTACGGGGGCCGACTTCGGGGGGGCCGCTCCGCTCCCGACGTCGCGCACGATTCGCCACTGGTCGAGCGAGACCACCAACGGTGACAACGGCGTGACCTATCGGTACAACATGGTCGGCGCCGACCCGAGCACCGACGGGTCGGCCGTGATCGGCGTCGACATCATCCCGCTGAACGTGACCGTCGCGGGGCACGAGTTCAACGGCTCGCAGATCACGAACGCGGTGCTTGCCTCGCCGCTCTTCTCGACCAGCTTCACTGTTCAGACGAGCACGGGCCCTGCGACGGTGCCGTATTCCTACGTTTCGACGGCCGCCGCCTCCAACGCGTTGGGCGGCCCCGGACCAGGCGGCAGCCTCTCCCCCGGCAACTCAGGTGTGCAGCTGCTGGACGCAACGATGCGCGCCCAGTTCAACAAGATCGGCAGCCCCTTCTACCACCTGGTCCTCGACCCCGCCGTCCACGATCCGGTCTCGATCAACGTCCCCGACGATCAGGGCACGATCGTGACCAGCCCCGTCGGCGTGACGATGGCCAACCTTGACATGAAGTGGTTCCGGACCCGGATCCAGAACCAGTTGGGCCGCTTGAACTACCTCGACCCGACCAGGCTGGCGCTCTTCCTTACCTACGACGTCCTGGTCACCACGGACGGCACCCTGGGGACCGTCGTGGTCGGCGCCCACGGCGCCGGCCCGGCCACCGGCAACGGGAACGGCAACGTGCTCGCCGACGGCAACCAGCCGGTGCAGACGTTCGTGTGGGGATCGTGGCTCTCGACCGGGTTCTTCAGCCGCAACCGCATGTGGGCGATCCAGGACATCCACTCGCTCAGTCATGAGATCGTCTCGTGGGCCGTCGACCCCTTCGTCACCAACACCGTGCAGCCGTGGTTCGTCGCCAGGTCGATGCAGTACGGCTGCAGCGATCTGATGGAGACGGCCGACCCGGTGGCCGGCCTTGGCTTCGCCATCGGCTCGCACAACTTCGACGTCAACAGGTTCAGCGAGCACAGGTATCACCCGTCCGACCAGGTCTTCCTCCCGTGGTTCATGCGCTCGGACCCGCAAACGCAGAGCGTGCAGCACGACCGGAGCGTCGGGCGCTTCACGTTCTTGGGCGACCTGAACCAGGTGAAGGACGCCGCCGGAAATCGCATCTTCCAGCAAGCCGCGACGGGCTGTTAGCCCGCCGGAAATCAGGGGTGTGGGCGTGAGCCCTGCGGACGAGGCCCGGTAACCCCGGGCCTCGTCTCTTTATTCTTGGCCCGATTTGATCGAGCCCAAGGACATCGTCATCGCCATCCTCGGTTCCTCCGCGGCTCTCGGCGGATTCGTCCTCGTCTTCCTCGGCGTGGTCATCGCGTCCTACCAGTCGTATCCGGGCGGCGTGCCCGCCGGGGTAGTGAGGCCGTACCGGATCAGCGGCACGGCTCTGCTCGCGACCTTCGCCCTCAGCCTGGTCACGGTCGCGGTCAGCCTGCTCTGGCTGATCAACGGCGGGCCGGCGCCGCTCTACGACTGGGCGATCGCGCTCTTCGCGATCCTTCTGATCGCCGTCTTCGCGGCCGCCGTCTGGGCGACGCGCATGGTGCTGTGGCAGTGACGCCGTGGCCCTGACGCAGAAGAAGCTGCAGGACCTCAAGGACGCGAGCCTCATGACGCTGCTGGACGACGGCGCGCCGTCGTGGAAAGCCAAGGCGAGGCACGCGTTCAACGCCACCCATGCCTTCATCAAGGAGATCCGCCCCGACGACGTGGTGCCTTTGCTGATCGCGGAGCTGGAGGTGACGCCCGAGTTCCGGGCCTACCTTGCGCGGAAGAAGCTGAAGCAGAAATACTGGTCGGAGTGGTTCGCGGAGCTGATCATCGACCGCTACTGGAAGGAGCTCGAAGGAGGATGACCGTGGCCAAGGACGCGTCCGAGCAGGCGAAGAGGTTCATCGACGCCTCGTTGCGAGGCACCCGCAAACCGCCGAGCAAAGCCGCGTACGCGCGCGCGGTCAGGCTGGCGCGCCGGGCGATCGAGGAGCTGACCCTGGTCGCTACCCGCGGCCGGAGCTGATACCTCAAATGAGGGATGCCTCGCGGCGCGCGGGGTGATATGTCCTAGTTCTGCAAGTACGTAAGCCGAGCTCCGGGGTGGCTCCCGGGCTCCGTGTGGGGGTGTGGACATGGTTCTTCGGCGCGCTGCCGTCTATTCGCTCGTGGCCCTGGTCGTCGCCTTCGTCGCGGTCGCGCCCTTAGCTCGAGGCGCGACCAACGTGGAGGCGGCCGCGATCACCTTCGAGACGCCGACGATCGTCGACCCGATCCACACCAACGGCGAGCCCGACATCGGGATCGACGCCCAGGGCAGGGTGTTCAACAGCGGCCCCACCGGGACTGGCACCCAGCGCAGCACCTGGTTCGGCTCGGTCGACGGCGGCCACACGTTCCGGGTGATGGCTCAGAAGACCGTGCCCTCGCCGATCATGGGGATCCCGGCGCCGGGTCCAGGCGGGGGCGACACCGACATCGCCTTCGACCGCAGCGGCAAGCAGTACTTCGCCGACCTCTGGGCCCTCGCCTGCCAGCGCGTGGCGGTGACCGGACCGGTCAACTCGGGCGCGACCGACGAGGAGAATTTCCTCGGCTGCTCCGGTAGCGGCCCCGGCTCCGACCGGCAGTGGTTCGCCGTCTACGACCCCGCGCCCGGCACGCCCCACCAGTCGGCGTACGCGGGTCCGACGCCGCTCATCTACCTGGCCTGGAACAACCTCGTCGGCCCCGGTCCGGACGGGGGCGAGGCCTGGAACAAGAGCACGGACGGCCTGAGCTACAGCAACGCTGTCGGGGACTCGCCCGACCCGACGACCTACTCGCCATTCGGCGGCGACGGCTACCCGGCCATCGACCAGGTGACCGGCAAGGTGTTCCAGGCCGCCGGCTGCAACGCCAAGCTGTGCGGCGGCACCTCGAGCACGGCCACACCGGGCCTGTACCTGAACATCGGCACGCCGGACGCGACCGGGACGCTGCACTTCCTCGATGCGACCGGCACCGGCCAGGACCTGACGAAGCTGGTCAAGATCGCCGACACGGTTGGCGATCCGGATGTCCTGTTCGCGGTCCTTTCGATGGACAGCGCGCGCAACCTCTTCGCGGTCTGGGCGGTCGACAACGACAGCCCCGTCCTGCGGCAGGTCTTCGTCAGCGCCTCCAGCGCCGCTAGCGGCTGGACGGCGTGGACAACGCCGGTTCAGGTCAGCGACGCCTCGACGCGCACCGGTGACGCGACGAACGTGTTCCCGTGGATCAAGGCCGGCGGGCCGGGCCGCGCCGACGCCGTCTGGTACGGCTCCGACAAGCAGGTCGACCCGAGCAGCCACAACAACCAGTCGTGGAACGTCTTCATGTCCCAGGTCGTGTTCCCGACCGACGCCACCGGCGCGATCACGGGAGCGGCGCCGGCCAAGCAGCTGGTCAAGGTGACGCCCCACCCGATGCACTACGACGACGTCTGCCTCCAGGGCTCTGGATGCATCGCCAGCCAGGGCAACCGCAACCTTGCCGACTTCTTCGTGGTCACCGTCGACAAGACCGGCGCGGCCGAGATCGTCTACGACGACACCTCGAACAAGCTGGTGCAGCCGCCGGGCACGTGCACCGTCCAGGTGGCGGACCACTGCGGCGCCGGCGTGATCACGATCGCGCGCCAGAGCGGCGGGCTCGGGCTCTTCGGCACCAGGGTGAGCGGCCCGTCGAACGCGCCTGCGTCCGGGATGTTCGACGCCTCCGGCGACGGGCTCTACCCGGTCATCGGCGGCGCCAACCAGGCGGGCATGGACATCAGGGCGAGCAACCTGAGCCTTTCCCGCGACGGCAAGACGCTGACCGTCACCATGCAGGTCGGCGATCTGGCGCATCCCGCGACCACCATCGCCGGCATTCCCGGCGCGACCAACGTCCAGTACGTCACGCGGTGGCAGCTCGGCAACACCGTGTACTACGCCGCGATGGAGAACACGGCCGCAAACGTGCCGCTGTTCTACGCCGGCGCGATGCAGACCATCGACCTCTGCTCCGTCTCCGCGTGCTTTCCACACGTCCTGACCTACCCGGAGCCTGGCGCCGGTCCGACCTTCACCGGCAGGCAGGAGACGGGCTCCATAAGCTGTCCCGCGAGCGGGCCGTGCACGCTGACGATCACGGTCAAGGTCGCCGACGTGGGCACTCCGACCTCGACCAGCCTGCTTGAGTCGGTGGGCGCCTACGCGCTCGCTGCCTCGCTCCAGGAAGGCGCTGAGAACAACGCCACCGCGGAGAGCGACACGGTTCCGCTGGAGATCGACGGCGTCTGCTGCTTCAACTTCAGGGGTGGCAAGTCATGAGGAAGATCGCTCTTCTCGCAGGGCTGGCGGCAATCGTCGCCACCATCGGTGTTGCGGCGCCCGCGGCCGCCAGGCCTGCCCCGCCACCCCCGCCCTTCAACCCCAACCTTCTGCTTCCCGGGAGCACCGGCGCTGCCGAGCCGAGCATCCGCGCCAACAGCCTCGGCGAGTCGTTCGTCATCGGACCGACGGGCCTGCAGTGCAACGCCATGCGCGTCAACCACGCGGGCTCGGCGGCCAAGTTCATCGGCGCGCCCGACCACAACGCCGGCGGCGGAGACTGCGACTGGGCGGTGGGGCCGCGAGAGACCGGTGCCCTGCCCGGGTTCCCGACGCCGACTGCAGACGACCTGGCCTTCTCGAGCCTCGACAACCTGATCAACATCACGACGGGCAAGTCCACGGACGACGGCAACAGCTTCATCTCGCCCAACCCCGCTTCGACGCAGGTCGTGGGCGACGACCGCATGTGGATGGCGGCGGATCCCCGACTCAACAGCGCTGGATTCGCGACTGTCTTCATGACGTACCACGACATCACGGTCGACGACATCGAGCTCAGCATCTCGACCGACGGCGGATTCGCGTACACGCAGAACGCCCCGATCATCAACGCGACCGATGTCGCGCAGGGCCAATGGCAGGGGCTCGGCGCCGGCGCCGGCAACGAGCTCGGCAACATCGTCGCCCGGCGCGACCCGGTGACTGGCGCGCTTACGCTCTACTCGATCTTCGAGACGCCTGACAGCCCGACCGACAACGTCAACCAGGGCGTAGCCGGGACCTTCAACTTCAACCGCGTCTACGAAGCCGTCGGCACCGTCACCGACCCCTTGCCGCCGACGCTGACGCCGACCATCGCCTGGCGCAACTACGAGGTCTTTCACGGCCCGGTCGGCGCGCGCTACAACCGCATCTTCCCGGTGACGACCGTCGACTCGGCCGGCCGCGTGTACGCCTTCTGGTCCGACGGCAACCGCATCTTCACCAAGTCCGACGCTACGGGCACCGGCTGGAGCCCTGCCGCGGCTCCGGGGCAGATCCCGAACTTCGGCTCCGACAACACGGCCCTCATGCCCTGGGCGGACGCGATCGCGACAGGAGGCGCGCCGGGTGTGGTCGATGCGGTCTTCTACGGCGCGCATGGC
Organism: Chloroflexota bacterium; assembly: GCA_005889135.1. Taxonomy (GTDB): domain Bacteria; phylum Chloroflexota; class Dormibacteria; order Dormibacterales; family Dormibacteraceae; genus 40CM-4-65-16. The sequence continues at coordinate 79,055 of VBEK01000124.1, forward strand.
GGGGCGGGCGCGCAGCCGAACCCGCAGGATGATCCGAACAATGTCTGGAACGTCTACATGGCGCAGACCGTGGATGGTGGCGCGACCTGGACCACTCTCAAAGCGAGCGACCACGACATCCACAAGAGCCAGCTCTGCATCGACGGGCTGAACTGCAACCTCGTCGGCAACCGCGACCGGACCCTGCTCGACTTCTTCCAGGTCTCCATCGATCCGACCAACGGCGCGGCCGACATCGCATACGCGGACGACCACGCGTCGCCTGGCACCGCGGTCATGTACTACACGCGCCAGTGCACCGGCGTCTCGGCCAAGACCGGTGCCGCGCTCGTCAACGACTGCGTCGCGCCGCCTCCGCCTCCGCCCGCGCCGCAGGGCAATGCGTGCCCTGGCCCGCAAGTGGCCGACTTCTCCGGAGACGCGCCCAACAACTTCCCCGGCGGCATGGGGCAGAACATGGACAACCTCGACGTCACCGCGGTCACGTTCGCCTCCGCGCCCGGCGGCGCGAACATCGACATCACCCTGCAGCTCAAAGACCTCGAGGCCCCGCCGACCACGGCCAACCCCAACATCGTCTCCGCCCTGTGGACGGTGTACTTCCAGTACGGGACGGCGAGCGGTTCGACGTGGTGGTTCGTGCGGGCTACCACGAACGGCACCGGAGGCGCCGCCGTGGCGACCTACGACTACGGGACGTGGAACGGCAGCTTCCACAGCGTCGACCTCATCACCGGCGAGTTCCACCCCGGGGTCAACGGCACGTTCGTCTTCCACCTTCCGCGGACCGCGATCGGCAGCCCGCCCGACGGCGCGCTGCTCACCAACCCGTACGCGAACACCCACGCATCGATCTCGGTGCTGGGAAGCGGCGTGTTCTTCACCGCCGACGCGGACCGGGCGCCGAACGCGAACTTCGGCGCGAGCCACACCGTGGGCACGCCGCCGTGTCCGAAGAAGAAGAAGTAGGGAAGCAAAGTCGGGAGCAAAAGTGGGGAGGAGCTGCGAGGCTCCTCCTCCTTTGCCCGCACGTAGACGGCTAAGCCCGGATCACTACAGCCCCGCCCGCACGCTGGCGGCCGCGCGGACCATGACGCTCAGCTTGCCGAAGGCAGTCTCCCGGGGTAGGTACTTCATGCCGCAGTCGGGGCCGATGATCAGCCGCTCAGGGTCGACGAAGCGCAGGGCGTTCTTGATCCGGTTGACGACGACGTCCTCGTGCTCGACCGCGCTGTTGTCGGCGAGGTCGATCACGCCGACGATCAGGGTCTTCGAGCCCAGCGAGCGCAGCACTCCCAGGTCGACGTTCTGCTGCGCCGACTCGAGCGAGATCTGCTCCGCCTTCGTGTCCGCCAGCTCCTCCAGGAACGGGTAGCCCTTCGGCCGGTTGTGCACGATGTGGGCGTAGCCGAAGCACGTATGGAGCGCGGTCGTGCCCTTGATCCCGTCGAGCGCGCGGTTGATCGCCGGGAGCGCGAACCGCGCCGCTTTCTCCGCCCGTGCCTGCAGGTAGGGCTCATCGAGCTGGACCACGTCGGCGCCCGCGGCGAAAAGCTCGCGCACCTCCGCGTTGACGGCCCCGGCGAGCGCCATGGCCAGCGCCTCCTCGTCGTGGTAGTAGTCGTCCTGCGCCTGCTGCGACATCGTGAACGGCCCGGGCAGCGTGGCCTTGATCGTCCGGTCTGTGTTGACGCGCAGGAACTCGACGTCGCGGCGCTCGACCGGTCGCGTGCGCCGTATCGGGCCCACGACCCGAGGCACCGGGTTCGCGTGCCCGGTGCGGTCGAGCGCGGTCCCGGGGTTGTCGAGGTCCATGCCGTCGAGGGCCGTCGCGAACCGGTTGGAGTAGCTCTCTCGCCGGATCTCGCCGTCGGTGATGATGTCGATCCCCGCGCGCTCCATGTCGCGGATCGCGACCACGGTGGCGTCGTCCTGCGCCTGCTCGAGGAGCTCGGCCGAGACGCGCCAGATCTCCCGTGCGCGCACCCGCGGCGGCAGGCGTGAGCCGAGCATCTGGCGGTCGACCAGCCACTCAGGCTGCGGGTAGCTGCCGACGACGGTCGTGGGCAGGAGCGGGAGATCCGTCACCTCCGCAAGGGTAATCTGGACGGTCGAGATGGCCGCGACGGCGAATCGGCTCCGCGACGACACATGTGAGCGCGACTGGATCTGGGAGCGCGAGATCGAGGCCGCGCCGTGGGAGGAGACGCGCCGCCTGTCTGTCGGCGCGTGGGAGCGGCAGTTCCGTCGCCTGCGCGAGTCGTCACCGTTCTACGCGCGCAAGTGGCGAGAGGCGGGTGTGGGCAGCTCGTTCGTCAGCCTCGCCGACCTGAGCGCGCTGCCTTTCACCACGAAAGAGGAGTTGAAGGGCGCGCTCGACGAGGACCCGCCGTTTGGCGCCAACCTGTGCGTGGCGCCGGAGCAGGTGAAGCGTGTGTACCAGACCAGCGGCACCAGCGGCGCGCCGAGCGTGCTGGGGCTGACGCGAGGCGACATGGAGACCTGGACCGTGATGGGCACGCGCACCTACTACGCGACCGGCATCCACGAGCACAGCAGCGTGCTCACCACGTTCGGCGCCGGACCGTTCGTCGCTGGGCACACACACTTCGTCCTCCTGCGCATCGGCTCGCGCTCGATCCCGGTGGCGCCGGGAGACACCGAGCGGGTTGTCTTCGGGCTGCGCGCCGGCCTGGCGGACACGCTGCTGTGCACGGCGTCTTTCGCCCAGTACCTCGCGAACAGATCCCCCTCTCCCGCGTCAGCGGGAGAGGGTCGGGGTGAGGGCCGGTCGAGCCTCACCCACGTGGTCACCGGCGGCGAACCGGGCGGCGGCATCCCGGAGATTCGCGATCACATCCAGCGGGTCCTCGGCGTGACCGTGACCGAGGTGATGGGCATCGGCGACGTCGCGCCTTCGCTCTTCGGGGAGTGCCCCCACCAGCAGGGCATGCATTTCTGCGGCGCGGGCCACGTGTGGGTGGAGCTGATCGACCCCGAGAGTCGCGAGCCCATGGAGATCGAGACCGGCGCGGTCGGCGAGCTGGTCTACACCGCTCTCACCCGCGAGGCGATGCCGGTGGTGCGCTTCCTCGGCGGAGACATCGTGCGCATCGAGGGCACCTCCTGCGAGTGCGAGCGCACGAGCTTCCGCATGCGCGTCCTGGGCCGCCGCGACGACATGTTCATCGTCCGCGGCGTCAACGTGTATCCGACCGCCATCCTGTCGGTGGTCGGCGAGTTCCGCCCTCGCGTCACCGGCCGTGCGCGGGTGGTGCGCGTCGGGTCTGACACCTCGGTCGAGCCGCCGATCCCGATCGAGGTCGAGGTCACCGAGCGGCATGGTTCCGACAACGCGCTTATCAGTGAGATCGAGAACGCGATCCACGCGAAGCTGACATTTCGGGGGAAGGTGTCGCTGGTGTCCGAGGCCGACTTCGGGGAGGCCGGCTACAAAACCCGCCTTACCAGGAATGCCCCTCTCCCCTCCAGGGGAGAGGGATGAAGGGTGAGGGGCGTGGAAGAAGAAGGCCGAGCTCGCGCCTCGGCCGGAGCACGGCGGATCAGGTCTTCGTCCGCGGCCATGACCTCGCCGATCTCATCGGCAAGGTCAACCTCGGCGACTTCGCTTTCTTCGAGCTGCTGGGCCGGCTGCCCGAGCCGCGCGAGTCGGTCATGTTCAACGCCCTGGCCGTGACGCTCGTCGAGCATGGGCTGACGCCCAGCACGATCGCCGCCCGCCTGACCTACTTCGGGGCGCCCGAGGCTTTGCAGGCCGCGGTGGCGGCGGGCGTGCTGGGCATGGGCGACCGCTTCGGCGGCTCCATCGAGCAGGCGGCCCGCATCCTCCAGGAGGCCCCGTCGGATGGCGACCCGCGTGAAAACGCCAGGGAGATCGTGCAGGGCTTCAAGGCCCGCAAGGAAACGGTCCCCGGCCTCGGCCACCCCGTGCACAGGCCGGCCGACCCTCGCACGACCAGGCTCTTCGCTCTTGCCGCGGAGAACAAGTTCGCCGGCCGGCACGTGAAGCTGATGGAGCTCATCGCCGACGAGGCGGGAAGGGCCTACGGCCGAGACCTCCCGGTCAACGCGACCGGCGCGATCGCCGCCATCGCGAGCGAGATGGGACTGCCTTGGCGGATCACGCGCGGCCTGGCCGTGATGGCTCGGGCGATCGGTCTGGTGGCCCATCTGCAGGAGGAGATGGAGGACCCGATGGCGGCCGGGATCTGGTCGCGGGCCGAGGCCGAGGGGAGCTCGGAAACAGCGTCCGAGCGGGACTAAGATGGGGGCGAGCGTGGCCTCCATCCCCGGTATCCACCACGTGACGTGCATCACCGGCGACGCGCAGAAGTGCGTCGACTTCTACGTCAGCGTGCTCGGCCTGCGCTTCGTCAAGAAGAGCATCAACCAGGACCTGCCCGACACCTACCACATCTACTTCGGCGACTACCTTGGCACCCCGGGCACCGCGATGACGTTCTTCGGCTGGCCGACCTGGCCGAAGCAGCGCGTTGGCAGCGGCCAGGTGACGACCGTCTCGTTCCAGGTGCCGGCCGGATCCATCGGCTTCTGGAGCCGACGGCTCAAGCAGCTCGGCGTCGCCCACGAGCAGGCGACCAGGTTCGGCGCCGACGCCCTGGTGCTGCGCGACGCGGACGGTATCGAGCTCGAGCTGGTCGGCGATGCGAACGACGACCGCTGGACGCCCTGGCCGGAGGGCCCGGTCGAGCAGGACCACGCCATCCGCGGCTTTCACTCCGTCGCCCTGACCGTGGCGGAGGCGGCGGCCACCGTCGAGCTGCTCACCAGGACGATGGGCTTCCGCCAGGCGAGCCGCGACGGCAAGCGGCTGCGCTTCGAGACCGGAGAGGGCGGTCCGCACTCCATCCTCGACCTGATCGAGTCGCCTGAGGGACCCGAGGGGGAGGAGTCGATCGGCACGGTCCACCACGTCGCGTGGCGTACGGCCGATGCGGCCACCCAGGTCGCGTGGCGCGAGTCGCTGCTCGAGGCCGGCCGCAACGTCACGCCCGTGATCGACCGCTGGTACTTCAAATCCATCTACTACCGCGAGCCCGGCGGGGTGCTGTTCGAGATCGCGACCGACGGCCCCGGGTTCACGGTCGACGAGAAGCCGGAGAAGCTCGGGACCACGCTCAGCCTGCCGCCCTGGTTTCAGGTGCGGCGCGAGCACCTCGACGACGTCCTGCCGCCGATTGCCGTGCCGACCACCACGGCGACCGGCGCCCACTAGTTCGTGGTCCAAGGAAACCTGGGGAGGCGAGAGGGCCTATGAGCACAGCAGTCATCACACCGGTCAATCCGATGTCCGCGGAGGGCAAGGACACGGTCATGACCGTGATGCGCCGCGACCGGGACAACTTCACGCGCCTCGTGTCGGACCCGAAGAACTGGAACGTCGACACGCGCTGCACCGGATGGGAGGTTCGCGACCTGGTCGGGCACATGATCGACGTCATGGAGGGTTACTTCAAGAACTGGGACGCGGCCGTCGCGGGCAAAGACGGAACCGCGCTCGGCCTGCCCGTGATGGGGGAGACCCTCAACGACCACGCGCTCGAGTTCCGCAAGCTCTCGCGCGAGGAGGCTCTCGACCGCTTCAAGAAGGACGCTCAGAAGCTGGACAAGATGCTGTCCGACCTGACGCCCGAGCAGTGGACGAGCTTCATGGTCTACCACCCATTCGCGGGGCCCGTGCCGGCTGGGTTCTACGGCACCTTCCAGATCATGGACTACGGCGTCCACCCCTACGACATCGAGTACGGCCTGGGCAACAAGCTCGCCACCATCGACGAGGCGACGGCGGGCCTGATCCTGCCGTTCGCGTTCGTGTTCTGGCAGTACACGGTCGACGAGAAGACGGCCAAGGGCCAGGACTACACCTACGGCATCCAGGTCGACGGCCCGTGGGGCGGCAAGTGGCGGGCCACGATCAAGGACGGGAAGTGGTCGGCCGAGCCCGAGAGCGGCAACTTCGAGGGCTGCGACGCGCTGATCCACTTCAACAACGCCGCCGACGCGGTGCTGACGTTCTTCCAGCGCTTCCCCGGCGGCTCGGCGAGCGGCGATGAGGAAGTCATCAAGAACATTCGGCAGCTGCACTTCCGCTTCTGATCCGAAGCACCCTCTGGGCGGCGGACCTTCCGCCGCCCAGCGCCGGAGGGGCCGGGCGTCCCACTTTCCCCGTGGAGGAGATCCATCGCGACCGCGCGCCCCTGATCGAGGCGGCGATGGGGCCGGAGGCCGACCTGGTCAAGCCGCGATTCGCGCGAGGGTGCCGGTGCTTCGCGGTGATCTTCGACGGCGCGATCGCCGGCTACGGGTGGCTGGCGACCGGGCCCGAGTGGATCGGCGAGCTCCAGCTCGAGATCAAGCCGCGGCAGGCTGAGGCGTACATCTGGAACTGCGTCACGCTCGCCGAGCACAGGCGGAAGGGCATCTTCCGCTCCCTGCTACTTGGCCTTCACGACGCGGCCCGAAAACAGGGCCTCGAGCGACTGTGGATCGGGAGCGTCGCCATCCCCGCCGAGAGAGCCGTCGGCCCATCGGGTTTCCGTCCCGCACTGAGGTTCGTGAGCACGGCCGCGGCGGGCCTTCATGTCCTTCGCGCGTCCCGGGCGGACGACGCGCTCGGCGCCGATGCCGAGCGCGTCCTTTCGATTGCTCCGGGTCTTCACGTGCGGCGCGCGCGCCGCGTTCGCCACTAGCCGGCGGTGGGGTTCTTGCCTCCCGACGCGAAGTTGGCCATCCCTCCCACGGATAGTCGCGACTATCAAGAGCTTTTCACGGCGGAAAGGCCGGATAGTCGCGACTATCGCGGAACTAGATTGCCGCTCTGTAGACCTCGAACAGGTCCTCGGCGGGGTGCTTGCCGGCCAGCTCGTCCGCCGCGCGGCGCAGCTCCGGCTCGCCGATCCCGTACGCGGCGATGTGCTGCGGCAGGGCGAGCGAGCCGATCAGCTCGTAGACCGAGTCCGGTGACGGCAGGGCGGCCATCCGCTCCGGCATCCGCGGTCCCAGGTAGCGCATCACGTGGGGCAGCAAGAGGCATGACGTGACGCCGTGCGGGATGCCGTGCCGCGCGCCGATCTGCTTGCCCATCACGTGGCTTAAACCGGCCGCCGACGCGCCCGGCAGCGTGAACGAGAACCAGGCCGCCAGCTGGTTCTCAGTCCGCACGTTCATGTCCTCCGGGGCTGCCTTGGCCCGCGGCAGCGAGTCGAACAGGCGCCGGATCGCCTCCAGCGCCATCACGTCGTTGAGCGGGTGCTCGCCCTCGGCGAGATACCCCTCGACGGCGTGGTCGAGCGCCCGGATCCCTGTCGACAGCCACAGGTCGAGCGGGGTCCACAGCGTCAGCTCGGCGTCGTAGATCACCGTCTCGACCATCAGCCGCGGGTCGCGCATGCCCGCCTTGTCTCCGGCCTCGTTCGTGAACCCCGCCCCCGCGGCCAGCTCGGCCACCGAGAGAGTGGTCGGCACAGCCGTGTGGGGGAGGGCGCCGAGCTTGACGGAGATGATCTTGGCCGCGTCGATCACGCTGCCCCCGCCGAAGCTGACGATCGCGTCCGCGCCCCGCACCGTCTCGACGCCGGCGTCGATCTGCGCCAGCGGCGCGTGCTGGCCGACCGTGACGACGCACGACGCGCGGACGGGAAGGCGCTCGACCTTGTCGCGCAGGGACCGGGTCGTCACGACAGCGATGCGCTCGGCCTTCAGCTCGCCCAGCCGCGCGACCGAGCCCGCGCCCCAGTGGATCACGCGCGGGTTGCTGTACGTGAATTCGCCCTTCAAAGTCCTCGTTATGCTAGGTCGCTATGTCCATCACGCACGGGCAGAGGATCGTCGAGGCGGGCCAAGACCTGCGCACGGCGCGCGCGGCCATGATCCTCCTCCACGGCCGCGGCGCCAGCGCTGAGGACATCATGACCATCGCCTCCGAAGTGCAGCAGCCCGGCTGGGCCTACCTCGCGCCCCAGGCCGCGGGCAACACGTGGTACCCGAACCCCTTCACCGCGCCGCTGGAGAGCAACGAGCCCCATCTCAGCGCGGCCATGGAGACGATCGCGCGCGTCGTGGAGCGGGTCGAGGCCCGCATACCTGCGCAGCGTGTGGTGCTGCTTGGCTTCTCCCAGGGAGCATGCCTCACCCTGGAGTGGGCGGCCCGCAACGCCCGCCGCTACGGCGGCGTGGTCGGCCTGAGCGGCGGCCTCATCGGGCCCGACGGGACGCCCCGCGACTACCCGGGCAACTTCGATGGCACGCCCGTGTTCCTCGGCTGCAGCGACATCGACCCGCACATCCCCATGCGGCGCGTGGTCGAGACCGGCGAGGTCCTCAAAGGCATGGGCGCGGACGTGACCGTCCGGTTCTACCCGGGGATGGGGCACCTGGTGAGCGGGGAGGAGCTGGCGACGATCACGGAGCTGGTCGCGACGATCTAGCGCTAAGCCTTCTTCTCGGCCTCCTCGCCTTTCTCTCCATGCTCGACGATGTCCCCCTCCTGGAACAGCACAGAACGCAGGACCGCCCGCCACTTGGGCTTGCGTCGGGAAAGGAACTCGAGCGCCATCGCGAAGTGCTTGAACTCCTCCTCCTGCGCGTCCTCCATGATCGCCTTCGCCGTCGGGTCGCGCTCCAACGACATCCGCTGCTCATACCAGCCGATCGCCTCGGCCTCCTCCTGCAGCGACGCGGCCATGCGCGCGAAAGTACGGATCTCCTGGCTCAAATCGGCGGCCGGTTCGTGATACTGGTCAGTCGGCATGACACGGCAAAGCGTAGAGGAGGCCGTTTAGGGCAGTGACCCTAGAGAACATCGTCATCTACATCCTGGTCGGCCTGGTCGCCGGCTTCCTCGCGAGCAAGATCGTGCTGGGCAAAGGACGCGGGTGGGTGTTCGATATCGTCATCGGCGTCCTTGGTGCTCTCCTCGGCGGCTGGCTCGCCGGTGTGCTCAACCTCAGCATCAACCTCGGCGCGGACATCCTCAACAAGCTCGTGATCGCGTTCGCCGGCGCGGTCATCCTCCTCCTGATCTGGCGCCTGATCTTCCGCAGGAATTAATCCCCGCACTCGTCGCCTTCTAGTCCGTGATGGACCATGGACTGCCGGTTCGTTTCGGGGTCTTCGTCACGCCCGAGGCGACGGAGCGGCCGCTGCGCCTGGCGGTGCTGGCGGACGAGCTTGGGTTTGACGTCGTCGGCGTCCAGGACCATCCCTACCAGCGCCGCTTCTTCGACACCTGGACGCTGCTGACCGCGATCGCGATGCGGACCGAACGGATCACGGTGTTTCCAGACGTCGCCAACCTGCCCCTGCGCCCGCCGGCCGTGCTCGCCAAGGCGGCGGCGAGCCTCGACATCCTGAGCGGAGGCCGGCTCGAGCTCGGCCTCGGCGCCGGCGGCTTCTGGGACGCGATCAAGGCCTACGGCGGTCCCGCCCGCACCGCGGGCGAGTCGGTGTCGGCGCTCGAGGAGGCGATTCAGGTCATCCGCCTGCTCTGGAGCGGGCAGCACGGGATCAGGTTCGAGGGCCGGTTCTATCAGCTGGTCGGCGCGCACTCGGGGCCGGTGCCGGCGCACCCGATCGGCATCTGGCTCGGCGCGTACAGGCCGCGCATGCTGGCCCTGGTCGGGCGCGCGGCCGACGGCTGGGTGCCGTCGTACGGCTACCTCAAGGAGCCCGAGCTGCGCGAAGCGAACCTGCGCATCGACGCGGCCGCGGAGGCTGCGGGACGCGAGCCGGGATCGATCCGCCGGGTGCTCAACGCCGGGTCCATGGACGCCGAGCAGCTGGTCCAGCTCGTCGTCGACGTGGGGATGGACACCTTCCTCGTCGCCGACCAGGAAGAAGAGATGCGGGCCTTCATGACCGAGGTGGCGCCGAAGGTGCGCGAGCAAGTTGAATCACGCCGATCTCGTATCCCTGATTGAGGACGGCGTAGGCACGACGGGCGGCTCGTGGGCCGACCTCGGCGCCGGCGAGGGCGCCTTCACCCGCGCGCTGTCAGACCTGCTGGGATCCGAGGCTCGCATCGTTGCCGTGGACAAGGACGCGAGCGCGCTCCGTGCGCTCGATAGCCGCTTCGAGACCCGGGTCGGGGACTTCACGAAGCCGCTCGACCTGCACGACCTCGACGGCGTTGTCATGGCGAACTCGCTGCACTACGTGCGCGACAAGGATCCGGTGCTGAGGTTGGTGCACGGCATGCTGCGGCCGGGAGGGAGGTTGATCGTCGTCGAGTATGGCGCCGACCGCGGCAACCCCTGGGTGCCGTATCCCTTCACCTACTCGACGTGGGAAACGATGGCGGCTCGGGCCGGGTTCAAGAACACCAGGCTCTTGAAGACCGTCCCGAGCCGCTGGCTGGGCTCGATGTACTCCGCCCTCTCCCTCTCCCCATGGGGAGAGGGTCGGGGTGAGGGGCCGTGACTAGAAGACCTGGCTCTGCCTCTGCGCCTCCTGCGCGTGGCGTCCGCGGTGCCTGCGCATCCAGCGCCGGATCATCACGCTCCGGCGGTCGTCACCGCCGCGACCGCCGCCGCCGGGGTTGAAGCGCTTGGTCACGCCCTCGAGCTTGGCGCCCCACGTGACGTACTTCTTGAAGCGCTCCTCGGCCTCCTGGGCGATGCCGATCCGCTGCCCCCGGGTCTCCTCGCGGAAGCGGGCGATGCGCCCCGCCGCGGCCCCTTCCTTCTCCTCCGGCGTGGAGCCGAGGTTGAGGTCCGGCAGCGTGCCGATGACCACGATCTGGTCGTCCTCGACGGCGACCTCAACTCCCGTGAACCAGCCGTCCGGGAGCCTTCCGGCAAACCAACCCTTGATCGAGCCGAGCTCTTTGTCATCCATGCATTACATGATTACACTGTAAAGGTGGCCTGTCAAGCGGGGTTGCGTAAGCTCACCAGCACATGGGAATGATGCCGCCGGGCTCCCACGGGCCCGTGATCTGGTGGGGCGGTTGGGGGCGGGGGCGGCGCAAGCCCGACACCGGCCCGGCCAACTCGGGCCTCACCGGGGACCCCGCCATCGAGCCGCCGCAGCAGCCCGAAGGTCCGAAAGACCTCCGCGGGCGCTGGGAGAGCCTCAAGCAATCCGTCCTGGGCACGACGGCGGCCCTGCCCCAGGTGCTGCGCCTGGTGTGGGAGGCGAGCCCGCGCACCACCGTCGGCCTGTTTATCACCACCGCACTCGCCGGCCTCATCCCCACGATCTCGGTCGGCATCTCGTTCTTGCTCACCAACGCAGTGGTGGTGGGGATCACCAACCACGCCCAGAACCTTCCCGACCGCGAGACCTTCGCCAGCCTCGACGTCCACTGGCTGCCCGGTCCGACCTTCACCGCGTTCGGGATGATCGTGTTCCTCGCCGTCCTGCAGCTCCTGGTCTTCGCTCTAGCCGCGCTGCTGAACACCCTGCGCAACATCTTCCAGCAGCTGCTCCAGAACTCGGTCGCCATGCGCATCCAGCTGATGGTCATGGAGAAGGCCGCGTCGCTCGACCTTCCGTTCTATGAAGACCCCGCGTCCTACGACCTCCTGCGTCGGGCGCAGAACGACTCCATCAACCGGCCCGTGCTGATGATCGCGACCGCGTTCGGGCTGCTGCAGACGGTGCTGACCTTCGCCACCATGATCGTGCTGCTCGTCGGCGTCAGCCCGCTGCTGGCGCTGATCGCACTCCTTTCGCCGATCCCCGCCTTCATCGCCGACACGCGCTATGGATGGCGCGGCTACAACATCGCGCGCTGGGGCTCGCGGCTGCTGCGGCGCATGACGTACATGGTCAACCTGGTCACCACCGACGCTTTCGCCAAGGAGGTCAAGCTCTTCGGCCTCGGGCAGTATTTCATCGACCGCTACCGCCTCATCGCGACCGTGTTCTACGACACGCAGCGCTCGCAGGTCGTGCGCCGCTACCTCACCGGCTTTGCGCTCGGCAACCTGAGCACCATCGTCACGTCCCTCACCTATCTGTATGTCGCGCTGCAGGCGATCGCGGGACGGCTGACGCTCGGGCACCTCACCGCGTACACGCAGGCGGCGACGTCGGTGCAGAACTCGATCCAGAGCCTGCTCGGCGGCTTCTCCGGGATGTACGAGCACAACCTGTATCTGAACAACCTCTACGAGCTGATGGCCCGGCAGCCGACGATGCCGGTCGCGGACGAGCCCAAGCCCGTCCCCGTGCCCCTGCGCGGCGAGATCCGCTTCGAGAACGTCAGCTTCGCCTACCCCGGCGCGGAGCAGCTGGCCCTGGCCGGCGTGTCGTTCACCATCAAGGCGGGGGAGACGCTCGCGGTCGTGGGCCGCAACGGCGCCGGCAAGACCACGCTGTTCAAGCTCATCTGCCGCCTGTACGACCCGAGCGAGGGACGCATCCTGATCGACGGCGTCGACATCCGCGACTTCGAGCCGGCCGAGCTGCGGCGTCAGATCGGCGCCATGTTCCAGGACTACGTGGACTACCAGGCGACGGCGGCCGAGAACATCGGCCTCGGCAACGTGCCCGAGATCACCGACCGCGAGGCCATCGTCCGGGCCAGCAAGCAGGCCGGCTCCGACGACCTGATCGCCGGTCTGCCGGAGGGCTACGACACCGCGCTGGGCAAGTGGTTCGACGCCGGCGTCAACCTGTCGGGAGGGGAGTGGCAGAAGGTCGCGCTTGCGCGCGCGTTCATGCGCGACGACGCCCGGATCCTGCTCCTCGACGAGCCCACCTCGGCGCTGGACGCCCAGGCCGAGTACGACCTCTTCGAGCGCCTGCGCTCGCTCACCCACGGCCGGACGGCGGTGTACATCTCGCACCGCTTCTCGACCGTGCGCCGCGCCGACCGGATCATCTTCCTCGAGCACGGCCGGCTGGTCGAGGAGGGGACGCACGAGGAGCTGATGCGGGTGGGCGGCCGCTATGCGAGGCTCTTCCGCATGCAGGCGGCGGCGTACACGGGCGAAGACATCGAGCTGCCCGACGAGGAGGCCGTCACCCGATAGGAGTCGCCGCGACGGCGACATATACTCTCGGCCCCATGTCGAGCGCGCCGGCGATCAGCGGTCCCTGGCGTCGGCGGGGGCGGGCCGCGCTGCTGTTCGCGTTGCTCGACCTCGCCGCCTTCAACGCCTACCAGGTGATCAAGTCTCCCAACCCGTACCCCGACTTCGCGTGCTTCTACGCGGTCGCGAAGGCCGGAGCCACCCTCGGCTACAGCCGGATGTACGACCCGGCGGTGCAGCAGCAGTGGGTGCAGCAGATGTTTCCGGGCTCGCCGTGCGTCGTCGTCAACCCACCGCCGTTTGCGTGGCTGTTGGCGCCTCTGACGGCGCTGCCCTACGGGCTCGCCCTCTGGATCTGGACGGTGGCGTTGATCGCCGCCGTGGTGGTTGCGAGCCAGGTCGTCGCGCCCCGTGATCTCTACCTCCGCGTGGTCTATCTGGCCTCGTGGCTGGCGTTCCTGCCGGCGTACCTGATCTTCATCTCCGCGCCGCTCGGGCCGCTCGTTGTGCTCTCCCTGGCGCTGACGTGGAAGTTCATCCGCGATGACCGGCCGGTGCTGGCGGGCGCCATCCTCGCGGTCGGGTTGCTCAAGCCGACGCTCTCGATCCTGGTTCCACTGGCGCTGCTTGCGGCGGGCCACCGGCGGACGTTCATCGCGTGGCTCGTGGTCGCGATCGCTGCCGTAGGTACGTCGCTCATCGTGCTGGGGCCGGCGGGGATCACGGCCTACGTTTCGCTGTCGGCCAGCCTGGCCGCGGACCCTTACTACCTGAGGTGGTCGCTCGTGCCGCTCCTCGGGTCGGGCGCGCCGTGGCTGGCCGCGGCGGCCGCGATCACGATCGCCACGGCGCTAATCGCCTGGGCGACCCGCTGGCGTGGGGTGGAGGTCACCATCGCGGTCGGTGTCATGGGCTCGGTCCTGATCAACCACCACATGACCCCGGGCGACCTGCTGCTGCTGCTGATCCCCATCTGGCTGCTGGCCCGCGCCCGGGGGAGCATGGTGCGGGACGCTGGGCTGGCGGCGGCGTGGGTCGGCGGCTGGCTCAGCCTGATCTTTCCCGTGCTCGCGGTCGTGGTCGCGGCGGCGGTGCCGCTGGGCGTGGCGCTCGAGGGCGCGCTGAAGAACCCGAGCGGTGATCGGCCGGCCGAAACGGTGTGGTCTGGCTAGCTAGCCGTGTGAGCGCTGCAGGCGTGGATGCCGTTGGGCGTCAGCTGAAGGACCCGGACGGCCCGGCCGCGCATGCGGTCGCACCGCCAGCAGAACACGACGGCGTCGATCCCCCCGGGCAGGACCCCCTTCAGGAGCACTTCTCGCTCTTTCTGGTGGAGCAGCCAACACATGATGAAGTGCATCAAGCCGGGAAACTGTATCGGGAATCCGCCTACAAATCACAAGAGAGACGGTTAAGAACGTGTGAAAGGCCCTCAGGGGGGCGGGATTTCGTCGATCTTCGCGGCCAGGACGAAATCGTTGCGAGTCAGGCCGTCGGCGGCGTGGGTGCGCAGGCGGACGGTGAGCGACCCGTAGGTCAGCTCCAGGTCGGGGTGGTGGCCCTCCCGCTCCGCGAGCTCGGCGATGCGATTGACCAGGGCGACCCCGGGCATGAAGCCCTTGAACTTCAAGGTCCGGGTGAGCCAGTCCTTGCCCTCGCGCTCCTTGACGCTCCAGCCCGGGTCTAGCTCCCGGAGCAGGTTCTCGGCGTCGGCTCGGGAGAGGGTCGGGGTCTCTGGTGTGCAGGCCTCGCAGCGCTGCTGGGCGAGCGGCGTGGCCATCTCATGGTTGATCGTACGAGGCTGGGTAGAATGATTCCTCCCACGGGCGGCTAGCTCAGTGGGAGAGCGCTTGCTTCACACGCAAGAGGTCATTGGTTCAAACCCAATGCCGCCCACCAAATAAGCGGCCCCGTCGTCTAGCGGCCTAGGACGCAGCCCTCTCAAGGCTGAGATCGCGGGTTCGAATCCCGCCGGGGCTACCAGAACACTTGTTCAGGACGCTGCAGGCAGCTTCTCAATTGCACGTCAGGTAGTCTTGACGGGCGAGATTCGTCAAGGTATCCTGACACATGGCCATTGTTCAAACGAAGGGATGCCACGAAGGTGGGTAAGCACCGCGATTGGCGCTGCTCCTTTTGCGGCAAGACCAAGGACAAAGTCCGCAGGCTTGTCGCGGGCCCTGGCGTGTTCATCTGCGACCAATGCATCCAGCTCTGCAACGAGGTACTCGAGTCCAATGAACAGCACGGCCGAGATCTCTCGATTGGGCCCGATAGCGAGGTGGCGGAAGTATTGCTGGACGAGCTCAGAATCAACGCGGCCGGTTTGAAGCAATCCGAAGAGCAGTTGCAACGAGCCGTCAACCTGCTGCGCAAGAACCAAGTGGCGTGGTCACGAATCGGGGAGGCGATCGGGACAAGTCGGCAGGCCGCCTGGGAACGATTCTCCGGCGAGGACTAACGGTCACCGACCGGTCGATTCGAACATGTGTCTTTTGAGGGCACGCTAACATCTCGCGAGGCAATGAAGCACATGTGTGCCGGAATGTGCTACGGTGTGCAACATGAATAAGGTCGGAATCAGAGAGCTTCGTCAGAACGCAACTGCGGTCTTGCGTCGGGTCGCGGCGGGCGAGGTCGTTGAGGTGACCGACCGGGGCCGGGCAGTTGCACGGATCGTGCCCATGCATGAGGCGAGCAGGCTGGAACAGCTTCGAGCTGAGGGACGAGTGAGTGAGGCAACTGGCGATGTGCTCGATGTAAAGCCGATGCCGCGGATCGCAGGGAAGCCCCTTCTGTCAAGAGTCCTGGTTGATATGAGGGCCGATGAGCGCTGAGGTTGCGTACCTCGACACCTCGGCTGCCGTGAAGCTTCTAATGACTGAGCCCGAGTCGCCTGCTTTGCGCCGGTGGCTTCGCCGGCATCCGGAACGCGCGTCAGCCGCGCTTCTGAGGGTGGAGCTGGTGCGAGTCGTACGGCGGGCCGGTTTGCCGCGTCTGATACCGGAAGCCCGGAAGCTGCTGGCCGGCGTCCATCTGATCCGACTCGACGATTCCCTTCTCGACCGTGCTGCAGACCTCGAGCCGGTCGAGCTTCGATCGTTGGACTCGATCCATCTGGCGGCTGCTACGAGCCTCGGCGATGATCTGGCGGCTGTAGTTTCCTACGACGATCGATTGCGCGCTGCCGCGGGCGCTCTCGGGTTGCCGATAGCTACGCCTTCCTGACCGCGCCGCACTCCGGTCGCCAGCGTCCAGGGTCGTCGAGATCCTCCAGTCTGAATCGGAGAATCGGTATAGCAGTCGTCGCCTCGAATCCCGCCGGGGCTACCAGCCCTTTAGCGCCCATTTGCCGCGATCGCCGGCGCTCGCGGGTTATCCGCATCTTCCAAAGCCGCGACTGCCGGCAGTCGGGACTCTTGG
>VBEK01000157.1 GCA_005889135.1 Chloroflexota bacterium
CCCGCGGCGTGGAGGACGAAGTTGACGCGGCCGAGGAGCGTCGGCCACATGCACATCATCGATTCGTACGCCGCCTGGGCGTCGGGCGACTTGGACGAGGTGAGCGCACCGCCGCCCCGGAACGGGAGATGGTAGCGCCGCGCCATCTGTGCGCTCGCGAGGATGCCCATCGCCGACTCGGGCGTGCCGAACGCGGGGCTTCCCGACTGCATGTCGGCGTTGGTCAAGAACGAGCCGTAGACACTCGGCGTGCCCGGCCGGATCAGCTGCACGAGCGCGATCCCGGCCAGCGCCTCCGCGGTCTGCTGCGCCACCGTGCCCGCCAGGCCCATCGGCGACATGGCGCCGGCCATCAGGAAGGGCGTGACGATGACCGGCTGCCCCGCCTCCGAGTACTCGAGCAGCGCCCCGAGCATGCGGTCGTCGTAGCGCAGGGGGCTGTTGACGTTGATCAGGCTGATCACCGCAGGCGTCTTCTCGATGCTCTCCCGACCGCCGCACACGATCGCGGCCATCTCGATCGTGTCGCGCGCGTTCTCGGAGGAGATGACGCTGCCCATGAACGGCTTGTCGGTCCAGCGGACGTGCGAGTACACCATGTCCAGGTGCCGCGTGCCGAGCGGTAGGTCTTCGGGCTCGACGGTCGTGCCGCCGGCGCAGTGGATCTGCTCGACCGCCTGGGCGAGCTTGTCGAAGTTGGTGAAGTCCTCGATCGTCGCCCCGCGACGGCCCCGCTCCAGG
The DNA here is from genome assembly GCA_005889135.1 of Chloroflexota bacterium. Classification (GTDB taxonomy): domain Bacteria; phylum Chloroflexota; class Dormibacteria; order Dormibacterales; family Dormibacteraceae; genus 40CM-4-65-16. Next base: position 742 of record VBEK01000157.1, read on the forward strand.
TCGGTGACGAAGGGAGGCCCGTAGACCGGTGCGGTGACGACGTTGTCGCCGCCCAGGATCACCGAGCGCGCCTTGTTGCGCGCCTGGAGGTCGAAGATGGCCGGCGCCTTCGCCACCTGCTCGAGGACGAACTCGCGGTCGAGGTGGACGCGGTTCTCCTCGACCTTCATCCCTGCTTTCTGGAACAGGTCTCGCGCGCGCTCGTGGAGGAAGTCGACGCCGATCTCCTCGAGGATGGTCATCGCCTGCCCGTGGATCGTCTCCACCTGGTCGGGCGACAGCCAGTCGTACGGCTTGAGCGAGTTCTTCCACACGGCGACCCCAAGTTTGATCCAGGCTGGGGTGTGGTAACGTAGGCGGTGCCCGTTGGGGCGCTAGGTCCTCGCCAGAGGACCCCACCTAGATCTGACTTGATCCCATTCGCACGTCTCGCCCACACCACGGCCGAAGCGGTATGAGCATGCCCATACCCGGCGACGTCCTGCCCCTCTGGAACCCGGAGATACCCGGCGAGGAGATCCAGGCCGGCCGCCTCGGCATCCGAGTCCGCCCCGGCACGCCCGCGGCGGCCAAGGTGACCGCCCTGGAGGCGCACGGCGGCGCCGAGCTGCTCCGCCAGGTGCTCCAGGACCAGAAGCTGATCGACGGCACCTACACCGTCGTCAAGCCGGAGAAGCCCCTGGAGTTCATAGGCCAGGTCAGCACCACGCTGCTGACCGGAAAGCTCGGGCGGACACCCATGGGCCTGGCCCTCGAGATCACCGACTGGCAGGAGCTCGAGGGCGAGTACGAGATGGAGAAGAACCGGATGCGGCTCCGCTTCCAGGAGCTGCACGTGGTCAAGGAGTGGGACGGAGATCTCGAAGGATTCACGGCCATCGTCCTGCGCGAGCAGGCCAAGTCCGACCCCCTGCTCGACTCGACCATGCGCTTCATCGAGCACCTTCGCGACTACCGCGAGAACCTGGCCGAAGCCGCCGTCCGGCGCTACGAGGCCACCGAGCAGTGGATCGAGTGCCCGAAGTGCGAGACCGAGGTCCCGACCTCGAACGGCATCCACTGCCCCAACTGCGGCGAGGACATGCGGGGCGGCGAGTACGTGCGCGCGATCCTTCATCTGGTCGACGACGCCGACGGGCGCATCTACCGCGGCATCGACTCCCTGACCGTGCGCTCGGCGGGGTTCCCGGAGTACCGGGGCATGTCGCTCGACCGCATCCAGGGCTCGAACCTATGGGTCAGCTTTCGCCGCTACGACCCGCTGCCGGACGAGGGCATCGTCCTGCCGACCGCGAGCGTGGAGATGTTCGAGGCGCAGCGGTCCTGCATCCGCCAGCTCCAGATCGGCAGCCCGCGCACCGGCTCCCTCGCCGCCGAGCTGGTCGATCCCGGCTGGCGGGGCACCCCCCCGCGCGTGCCCCTAGACGGCAAGCGCGCCCATCACCTTCCCGACCCCAACGAGGAGCAGGCTGAGGCGGTCGCGCGCGTGATGGGCATGCGCCCTGGTCAGCTCTACCTGATCCAGGGCCCGCCGGGCACCGGCAAGACGACCGCCATCGTGGAGTCGATCCGCCGCATCCTCGGCCGCAACCCCAACTCCTCGATCCTCCTCTCCTCGCACTCCAACGACGCGGTCGACACGGGCCAGGAGCGGCTGCTCGGCTTCTCCCACGTGCGCCAGGCGCGCATCGCCGAGCCGGGCAAGGTTCCAAAGCGCCTGCGCCCCACGCTCGTCGAGGGCGACGACCTCGAGCCCTACAACCTCGTCGCCGGCACGGTCAACCGCCTCACCATCGACTCGCGACTGCGATTCAAGGTGTTCGACTGGCTGATCCTCGACGAGGCCAACAAGGTCCGGGCCAACGAGGCGCTGGCGGTGATGCCGCTGGCCAAGCGCTGGGTGATGATCGGCGACCTCAACCAGCTTCCGCCCGTGATGGAGGAGGCGGCCTCGACCTTCAAGATCACGACGCCGCTCGACGAGATGGTCCGCGACGACAGCTTCTACGGCTGGACATGGGACAAGGTGTCGGGCAGTTCACGCATCCTGCTGCCTCGCCAGTACCGAATGCGGGAGCCGATCGGCCGCGTCGTGTCCGACCTCTTCTACGAGGGCAAGCTCATCCACGAGGCGCCACACCCGCGCATGCCCCTGCCGTGGCCGTTCGACCGCGAGCTGGTGTGGGTCGACACCGGCGCCCAGGACGAGTACCGCGACGCGCAGCGCTCGGTCGCGAACGAGTTCGAGGTCGCGCTGTGCAAGGACATCACCTCGATCATTCGCCGCCGTGTGCGCAAGGCGAAGCTCGCCGTCATCGCGATGTACAACTCCCAGGTCAACCGTCTGCAGGGTGCGCTGAAGGGGATCGTTCCGCCAGACGACATCGAGTCGGTCGACGCGTTCGAAGGGCGCGAGTCCGATGGCGTGATCCTGTCCCTCGTGCGCTCGAACGACCGCGCCGCGATCGGATTCTTGAACGACCCGAACCGCGTCAACGTCGCCATCTCGCGAGCGAAGAAGCTGCTCGTGATCGTGGGCGACTCCAAGACGGTGATCGGGGGTGCGCCGGAGCTGTTCGGCCCGCTGTTCGAGCACTGCAAGGAGGAAGGCCTGGTGGCCGGCGTGGGGGCGGTCGTCACCGCCTGCCAGCGCGTGGGAATCCGCTCCCAGGTGCAGCGCCTGTCGCGGCCGCACCGGGGCGACCGCCGGACGCGGAGGCGGCGGCGTGGGCAGCGGCCGGCCGGCGAAGCGGTGGCGAACGGGGAGGTAGCAGCCCTCTCGCCGAACGGCGAGGAGCCCTTACCAGTACAGGCCCAAGCCGAGATCGAAGCGAACGGCGCGCCAGAGCCTGCCCCGGTCGAATCGCCTACAGAGGCTGAATAGCCTGAACGGGTCGCTAAGCTCTTCGCTTTATGAGCGACGAGTGCGTGTTCTGCGACATCGTCCGCGGCACGTCCCCCGCGAGCTGGGTCTACCAGGACGACACCGTGGTTTCGTTCATGGACATCCAGCCGATCACGCAGGGACACATGCTCGTCCTGCCGCGCGAGCACGCCGTCCTGATCACAGACATCAACGAGACCGCGGCGATGCGCACGTTTCGGGTCGCGCGCAAGCTGGCGGCGGTGGCGCGCCACACCCTGGGCGCGAGCGGCATCAACATCATCGTCATGGACGGCGAGGCCGCGTACCAGGACGTGCCGCACTTCCACGTCCACGTCATCCCGCGCTATCCGAACGACGGCTTCGGCCTCACGTTTCCGCGTAGTTACGAGCACCCGCCGGCACGCGCGCAGCTCGACGCGATCGCCGCCGCGCTGCAGGCCGCAACGCAGCCCGCTACCGCGTGACGGTCACCCGCAGGGAGTAGACGGCCAGGTACATCGGGCAGGGCGCGCCCGGAGTGCACATGGGCGACGCATTGGCCGTGACGTCGACCTGTCCCGGCTTCCTTGCCTCGAACGCCGCCAGGGTGACGCCACGCGCGGCCGTGGCCGCGGGGTCGGGGATCGGAGCGAGGATCGAGGGGTCGCTCGACTCCGGGTGCGTCCAGTTGTTCATGCCGTTGGGCGCGTGGAGCGCGATCTCGAGCTTCTGGCCGACGCGCATCGTGACGGCCTTGTCGTGGTCGCCGGCGGTGACGTCGTAGCCGAACCCGGGCCGCTCGCTCGGCGTGGGGCTCGGATTGGACCCGGAACCGGCGCCCGCGGGGCCGCACCCGCTCAGCAGCAGCCCCAACGCGGCCGCAAGCACAAATCTGTTCA
>VBEK01000158.1 GCA_005889135.1 Chloroflexota bacterium
TCGGCGCAGGCCGGCCGGTCCCAGGCCGCCTGCACCGGTGGTCCGGCACCGACGAGCAGCGCGCCGAGGAGCACGCCGCCGAACACGGTCACCACGGGTCGCCCTGTGCGGGGCAGGCGTAGTTGCATGCGAGAGCTCCCTCCACGAGATTCGGGCGAATTCGCCGATCCGCTCTATCAGGAAACGGCTGAAGGCGCGGTTTCGGCGTTGATACCGAAAATTGAGACCGGACCGAGACTGGGCTGCTAACGAATTCGCCACCAGTAGGCTTACGTCCGCCCTCGTAGGCCTACTGCCCGCGAATTCGACAATCGCGGGCTAGATTCCGGCAGCGACCGCGGTAACGTGAGGGGATGAGCCGGGGGTTTCGCGATTCCGACGAGACGCAGGCGATGGCCGACCAGGCCGTCGCTCAGGAGATCGAGCGCATCCTCGAGCGCGGCCACGAAGAGTCGCTCCCGCCGACCGCGCACGGCGTGTGCGCGGACTGCGGCAGTCCCATCGGGGAGGAGAGGCTCGCCGCGGTTCCGTCGGCCGTTCGCTGCATCAGGTGCCAGGCGGCGTGGGAGCAGGGTCCTGGGCGGCGATGACAAAGACCAGCGCGAGCAGCAGAGCGAGCACGGGCGGCCCGTAGTCCGACACGGCGCCGCTCGGAAACGCGAGCCGGATCGCGATCGTCGCGGCGAGGTAGATCCCGCCGAGCCAGAGAAATATCTTGAAGCGTCGCGCGGCCAGGCGCAGCTGCCGACGAAGCCCTCCGGGGCGAAGGGACAGCACCGTCGCCGTCACCCCGACCGCGAGCACAAGCCCGAGCACGAATCCGCGCATACGTCAGCAGTTTGCACCGAGTTCGCGCGCGACCTCTTACAAACTGTTTTGAACTCGGCGCCGATCGAGACTTGATTACTCGGGCTCGCGCGGGCGTTTTGATCTTCGTGAGGATCCAGGCATGCGGCGAAGCGTGCATATTCGTAGTGGGTGGGCGAGATAGCTTCCTTCGGTAACCCCTACGATCCCCGCGCGCGCGCCGGGGCCGCGCGCAAGCACCCCGGAACCAGCAAGCGGCCGACAAAGGGATTGTTGCTGCGCGTTGGGTTGCTGCTCGCCCTTTTGCTGCCCGCCGGGTTGACGTCGCCCTGGTTCGTCGCTTACGCGGCGCCGCTGCCCGACGTATCGAGCCTCGACAACGACGTCGCGGGGGACACGATCCTCTACGCCGGCGACGGCAAGACGGTCATCGCCGACCTGCATCCGTCCGGCTACCAGCACTACTACGAACCGCTGTCCGCGATGGGGTCCACGCTGCCCGACGCGATCGTCGCCATCGAGGACCGCAACTTCTACAGCGAGCCCGGCATCGACCCCGCCGGGATCGCTCGCGCGGCGATCGTCGACATCAAGGCGCGTGACACCGTGCAGGGCGCATCGACGATCACGCAGCAGCTGGTCAAGGTCCGCCTCCTTGGCGATCAGCCCACGATCCAGCGCAAGCTGACAGAGGCGCTGCTTGCGTTCGCCGTCGAGCGCCGCTACTCGAAGTCGCAGATCCTCGAGATGTACCTGAACAGCGTCTCGTTCGGCAACTCCGCGGTCGGCACCGCCGCGGCCTCGTCCCTCTACTTCCATCGCAAGACCGCGGACCTCGACCTCGCCCAGGCTTCGATGCTCGCGGGGCTTGTCCGCGGACCGACGCTGTACAGCCCGTTCCAGAGATGGGACGTGGCCAAGGCACGCCAGCAAGAGGTGCTCACGGCGATGGTCGAGGCCGGCAATGTCACCCAGGCCCAGGCCGACCAGGCCCTCAAGGAGGACCTGCGGCCACCGAGCCACATGTTCCGGCCGGCGACCGTCAACCTGGCGCCCGGATTCGTCAGCTACGTCACCGCACAGCTGAAGAAGATGTACGGCGACAAGACGACGTACGGCGGCGGGCTGCGCGTCTACACCACGCTCGACATGAGGCTGCAGCAGATCGCACAGCAGGCGATCAGCGGCACCCAGGCGAACGTGGCCTGGCGTCGCGTGCAGCAGGGCTCGCTGGTGGCGATCGATCCGAAGTCGGGCGCGATCGTGGCGATGGTCGGCTCGGCGAACCCCAACGCCGACGGCGGCCAGTACAACCTCGCGGTATGGCCGCCCCGCAACCCCGGTTCGTCGATGAAGATCTTCACCTACACGGCGGCCATCGCGAGCGGCCAGTATTCGATGACGTCACCGGTCGAGGACGCGCCGTTCTCGTACAACGACCTGGGTTCGCAGACCGTCTACAAGCCGCAGAACTACGACGGCCGCTACCACGGCACCTGCCAGCTGCAGCAGTGCATGGGCAACTCGCTCAACATCCCGGCGGTCAAGGTCGAGGTCGGCATCGGGGTGCCGCTGGTGGTGCAGACCGCGCGCGACATGGGCGCGCCGCCCTGGCAGCAGCAGAAGGATGGGAGCTTCACCAACAATGACGATCCGCGCAGCTTCGGCCCGTCGCTCACGCTCGGCGGCTACGGCGAGACGCCGCTGCAGATGGCGACCGCGGCCTCGGTCCTCGCTGCGCAGGGAGTCCTCCACAAGCCCTTCGCCATAGCGCGCGTCGAGCGCGGAGGCTCCACGGTCTACCAGCACGCCGAAGACGCGCACCAGGTGGTCGACCCGAAGGTCGCCTTCATCGTGGCGACGATGATGGCGAAGGACGAGAATCGGGTCACCCCCAAGATCGCGGTCGCCGTGTGGATGGGCAACCCCGACTGGCGCATCAAGATGGTCGAGGGCTCGGACAGCTACGTGGTCGCGGTGCCCGCGTGGCACACGTTCCTCACCCAGGCGCTGCCGGTTCTCGGCTCCGAGCCGTGGTACTCACCCCCGCCGGGCATCCTCACCGCTTACGACAACTACTACCTGCCGGGCACGGTTCCCTCCAAGCCGCCGGCCGCCTACACCCCGCCGCAGCCGACCCAGGGCGGCAGGAAAAAGAAGCATTAGTCGTGCTACGTTTGATCGGCTGTGGGAGCCCCGATGCGGAACCAAATCCTGACGCGCCGGCGGGCGGTCGACCACGCCGGTTGCTGTACCTGCCTCTGTAGTTAGGCGGAAACCGAACCGGTTCTCCGTCCGTCTCCATCGATTGAACCTGGAGGCACGTACATATGAGCGTCACCGACGAACTCGTCCGCAACAATCAGACCTACGCCGGCTCGTTCAAGAAGGGCGACCTTCCCCTCCCCCCGGCGAAACACGTCGCCGTGCTGGCCTGCATGGACGCACGCCTCGACGTGCACAAGATCCTGGGCTTGCAGGAGGGCGACGCGCACATCATCCGGAACGCCGGGGGCGCCGCGACGGACGACGCGATCCGGTCGCTCGCGATCTCGCAGCGCCTGCTCGGCACCAAGGAGATCATCCTGATCCACCACACGGACTGCGGCATGCTCACGTTTCACGACGACGACCTCAAGCGCAAGATCGAGGAGGAGACCGGTATCCGGCCCGCCTTCGCGCTGGAGGCGTTCACCAATCTCGAGGACGATGTGAAACAGTCGATCGCGCGCATCAAGGCCAGTCCTTTCATCCCCAACAAGTCGAGCGTCCGCGGCTTCGTCTACGACGTCCGCTCCGGCAAGCTCAACGAGGTGGGGGCGGCGGTCGCCGCCTAGCCGGCGCGCAAAGCGGTCAGGGCCGCCACCGCCAGGTCCCGCCTCTGGCGGGGGCGGCCCGACTCGAGCGGCGCAAAGTCTGCGCTCCGCCGGGTCAGCTTGCCTCCCAGCGGGGCACGAGCTCCGCCACCGACGCATCGACCGCATCGACGCAACGCTGCAGGTCGTCCTCGTCCATCGGGGTCGACAGCGCGCCCATCGCCCGTGGCGCCATCAGCACGCCATGGTTGAGCAGGCTCAGAAAGAGGTCGCGCGTCTTCTTCTTGTCCGCGGCGGCCATGGTCCGGTAGTCGACCACCGGCGTGTCTGTGAAGTGGAGGGCGAGCATGGAGCCGGCGCCGTTCACCTGCACGGGAACATGGTGGGACGCGAAGACCTCGGCAAGCTGCTCGCACACGCGCGCGCCCTTGCGGTTCAGGTCGTCGTAGACGTCGGGCGTCAGCTCCTTCATGCCGGCAAGGCCCGCGGCCATCCCGAGAGGGTTGCCGTTGTAGGTCCCGCCCTGGGGGATGTTCGGCTTGTTCCGCGGGTCGAGGAGCTGCATCACGTCGGCGCGCCCCCCGAAGGCCGCGACCGGGAGCCCGCCGCCGATGATCTTGCCCAACGTGGTCAGGTCGGGTGTGACGCCGTACATCTGCTGCGCGCCGCCTGGCGCGACACGAAACGAGATCACCTCGTCGAAGATCAAGAGGATCCCGAGCTCGCGGGTCACTTCGCGCAGCCGGCCCAGGAACTCGGGTGTGGCGGCGATGACGCCGCCCGCGCCGATGATCGGCTCGACGATCACGGCGGCCAGGGCCGAACCCTCGCGGCGGATGATCCGCTCCGCCGCGTCGGGGTGGTTGAACGGCAGGACGACGACCTCCTCGATCGCCCACGCCGGCGTGCCCAGCGAATCGGCCACTGCCTCGGGCTCCTCGGCCGGCCCGCCCTCGCCTGCGGCCGGGTGGGTGCTCACCTCGGCGTAGTCATGGGTGCCGTGGTAGCCGCCCTCCATGCGCGCGATCTTCGGCCGGCCGGTGAAGGCGCGGGCCAACCGCATCGCGAACATCGTCGCCTCGGTGCCGGAGTTGCAGAAGCGCACGGCGTCGAGGCTCGGAACCCGCTTGCACAGCAGCTCGGCGAGCTCGACCTCGAGCGGATTCGCGGCCGCGAACCCGGTGCCGCGCGCCGCCTGCGCCCGAATCGCCTCCACGATCTTCGGATGGGAGTGGCCGAGGATCATCGCCGTGTAGTTGCCGATCATGTCGATGCGCTCGACGCCGTCGGCGTCCCACACGCGGCAACCTTCTCCGCGCTCGATGTAGACGGGGTAGGGGTCGAAGTACGTGGTCGTGCGCGTCGTCCCGCCGGGCATCGCCTTCGCGGCCCGCTCGTGCAGCGCGCGCGAGCGAGGGGTCGTCTGGCGGTACACCGCTTCCGGGTCGATCACCGGGCTACCATACCTGCGCCGGTGGCGAGGGGTGGGTACCACCGGAGGAGGTCCCGCCGATGAGCGCAGTCGCCGCCGACCGCACCCGGATCACGGAGCACGAGGCGCAGCAGGTCGAGCGCGCCAACTCTTCGGGACGCACGCCCGTCGTCTTCATCCACGGCCTGTGGCTGCTGCCGAGCAGCTGGGACCGATGGGGCGACCTGTTCGAGAGCGCCGGCTACAGCGCCATCAAGCCCGGCTGGCCGGACGACCCCGAGAGCGTCGCCGACGCCAAGGCCCACCCAGAGGTCTTCGCCGGCAAGAGCGTGGGCCAGGTGGCCGGCCACGTGAGCGCCATCGTCAAGGAGCTGAAGAAGAAGCCCGCCGTCGTAGGGCATTCGTTCGGCGGCCTGCTCGCCCAGATCGTCGCCGGCCGCGGCCTGGCCGCGGTCACGGTCGCCATCGACCCGGCGCCGTTCCGCGGCGTCCTGCCGCTGCCGTTCTCGGCGCTCAAGGCAGCCTCGCCAGTACTGAGCAACCCAGCGAACCGCAACAAGGCGGTGCCGCTGACCTACGAGCAGTTCCGGTTCGCGTTCGCGAACGCGGTCGGAGAGGAGGAGGCGCGGCGAATCTACGAGGCCTTCGCCGTGGCCGCGCCGGGAGAGCCGTTGTTCCAAGCCGCGGTCGCCAACCTCAACCCATGGACCGAGGTCAAGGTCGACACCGCCAACCCGGACCGCGGGCCGCTGCTGATCATCGAAGGGGAGAAGGACAACACGGTCCCGTGGGCGATCGCCAACGCGTCGTACAAGCGCCAGAAGCGAAATCCCGGGGTGACCGAGATCAAGAAGATCGCCGGTCGCGGCCACTCCCTCGTCATCGACGACGGATGGAAGGAGGTCGCGGACACGGCGCTCGACTTCGTCAAGCGGTACGCCTGAGAGGACCGGACACCGGCTCCGCCCTGAGCCACCTCGAGGGTGGACTCTCCGGCAGGAGCTATGACGCGGAGGCGCTGATCGGCCTCGATCCGGCCGACCAGCGCCCGCTTCTCGCCCGCTACGACCTCGAACACGCCGGCCGCTCTCTCACCCGCGAGGCGATGGCCGCCCGTCGCTCGGGTGGGCTGTGGCGCTGGCGGGAGCTGCTGCCGGTGCGCGACTCATCGTTCATCACTTTCCTGGGCGAGGGCGACACCCCGCTGCAGCCCGTGCGGTGGCCTGGACTGGCGAGGCTCCTGGTCAAGCGCGAGAGCCTCAACCCGACTGGCTCGTTCAAGGCCCGCGGCATGGCCGTGGCCGTGAGCCGCGCCGCGGAGCTGGGCGCGACGCACCTCGTCGCCCCTTCGGCGGGCAACGCCGGCGGCGCTCTCGCCGCCTACGCCGCGGCGACCGGCGTGCGAGCGACGGTCATCATGCCTGCGGACGCTCCCGCGATCAACCAGGTCGAGGTCTTGATCACCGGAGCAGACCTCATTCTCCTGGACGGATTGATCAACGACTGCGGACGCCTCGCGGCCCTTGTTCGCGATGAGCTGGGCGCGTTCGACCTGAGCACGCTCAAAGAGCCGTATCGGGTCGAGGGCAAAAAGACCATGGGTTTCGAGCTCGCCGAGCAGCTGGGCTGGCGGCTGCCGGACGCGATCGTCTATCCGACCGGCGGCGGCACTGGCATCGTCGGCATGTGGAAGGCTTTCGCGGAGCTCGAGGCGCTGGGCCTGATAGGCGCTGAGCGCCCGCGGATGTTCTCCGTCCAGGCCCAGGGCTGCGCGCCGATCGTGCGCGC
>VBEK01000159.1 GCA_005889135.1 Chloroflexota bacterium
CTTCCCCAGTCGCTGGAACGATGCGCGCGACGAGACCAGTTGCTGGGCCGTGCAGATCCCGTTTCATGTCCACGTCTGGATATCTCCCAACTGAACCGGCGCTTCGGCAGGAAGCGAATGAGTCCAGGGTAGGCAGCCGGTTTGGGTCCAAAAAGGCGGGAAGTACCTGAAAGGCGATGCGCGCGGTACCTGAAATTCGGCCGGACCGGGAGCCCCTCACCCCAGCCCTCTCCCCCAAGGGGGGAGAGGGAGTCTGAAAGGCCCTCTCCCCCAAGGGGGAGAGGGAGCCTGAAAGGCCGGAAGTCTTGACCTCGGGGAGTGCCTCAGCAGGTGATGTGCAGCACCGCGTTGGTGCTCGGATCCGACCGGGCGAGGAGCCGGATCGCTTCCGCGGTCGGCACCGCGACGACCTCGACGCCGCGGCGTTTCGCCTCCTCGTAGACGGCCGGCATCACCGGTAGCGAACCCTGTTCGCCCGTGCCGATGACCAGGCGTCTGCACTTCCACGGGATCTTCTCCTCGACCGAAAGCGGAGTGTGATCGAATTCGGCGCGGAAGGCTTTAGACGGTTTCTTCTTCCGCATCTTCAACCTGCCACGGTCGATGACCACGTCGCGCTCGTAGCGCTCGCCGTCAACCTCGATGCGGCCGAACGAGAAGTTGTCGATGCGCATTGCTATACGCCCCTCCCCATTCTGGTCCGTCAATGAATCGGGCCGCCTGTTGAGAGGCGGCCCGATCCTCCGTGGCTTATTCGAGAAGCCCTCGTCTAGGTGTGCATTTCGTCAAAGCCCGAGCGCGGAGCGTGGCACTGTGGCCAGCACTTGCTGCTGGTAGTAGATGGGGCCACCCTCGTCGGCGGTCACGCCGGACGGGTAGTGCGTCGAGACGAACAGGCCGTAGATGTTCGTGGCCGAAACGGCGAGGCCGAAGTAGTCGCCGATGAAGCCACGCCCGCTCGGGCACGGATCCCTGGCCCCGGCGCACGGATACTGCGAGAGCCCGCCGAGGTGCTGCCCCGGCTGCTCCGGATCCCACGTGAACTGCGTGATTCGCCGGTTGGACGGGACGGCGACCGCCCCACCGCCGCTGTCCTTGTAAGCCTGCAGCGACACGTCGATGCAGAAGTTCGTCTTTCCCACGTCCGCCGCGAGAACGCTGGGGTCGTTCGGGCAGGCCTGCCGGCGGTCGTAGAACGCGACCGCGACCGCCCCGCCGGGACCGCTGGCCACGGTGGGCTGGAACTGATCGGTGGGGACGCCTGGCGTGTCGACGTTGTCGTTCACCTTGGCCGGCGTCGACCATGTGAGGCCGGCGTCGGTCGACTGCGTGAACTTGACGTCCATCTGCCCCAGCGTCGTGTCCCAGTCCTCATAGGTGAGGTAAAGGTGGCCGGGCCAGGTCGGGCTGACCGCGAAGCTCTCGGCGATCCCGTCGCGGAACCTGGTGTTGGGGAGGCCGGCGGTCGGGATTGTGCTGAGGGTGGCGACCGCGACGAAGGGCGTGAAGGTCTGGGCGTCGTCGCTGGAGCGCGCCACGAAGATGGTCGAGGGGCCTCCGTTGGGCGGAAAGGAGACCAGCGCGATGTATAGGTCACCGACCGCGTCGATCTCGGGATAGACGAACGTCGCCGCGGCACTGACCTGCGACGGCGGACTGATCGTCACCGCCTTCCCGAAGGTAAGGCCGCGGTCGCGGGAGACCGCAAGCCGCACCTTGGTCCCAGCGCCGTTCGAGGAGCCGTTGAAAACCGCCCACGCCGCGTAGACGTGGTCCTGGTTGACGTTGCCGACGATGTGGTTGACCGCGATCCACTGCTTGTCCTCGACGTGGCCGGCCTGGCGGGCCGAGGCGCTGTTCGGCGGCTCCAGCGGCTGGCCGCCGTTGCCCCTGACCCAGGTCTTGCCCAGGTCGTCGCTGAAGGACACGTCGATCTCGCCGTCCGGGTGCAGCCTCGACGCGTCCCAGAAGGCGTTGAACGGAAGCATCGTCTGGTAGACGCGGCCCTTGGTGTCGAAGTCGAGGTTGGGGTCCGTGGTGTCGGTCCAGCTTGGCGGCATGTCCTGGGTCCCGGTCGACAGGCAGTCGTAGCCCTGGATCTGGTTATTGCCGGTCGGCGTTCCATTCACGATCTGGTGCGCGCCGAGATAGAACATATAGAAGGTCGAGAACTTGTCGAAAAAGAACTTCGACGAGCCGACCAGGTTCTCGGTGCCGGGCTTGACCGCGAGCCACGACTCTGAGTGGTTGGCGTTGAACGGGCCTGGCCCGCAGGTGCCTGCGTCGGGGACCCTGGAACCGGCCGGAACCGGATAGCCACCGCCGCTCGTCGGTGAGCTCGCGACCTGGTTCGTGAACGAAACGGTCGAGAACCAGCCGCCGGCGGCCGAAACTGGAGTCGGCCATGACAGGACGGTCAGGGAAGCAACGGCCAGGGCCGCGCGCAAGCGCATCTTCACAATGCATACCTCCTCGCCAAGCCACCAAATCCCCCGCTTGTGTCGGTTTCAGCCATTATCGCGGGCCCGTGCTTCACGTGCCTGGCCGCTGGGCTCTTCGAATTCGCCGTCGGTAGGCCTACGTGGCCGGCCGTAGGCCTACTGGTGGCGAATTGACAGCCAGGGTTATGTGACTTGGCTGCCAAGGCACTTACGGCGCGCCGTTCATGTGCCGCCGTACAGGCCTGACAGCTGTGAACCGATCTGCGCGAGGCGGTCCCGCAGCTCCTGTGGTTCGAGGACCTCGACCCTGCTCCCAAAGGCCGCGAGCGGGCTGACCGCCGCATCGCATGCCGGAAAGTCCAGGACCGCCACTCCATCGCCGGATCGCTCGATGATCTGGTCGCCGACGATCCGGTTGAATTGCGCCGAAACCTCTGGGTCCACCCGCACCTTGACCGCCACACGTTGCGGCGCGGTGTTGCGGAAGCGTCCCACCTGCGTCGCCCATATCTCGCGGAGGTCGAATCGGGCCGGCCTCTCGAACGTCTCGTCGGTCAGCTCCGCGCCTTCGATACGCGATATGCGGTAGGTCCGCGTCTCTCCTCCGACGCCGGCCAGCATGTACCAGGTCCCTGCCTTACAGACGAGGCCATAAGGCTCGACGATTCTCTCGACGACCCGATCGACATCGCGCCGGTAGCGAAGGCGAAGCCGGCGGTTCGACCACAGCGCGTCCTGGACGCGGGTGAGGTGAGACGGCACCCGCGCGCCTCGAAACCATGTGCCGCCGTCGATCAAGACCCTCTCCTGGAGACGGCCCGCGCTTCGCGGTCTGGCCGCGGCTGCGAGCTTGCGAGACGCCTGGTCGAGCTCTCGACCGAGGCCGAGATCCGCAGCCGGGCCCTGGCCGCCGAAAGCCAGCAGCGCTTCCAGCTCTGGCTCGGTCAGACCGGTGAGGTCGGTTCGGTATCCGTTCAGCAGGTAGGCGCCACCGTTCGGACCTCGCTCGGTTGCCACCGGGACGCCGGCCCCACTCAGCGCGTCGAGGTCGCGAAAGACCGTGCGCCGCGAGACCTCCAGCCTCTGCGCGAGCTCCGTCGTGCTCAGCCGCCCGTGAGCTTGCAGAAGCAGGAGGATCGAGAGCAGACGGTCGGCTCGCATCTGGGCAGCATAATTCTTAGATGGTGACAGAGGATGTCACATATGGCGGCGCAAGCTGCACTCATGAAAAACGCAACACGGAACCCGGTCGTCCATTTCGAGGTCCTGGGGCGCGACGCCGGCGCTCTTCGGAAGTTCTATTCGGAGGCGTTCGGCTGGTCGCTTGGGCCGGTCGATGATTCGCCGCTGCAGTACTCCATGGTCCATGGCAAGGACGGCGGTGGCATCGACGGCGGGATCGGCAAGGCGCCGCAAGGCCCCGGCCACGTGACGTTCTACGTCGGCGTCGACGACCTGGAGGCGGCGCTCGAGCAGATCAATCGACTGGGTGGCAAGACCATCCAGCCACCGCAGCAGGTCCCGGATGGAGTGGGGTTCGCGCTGTTCGCCGACCCGGAAGGGCATGTCGTCGGGCTGGTCAAGGAGTAACCGCAGACGCTTCGGTGCGGGCCACCAGATAGTCGAGATGGCTTCTCTCGACGAGGTGGCGCGCACCGCCTCCGGGCCACGATAGAGATCCAGCTACGTGGACTGATAGGCGTTCGGGTTATCCCCATTGGTCGAATTGCATCCCGGGGCCGGCCGGCCCGCGCGAAGATCTGGAGCAGCTGCGGGCAGTTATGACCGACGCCAGAGTCGCCAAGCACCAGCCACCAGTGCGCCCACGACGATCAGCACGTCCATAGGAAACGTCAAAAATTCTCTAGGGCCGGCGTAGGGGTTTCCCACGGTCTGGCTGTGTATCAGCGGCCTGATCACGGCAAATGAAAACCAGACCACCACAAGCGCGCCGGCAACGAGAAACACTGAAAGAGTGCGCCGGGTGCTCATTGGTTAATTCTGTCCGTCGCGGGTCGCACCCGCGCCTCCCCCATCCTGCGCCGCTGGCCGAAGGTGCTGCGTTTCGCGATTCGCCTGTGAGCCACCCGCCGTATGTCGCCATCCTCTCAACGTCATCTTCTGTGGCGAAACGGTAGCAACCACCACACGCGGT
>VBEK01000014.1:0-2547 GCA_005889135.1 Chloroflexota bacterium
GCCCCGACCGCGGCGCGCAGGAAGCCGCCGTCGTCGTCCGCGACAGTGGATAGGTGGTTGTTGCATCCGTTGCACTGCCACGAGCTCACCGGCGCGGGGTTGGTGATTCCGTCTCCTTTGTCGTCGGTGTAGTTGGTCTGGCCCGCGTTGGCCTTTCCGAACAGCACGGCGACGATGCCAGCCGCGGTCAGCTGATCGGGATGCGCGAGAAAATATTCGGCGCGATTGTCCTGGTAGTGACCGTCGGTGTTGTTCATCGTCTGGTAGTACTGGTTGCCGACCGGCACCTGCCACTCGACGAGAGGCAATCCGGTGGCGGTGTGGATGCGGCTCATGAACGCCAGCCAGCGGGTGAAGTTCGGGAACAGCACGTTGTTGCGGTCCCACCATTGGGAATTCGATGTTGCGCCGTACCAGGCGGCGTCGTGGTCGGCGACGTCGTTGAAGATGAGGTCCCACGGCGTGACGCCGGTCGGATTGCCGACGAGGCCGGCCTTGCTGATGAAGGAGACGACCGCGTCCGCCTCGGTCGCCGGATTCACGCTGCTGCGCTGGTCGGTCGCGATGTCGACGCCGCTGGCCCAGCTGCTGGCGTGGATCGCGAGCAGCGCGTTCGGTGCGTACTTGTCACGCAGCTTGAGGAACGCCCAGCCCATGCCCTGGACGGTGTCGGGCAGTCCGGCGAGGTCGGGGTTGCCGGTGCTGGCGACGGACGCGGCGAGCGTCGAGGGGTCGGCGCTGTGGTGCTGCATGAAGCCCCAGAAATCGGGCTCGACGTGGACCACGACCAACCCTCCGTACGCACCGACCTTCTGCATCAGGACGGTGAAGTCGGCCCAGTAGCGCTGCATCGTGCAGACGGTCGAGATCTTGGTCAGCTCCGCGCTCTCATCGCCTGGCGAGGGATTCGACTGCACGATCTCGTAGTAGGTGAAGACCGGGATCGCCGAGTGGGCGGCGCTCTCGTTCATGTTATTGGTGGCGTACTGGCCCGCGGGCGAGTCCCACGTCTGCCAGCCGGAGTTGGCGCCGCAGGGATCGCCCAGCGTCCCGCCGAGGTTGATTCCGCCGGCCAGGTACTGATAGCGGTACTTGAACGGCACGCCGCTCGCGACCAGCCAGTCGAGCTCCGTGCCCAGCTCGTTTGAGATTCCGAAGTGGAGGCGGTCGGATGGCAAGGTGGCTCGCGCAGCGACCGTGGGCGCTGCCTGCGCGGGGAGCGCGAACAGGATCGCCGCGGCCGCGGTCGCTGCGACCAGGACTACCGAGGGGCCACGCAGTCCTGGTTTCGGGATCAGGTCACCGTGACGGGTGTGCTGGCGACGGCGTCATAGCTCGCCGTGCTGCTGGCGTCGCGGACGTGGACTCCCAGGTAGACGGTGCCGACCGCCGCCCCGGTGCTGTTCCAGTCGTAGGTCGCGCTGGTGCCATAGCTCTGCACGAGCTGCCAGGTGCTCGTGCTGGCGGGCCGGATCCAGAACTCATAGACGGGGCTGTTGGTGCAGCCCGTGGCCGTGGCGGTGACGGTGACGTGTGTCCCGCCGCTGCTGCTGTGCACCACCGTGGTTGGCGATGGGGACACGGTCACGGAAGCGCACGACGGGGTCGTTACGGTGACCGGCGTGCTGGCGACGGTGTCGTAGCTCGCGGTGCTGTTGGCGTCGCGCGCGTGGACTCCCAGATACACGGTGCCGGCGGCCGCGCCGGTGCTGTTCCAGTCGTAGGTCGCGCCTGTGCCGTAGGCCTGGACCAGCTGCCAGTTGCTCGACGTTGCGGGTCGCAGCCAGAACTCGTAACGCGGGCTGTTGGTGCAGCCGGTGGCGGTGGCGGTGGCGGTGACATGAGTTCCGCCGCTCACGCTCGTGGGCGACGCGGCAATGGTCACCGACGCGCAGGACGGCGTCGTCACCGTGACCGGCGTGCTGGCCACGGCGTCATAGGCGGCCACGCTCCCGGCGTCGCGCGCGTGCACGCCGAGGTACACGGTGCCGGCGGCCGCGCCGGTGCTGTTCCAGTCGTAAGTCGCGCTGGTGCCATAGGGCTGCACCAGCTGCCAGTTGGGGGATGTGGCCGGTCGCAGCCAGAACTCGTAGCGCGGCGATGTGGCGCAGCCTGTAGCCGCGGCGGTGGCGGTGACGTGGGTCCCGCTGCTCACCGTGGTTGGGGACGCGGAGATGGTCACCGCCGTGCAGCCCCCGGTCGCCATGTTGAAGGAGCGGATTACGTTGCCGGCGCCGACGAAGATCTGCCCGCCAGCCTCGCTTGGAGTCGAGAAGCGGTTGGCGCCGAAGCCGGCGCTGTGGAAGATCTGCGCGCCCGTCGCGGCGTTGAACCCGTACAGACCGGCGCCGCTCGTGCTCACGGCCCAAACGGCTCCGCCGGCCACGATCGGCGGGCCGACTGTGCCGACCCCGCTCGTATGCCAGGTTCCGGCGGCGGTGCAGCTCGAGTCACACGTGCTGAAGGAAGGCGTCGACGTGTTGACGCTGAGGCTCACGACCCCGTTGCCCTCGCAGGTCAGGTAGAGGCGTCCGTTCGCGTACGCGA
>VBEK01000014.1:2567-19536 GCA_005889135.1 Chloroflexota bacterium
ATGAGGACGGGGGAGACCGAACCCAGGTCCAGGTCCGGGCCGCACCAGTGGGCCGACCAGTCCTGCGGCTGGAAGAACGACGTCGCGGTGCCGAGGGTCGAAGCGGTCCTGATCACAGAGTCGCTGTTCACGGCGCCGCTGCAGGGGATCGCGTTGCCGGTGGCGAAGAAGGCGTTGCCGGTGGAGTCGTCGAGGACGACGCCGCCGGGCGCCCAGATGCCCTCCGCCGTGCTCGGCGATTCGTAAAAGGTGACCGACGTGCTGCCGTTGGTCGGGACGCCGATCACCCAGCCGTGGTACGGACCGCAGTCGCCGATGCGACCGCCGAACGGAACGTAGACGTAGCCGTTGCCCAGCGCAAGCGCGCCGCGCTGCTGCTCGATCGTCCAGTCGAGGCCGGTGCCCACGCTGGAAGGAATTTGCGTGTCCATGACGACGAGATGCGATGACAGGTCGATGCCGAAGACGTGCCACGCGCTGTCCGAGTTGAGGATTTCCGACACATAGATCCGATTGGCCGCGGTGTCGATGACGGGCGTGCCGAGAATGCCGAGCGGGTTGATGTTGCCGCACTGGCCGGATCCGACCGGGTGCGGCACGCCGACATTCTTCGACCAGGCGATCGTGCCGTCCGATTGGTTGATCGCGTAAACCGTGCCCTGCAGCGTGGCCGTGTACACGATGCCGTTGAAGACGAGCGGCTCGGCGTAGACCTGGCCGTCGAGGGTGGGGGAGACCCAGCCGGCGGCGGCGCCCGTCGCGGCGGGCTGCGTGCTGTCGTAACCGGTGTGGGCGTTGTCATGGTGGTAGACGGGCCACGAGCCGGTGCTCGCCGCGGCGACTGCCAGCTTTGTCTGCGGCCCCGGCGCGGAGTTGTTTGGCGCGGTAACGGGCGCGGCCATCCACGCGACGAGGACGCACGCCGCCAACGGAGCCACAGCCAGCCGCAGCCTGACTTCTCGCACTGGTGAACTGATCAACGCCGAAAGACCTCCTTTCTGGTCGATCCCTTGAGCAGGACGGCAATGGCCGCGATCTCCAGCGCGGCAAGAAACCAGAACTCGACTGAGATGTCGTTGTTGAAGTAGGGCGTGTCGAACATGCCGTGGACGGCGACGGTCACGAAGGCCGCCGACGTGCCCCACAGCAGCGGCTTCGCCAGTCCCTGAGCCTTCGCATAAGAGGACCAGCCGCGCCACAGGAGCAGACCGAGCAGCGTAACGAAGGCAACCAGCCCCAGCAGGCCGAGCTCGGCCCACATGGCGAGAAAGATGTTGTGCGGATAGAGCTCCGGCAGCCTAGTCTGAGTTGTGACGTAAGGCCTCATCACGATCGCGTAGGCACGAAGGCCGGCCCCGAAGATGGGGTGGTCGCGCAGCATGTGCAGGGTGTCGCTCCAGATCTGGAGCCGGCCCTCGAACGTGTTGTAGGGATAGCTCGGGTCAAACTGGCGGTAGAGACGCCTGGTCACGAACGGAATCTGCAGCAGGACGATCCCCGCGACCAGTCCCCCGCCAAGCAGAGCCAGCTTGAGGCGAGCCTGCGGCAGGGTGATCACGGCGACAAGGCCGAGGATCGCGAGTGTGAGCAGGCCGGCGCGCGACAGGGTGGCGATGAGCGAAGCCAGCACGCAACCGAGCCATATGAGTGCCGCCACTCGGTCGCGGCGGTTGTCCGTGTAAAGCACGAACCCCGCCGCCAAAGCGACCGCCGGCTCGAGAAATATCGCAACCGAGTTGGGGCTTGTGTAAAGCGCTTCTGGTGCGTTGCCGAGGTCGATGTCCTTGTGGTTCGCGAGCGCGATGACCCAGGCGCCGAGGTTGAGGATCGCGAAGACACTCGTGCCGATGGCGAAGCCAGTGATGAGCATCCGGAAGTCGGCGGGCTTGCGCAGAAGCTCCACCGCCACATAGAAAAGGACGACGGGCTCGACGAAGTAGGCGCGGTAGAAGCCGATCGCGCCGATATGGTCGGGGGAGACCACGATCGAGATGAGTCCCGCGAGGAGCAGCAGGGCGGTCGGTATCTCGAGACCCGTGCCCACGGGTCGCCACGAATGTTCTCTCCAGCGCCCGACAGCGTAGAGGGCGACGGTGAGAAGGATGAGGACCTCGAGAGGTGTCGTTGGGACGACGACCGCTTTGAAGCGAAACACGTAGAGCGGTATCGACGCGACGGTCAGCACCAGCGCCCAGCGGCTGTAGCGGATCAGCGGCGTTTCGACGCGAGCGATCATATCGGTTGGCGATAAGATCGCCTGGTGCCGCAACTCCCGAGCCGCGCTCTGTATCAAGGACGCGATCGCGCCGCGGCTCGCTCCTTTCTCCACGCGATAGGACTCACCGCCGAAGACATCAACAAGCCGTTCGTCGGAGTCTCCAACTGCTGGCTCGAGACCATGCCTTGCAATTTCGGCCTGCGCGAGCTCGCCGTGCCGGTGAAGCAGGGCATCCGCGCCGCGGGCGCCAACCCGATGGAGTTCAACACGGTCGCCATCTCCGACGGCATCACGATGGGCAGCGAGGGCATGAAGACCTCGCTCGTGAGCCGCGAGGTGATCGCCGACTCGATCGAGCTCGTCGGGCGAGGTCACATGTTCGACGCGATGTGCGCCATCTGCGCGTGCGACAAGACCATCCCAGCCTCGGCGATCGGCCTCGTGCGGCTCGACCGGCCCGGCATCCTCCTCTACGGCGGCTCCATCATGCCCGGGAGATTTCGCGGCAAGGACGTGGCGGTGGGCGAGGTCTACGAGGCGATCGGCGCCGTCGCCGCGGGCAAGATGAACGAAGCCGACCTCGCCGAGCTCGAGCTCGTCGCGTGTCCCGGCGCCGGAGCGTGCGGCGGCCAGTACACCGCGAACACGATGTCGATGGTGATGGAGGTGATCGGCCTCTCACCGTTCGGCTTCAACTCCATCCCGGCGACGGACCCGGACAAACCGCGAGCCGCGGAAGCGGCAGGCCGGTTGGTGATGATGGTGCTCGACAATGACCTACGACCGTCGCGCATCCTCACGCGGCGCGCATTCGACAACGCGATCGCCGCGGTGGCCGCCAGCGGTGGGTCAACCAATGCGGTGCTCCACCTGCTTGCCCTCGCGCGCGAGGTCGGGGTCGAGCTCCACATCGACGAGATCGATCGCATCAGCCGCCGCACGCCGCTGCTGTGCGACCTCAAGCCGGGCGGTCGCTTCGCGGCTGTGGAGCTGCATCGCGCCGGTGGCATCGGCCTGCTCACGAGCCGCCTCATCGAAGGCGGCTTCGTCGACGGTGACGCCCTGACGGTCACAGGCCGAACGCTGGGCGAGGAGTGCGAGTCGGTGCGTGAGACACCCGGCCAGGAGGTTGTCGCCCCGTTGGCGCGACCGCTGCGCGACGAGGGTGGTCTTGTCGTCCTGCGCGGCTCGCTCGCGCCGGAGGGTTCGGTGGTCAAGGTCACCCAGCACACGCCGACATCGCACCGCGGGCCCGCGCGTGTCTTCAATCGCGAGGAGGATGCGTTTGCGGCGGTGGTCGGCGGCAAGATCAAGCCCGGAGACACGGTGGTGATCCGCTACGAAGGTCCGCGCGGCGGACCTGGAATGCGCGAGATGCTGCAGGTGACCGCGGCGATCGTCGGCGAAGGACTCGGCGACTCCGTGGCGATGGTCACGGACGGTCGGTTCTCGGGCGCGACTCGCGGCCTGATGATCGGGCACGTCGCGCCCGAGGCGGCGGTCGGCGGACCGCTGGCCGCGCTGCAGGACGGCGATGTCATCACCATCGACGTGGCGGAGCGAAAGCTCGCGGTCGAGGGAGTCGATCTGGCGCAGCGGCTGACGGGCTGGTCCGCGCCCGAACCGCATTACCGAAAGGGCGTGCTCGCCAGGTACGCCCTGCTCGTCGGCTCGGCTTCCGAAGGCGCAATCCTCAAGCCCTGACCCCGTTCCACTTAACGATTGACCTCCACCGGCCGCCGGCCCTAGAGTGCGCGTGGCTTTGCCCATGTCCCGCCACCGGTTCTTGCATTTCGCCACGGCCCTGATCTGTGGGTTTGCGCCGCTGATCCCACCCGCCCCAGTGCACGCTGCGGCTCCGCACGCTGCGAGTTCGCTCACGGCGCAGGCGCCCCTGGAGAGCAACGTGCTCACGAAATTCAGGGACAGCGGCCCGCCGGTGATGGAGTGGGCGGTCCAGCGCGAGGCCACTGCTGCGCCTCGCACTTTCACCTCGACGCCGGTCAAGCCGGCTCTCGCGGTGAACAATCCGCGTCTCTACCGCGAGGTCTTCGGGTTCGCCTTCGCGAGCAGCCTCGGCGATCCGACCATCGGCTATCCGTCGTGGAACTTCGGCCTGCTGTCGACCGTCGCCTACTTCGGGATCCACGTCGACTGGACAGGCGACTTCAGCGGCGGGTCGGCGCTCAACACCTGGAACAACCCCAGCGGGCCGGTGCCCGGATTCATCCAGACCGCGCACGCGAACGGGACCAAGGTTGTGTTGTCGATTGCGATGTTCGACTCCACGAGCGGCACGCCCAACATGTGCTCCGCCCTTCAGCGCTACAACACGACGATCCAGCGCACGGTCGCAGAGATCCAGGCCAAGGGGATCGACGGCGTGAACGTCGACTACGAGAGCAACAACACCAGCTGCACGGATCCCTCCACCGGCGCGGTGACGTCGTCCCAGTCGATGTTCACCGACTTCGTGGCCCACCTCAGGGCAGCGCTTCCCGCGGGGAGGAATTACCTCTCGGTGGACACATACTCCGGCGCCGCCGGTTTTCGCAACGGTTCGACGTACTTCGGCTTCTTCGACATCGGAGCCTTGAACAACTACGTCGATTCCTTCTTCGTGATGGCCTACGACATGGAGTACGCCAACTGGGACCAGCCGCCGCTGAGCTGTCCGAGCTTCTGCATCGGCCCCACGGCACCCCTTTCCACCTACGCGTTCAACGACGGCCGCGCGTCGGCCGAGTACCGGGCGGTCGTCCCCGCGTCGAAGGTGATCATGGGCATCCCCTACTACGGCCGCAAGGAATGCGTGGCCATCAACCCGCCAAGCTCGATCCCGCCCAACGCCCAGGGCACGAGCGTCGCCGCGGACGGCTACCTGGACGCATCGACCGAGAGCTCGTATCCGGGCAACACGCAGTACACGGCCCATCGCGAGACCCGCGACCCCCTGAGCCAGACTCGGTGGGACACGTTCTCCAGCACGTCGGCGGGCTGCAATCGCGAGATGTACTGGGACGACGCCACCGCAATCGGTCAGAAGTACAACCTGGTCATCAACGACAAGCTGCGCGGCGCGGGCATCTTCGCCCTCAACTACGGCGGCGGGGCGCCCGAGCTGTGGGACCTGATCAACCTGAAGTTTGGGCAGTGCTCGGAGGCTGCGATCGCGGTCGACCAGACCACCCCGCAGATCCCGGGCGCGAAGGTGACGTTCAGAGGATCGGCTCTGTGCGCGGGGACCTCGACCTTCCGCTTCTGGATGCAGCCGCCCGGCGGCTCGTTCTCGGTCATGCAGGACTACAGCACCTCCAGCAGCTGGACGTGGGACACCACGGGCATGGCGCTCGGCACCTACACCTTCGAGCTTGATGCCCGCAACCAGGGCGCGAGCACGGTGCTTGACACGTACGCACGCACGTCGTTCCGGCTCGCGCTGTGCGTGACGCCGACGCTCAGCTCGGACAAACCCTCACCGCAGCTGCCCACCACGTCCGCGACCTTCACGGCGACGGTGACGTGCCAGGGAACGCCTGAGTATCGGTTCCTGGTGCTGCCTCCGGGCGGGACGTGGACCGTCGTCCAGGACTACGGCGCGGGCAACACGTTCAAGTGGCCGCCGGCGGGCACGCCGTATGGCGACTACTACGTCGGCGTGCACGCGCGCACGACGGGTACCGCCGTTCAATACGAAAGTTACTCGTCGGTTCCTTTTTCGCTGACCTCGTGCATCTCGGCTGCCCTCACCAGCGACAAGGCGTCGCCGCAGCCCACCGGCACGCAGGTCGGCCTGAGCGCCGGCGCGACGTGCGATGGCACTCCGCTATACCGCTTCTCCATCCAGCCGCCTGGGGGCGCGGCGTCGGTGGTCCAGGACTTCGGCAGCGCGTCGACCTTCAGATGGAACGCCGGGGGTCCCGGCGGCTCTTATAGCCTGCAGGTGGATGCGAGGTCGGCAGCCGCGCCAGCCGCAACCATCGCCAGCGCGACAGTCTCTTACATGCTCTCTGCGTGCACTGCGGTCACGCTGACTCCGAGCCCGGCGTCGCCTCAGCAGCCGGGCCCCACCGTCACGCTCGCTGCTTCGGCCACCTGCCCAGGGACCGCACAGTACCGGTTCTCCGTCCAGAGGCCTGACGGCACGGGCGGCGTCGTCCAGGACTACGGCTCCGTAAGCAGCTACAGCTGGAACACCGCGGGGCTTGCGGTCGGTTCGTACAAGTGGACCGTCGACGCTCGGAACTCGGGCGCGACCTCGGCTTCAGAGACGAAGGCGAACGCCTCTTACTACCTCGCCCATCCGCCTTGCTCGACCCCGACGGTGACCACAAACCCGACTTCGCCGGTCGAGACCGGGACGCAGGTCACCATCAGCGCGTCGACAACTACTTGCCCGCAGCCGCTGTACGAGTTCTGGATGCAACCCTCGGGCTCGACCGACTGGCAGCTGCTCCAGGGTTTCTCGAGCAAGTCGACGTACGTATGGAACTCGACCGGGGCGCTCAACGGCACCGAGCAGTTCGAGGTGTGGGTCCGCGACGCGTTCAGTCTCGGCAGCACGTGCCCGGCAAGCAGAGGTGGCTGTTACGACGGCGTCTCGAGCCTTCCGTTCTCGGTGACGGCGCCGTTCTGCGCGTCGGTGACGATCTCCGCTTCGCCGACGAGCGTGCTCCAGGGCAACGGCACGCACGTGCTGGCCACCGCCGCGGCTGCGAGCTGTACCAACAGCCCGCTCTACGAGTTCTGGATGCGCGTGGCGCCGCAGACGACGTGGCAGCTGGTGCGGCCCTACGGCGCAAGCCCCACCTATGACTGGAACAGCGCTGGGGCGAACGTGGGCACCGTCTACCTCGGAGTCCACGCGCGCGACGCCCACAGCACAGCGAGCTACGACGCGGTCGCGAGCGCTCCCGTCACGGTGACCTCGCCCTGCACGGCCGTGACGATCACCCCATCGCCCACGAGCGTGGTGCAGAACAGCGGCACGCACGTCACGGTGACCGCAGCCGCGTCCGGATGCACCAACAGCCCGGTCTACGAGTTCTAGGCGGCCCGCGACATCGCCTGCCTGGCAGCTTGTGCAGGCGTACGGCGCGAGCGCGACCTACGACTGGAACAGTGCGGGCGCGCTGTCCGGCACCGTGTACGTCGGTGTCCACGCTCGCGATTCGGCCAGCGTGGCGGCATACAACGTGGTGGCGAGCGCCGCCGTGACCGTGGTTCGGCCGTCGTGCGCGTCAGTGACCGTGTCCGCGACTCCGACCTCCGTCGCGCACAGCTCCAGCGGCGGCGCGCACGTCACCGTCACCGCGAACGCCACCGGGTGCACCTCAAGCGCCCTCTACGAGTTCTGGATCCGGCCTGCGTCCTCCGGCACGTGGCAGCTGGTGCAGGCGTATGGAACGAGCAATACGTATGACTGGAACAGCACCGGGGCTGCGCCGGGCACCGTGTACATCGGCGTCCACGTGCGCGACGCCAACAGCACAGCGGGCTACGACGCCGTGGCGAGCACCCCGGTGACTGTGACCTGAGGGGCCAGGACCCCTTTGTTATCCTCAACGAACTTGACGTCTTTGAGGACGACCATCTCGGCCGTCGTGCCGGCCTACAACAGCGAGCTCTCGTTGCCTGAGCTGGTCCGCAGGCTGAAGCCAGTCCTCGAATCGAACTCGACGGGTTACGAGCTGATCATCGTCGACGACGGCAGTAGCGACGGAACATGGCGCGTCCTCGAGGAGCTCGCGCGCGCCAACCCGTGGGTCCGCGGGGTCCACATGATGCGCAACTACGGTCAGCACAACGCCGTGCTGTGCGGCATCCGGCTGGCGAGGAACGAGCTCATCGTGACGCTCGACGACGACCTGCAGCACCCTCCGGAAGAGATCCCGAAGCTCCTCGCGATGATGACGCCGGAGATCGACGTCGTGTATGGCTCACCCGAAGGGGAGACGCACGGCCTGTGGCGCGATCTGGCCAGCCAGGTGACGAAGATTGCCCTCCAGTCGGCGATGGGCGCCCCCATCGCGCGCAAGGCAGGGCCGTTTCGCCTGATCCGGACGCGCGTCCGCGACGCGTTTGCTGCGTACAACGGCCCTTACGTGTCGGTCGACGTGCTCTTGACGTGGGGCTCTACGCGTTTCGCCGCCGTCACCGTCAAGCACGCGCAGCGAACCCTGGGCAAGTCGAACTACACGTTCCGCAAGCTGGTTGTGCACGCCCTGAACATGATCACCGGATTCAGCACGCTGCCGTTGCAGATCGCGAGCGTGATCGGCTTCGTCTTTACGGTCGTCGGTACGGTTGCCTTGTTCTACGTCCTTGCGAAGTTCCTGATCCAGGGCGGCGGCGTTCCTGGATTCTCCTTCCTCGCGTCGATGATCGCCATCTTCTCGGGCGCAACCCTGTTTTCCTTGGGCATCATCGGTGAGTACATCGCTCGCATCCACGCGCGCACGATGCAGCATCCAACCTACTCCGTGGGTGAGATGACGTCAGTCGCGACCACCGGTGATGAGAACGGCGCGACGCAGCAGGTTCGCGCGTCTCAGCGCCAGCGGACTGATGGCTGAGCGAAGCCTCGCCGCTTTCGCCGGCAAGACGGTTCTCGTCACCGGCGGGCTCGGGTTCATGGGCTTCAATCTGGTGCAGCGCCTGCTGCACGCCGACGTCACCCTCCGTGTGCTGGGGCGCTCTTGGCCCCCCATCCTCGGGAATCTCGAGTCTGTCCTGGACGGGGCAACGTTCTTCCACGGCGACATTCGCGACGAAGCCCTGGTCGACGACGCGGTGGCCGGCTGCGACCTCATCTATCACCTGGCCGGGAAGTCGGGGCCGGCGGCGAGCAACTCGTCGCCGCTGGAAGACCTGGATGTGAATGCGCGCGGCATATTGACCTTGCTCGACGCCTGCCGGCGCCTGAGCCCGAAGGTCAAGGTGGTGTTTCCCAGCTCGAGGCTCGTCTATGGCGCCAACGCCAGTCAGCCGACGCCGGAGACCGCACCCACCGCTCCGCTTTCTATCTACGGCGTGCACAAGTGGGCGTCGGAACAGTACCTGCTGCTGTACGAGCGGCTCTACGGCATCCGCACGACCATCCTCCGGATTACGAATCCGTACGGACCTTTCCAGCGCCCGGAGCAGAAAAGCTACGGAGTCGTCAACTGGTTCATCCACCAGGCGATGCACAACCGGGCCTTGACGGTCTATGGCCAGGGCACGCAGCTGCGCGACTACATCCACGTCGACGATGTCGTTGACGCGCTGCTCATCGCCGGCGCCGCGAAAGAGGCGGACGCTGGAATCTTCAATGTCGGTAGCGGCCGCGGCGTGTCTTTCGTGCAGATGGCGGAGGTGATCGTCCGGGCCGCCGGCCGCGGCACGATCAAACACATCCCTTGGCCTGCAGAGCAGGCGGTGGTCGAAACGGGCGACTTCTTCGCCGATACGTCGCGCATCGAAAAGACCCTGGGCTGGAAGGCGGGCGTCCCGTTTGAGCTGGGAATTCAGGATGTGGTCGCGAAGTACAGACGGATGGAGAGCTCAGGCGCATTGGGCGGCGCGGAGATGCGACTCTGAAGCGCGAGTACTACGCCGAGTACCGCAAGGTGGAGGACGTCCATTGGTGGTTCGTCGGCCGTCGGCGAATCCTGCTGCAGATCCTCGATCGGTACCTGGGACACAACGGTTCACGTCCTCGCCGGATTCTCGACGTGGGATGCGGGACGGGGACGATGCTGACTCACCTTTCTTCCTTCGGCGCGGCACAGGGTGTCGACATCGACGAGGAGGCGATCGGCTACTGCCGTGAACGCGGCCTCGAAGACGTACGCGTGGGCGAGGCTGAGCATCTCCCGTTCGACGATGGGTCCTTCGACCTGGTCACCGCGCTTGACGTGGTCGAGCACCTCGACAACGACGTCGGGGCGCTGCGTGAGGCCTGGCGCGTCCTACGCCCGGGTGGTCACGTCCTGGTCACGGTGCCAGCTCACCGCTTTCTCTGGGGCGACCAGGACGAGGTCAACATGCACAAACGGCGGTATGTGGCGCGCGACCTGCGAGCGGCCCTCGGCGCGGCCGGCTTCGAGATCGTGCGGCTCACCTACATGAACGCGTTGCTGTTCCCGCCGATCGCCGCGGCGAGGATGCTTCGACGGCTCGAGCACCGTGTCCGACCCAGGCTCGCTGCGCAGTCTGACTTCCGGTATCCAGCTCCCGGGCCTGTCAACGTTGCGCTGAGCGCCGTGTTCGGCGCCGAGGGCGCCATCATCAAGCGCATCGACATACCTTTCGGCGTATCCCTGCTGGCGCTGGGCCGCAAGCCCGCGCGGGCCGCTACCTGACCGCAGGCAGCCACTCCGCGCGTCTCTTCTCATAGGCGCTGATGTCTGCGTCGTGCCGCTCGACGAGCGCGATCTCGTCCAGACCCTGGAGCAGCATCTCGCGCGCGAACAAGTCGATGACGAACGGGTACTCGAACCCCTCTCCCCGCACGACCTGACGCTCCAGGTCGGCGGTGACCTCGACGGACGGGTCCTCGTTGACCAGGTCGATCAGGTGGCGCACCTGCGAGTCGGGGAGCGTCACCGCCAGCAGCCCCGTCTTGTAGCAGTTGGCGCGAAAGATGTCGGCAAACGACGGCGCGATGATGGCCTGGAAGCCGAAGTCGCGCAGCGCCCAGGGCGCGTGCTCACGCGACGAGCCGCAGCCGAAGTTCGCGCCGGCCACGAGCACTGTCGCGCCCGCGTACTCCGGGCGATCCAGCACGAAACCGCCCCGCGCGCGCCAGTCATAGAAAAGGTAAGGGCCGTAGCCCGTGCGCTCGACGCGCTTCAGGAACTGCTTGGGGATGATCTGGTCGGTGTCGACGTCGGCGAGGTCCAGCGGCGCCATCCTGCCCGTGACGAGCCGTACCGGTGCGGGCATCTAGATCAGCTCCCGGACGTCCACCAGGTGGCCGGTTAGGGCCGCCGCGGCGGCCATCGGCGGCGACATCAGGTGCGTCCGCCCGCCGGAGCCCTGGCGGCCCTCGAAGTTGCGGTTCGACGTCGACGCGCAGCGTTCGCCGGGGGCCAGGATGTCGGGGTTCATGCCCAGGCACATCGAGCAGCCGGCGTTGCGCCACTCGAAGCCGGCGGCCTTGAAGACCATGTCGAGCCCTTCCTTCTCGGCGGCGAGCTTCACGGAGGTCGAGCCGGGCACGACCATCGCCCTGACCTTGGGGTGGACGTGGCGGCCCTGGATCACCGATGCGGCCGCGCGCAGGTCTTCCAGGCGCGCGTTCGTGCACGAGCCGATGAACACACGGTCGATGGCGATGTCGGCCAGAGCGACCCCCGGCCGCAGGTCCATGTAGCGGAGCGCACGCTCGTCGGTCTCCGAGTGGGGATTGGGCACGCGCCCGGTGACCGGCACCACCTGCGCCGGTGTCGTGCCCCAGGTGACGTGCGGCTCGAGCGTCGACGCGTCGACCTCGATCACCCCGTCGAACGCCGCGCCGTCGTCGGTGCGCAGCGTCCGCCAGTGGTCCAGCGCCTTTTCCCAGGCGGCGCCCTTCGGCGCGTGAGGCCGCCCCTCCACGTAGGCGAAGGTGGTGTCGTCGGGGGCGACCATCCCCGCCTTGGCGCCCCACTCGATGGACATGTTGCAGACCGTCATCCGGCCCTCCATGGACAGGCCGCGGACCGTCGGTCCGCCGTACTCGACCAGGTGGCCCTGGCCGGCGGAGGTGCCCATGCGGCCGATCAGGCCGAGGACGATGTCCTTGGCCGTCACACCCAGCGGCAGCTGGCCCGTCACGTTCACCGCCAGGTCGCCCTGCCTCTTCTGGGGCAGGCACTGGGTGGCCAGAACCAGCTCCACCTCAGAGGTGCCGATCCCGAACGCAAGCGCCCCGAACGCGCCGTGGGTGGAGGTGTGGGAGTCGCCGCAGACGATCAGCATCCCGGGCTGCGTCAGGCCTAGCTCGGGGCCGATGACGTGGACGATGCCCTGGCGCCGGCTGCCCATCTGGTGGAGCGGGATGCCCTCGGCCCGGCAGTTCTCGGCCAGGACCTCCATCTGCTTCCGCGACAGCTCGTCCGCCGACCGGAGGCCGCCCCGGGTGGGGACGTTGTGGTCGGTCGTCGCCACGGTCAGGTCGGGCCGGCGGACGTGCCGGCCGGCCATGCGCAGGCCCTCGAAGGCCTGGGGCGAGGTCACCTCGTGGACCAGGTGGAGGTCGACGAACAGCAGGTCCGGCTCGCCCTGTGCAGAACGAATGACGTGCGCCTCCCAGAGCTTCTGGGCCAGAGTGCGGGGCATGGCGGACGACAACTCTACGTACGCCCCGGCCCGGAATTTTGTGCCTTGCCCACAACCCAACCGGCCGCTCGCTCGTTAACATGCTCATCCACATGTCCCAGCCTCGCGTGCTCGGCCTCGTACTTGTTGGCCTTCTGGGCCTTATTGGCATTCGCACGGGGGCACGCGCGACCTAGTCAGAACCGCCGGATAGATCGCAAAAGCCCCCGACCGAGAGGCGGGGGCTTCCTCATTTCATGGACAAAAGGAGCCCGCCAGACAAGTGACCGGAGCCGACATGATCCTCGAGGCGCTGGAGCGCGAAGGAGTCGAGTACATCTTCGGCTACCCCGGCGGCGCGAACCTGCCGCTCTACCAGCACCTGCCCGAGCACCCGAAGCTCAAGCACATCCTGGTCCGGCACGAGCAAGGGGCGGCGCACATGGCGGATGGGTACGCCCGCGCGAGCGGCCGGCCCGGCGTGGTGTTCGCCACCTCCGGGCCCGGCGCCCTGAACCTGGTCACCGGGCTGTGCACCGCCTACATGGACTCGGTGCCCATGGTCGCCATCACCGGCCAGGTGCCCAGCACGGTGGTCGGTCGCGACGCCTTCCAGGAGTCGGACGTGATCGGGGCCACGAGCTCGGTGACCAAGCACAGCTACCTGGTGACCCGTATCGACCAGCTGCCGCGGGTGATCCACGAGGCGTTCCACATCGCCACCACGGGCCGGCCGGGTCCGGTGCTGGTCGACATCTGCCGCGACGTGCAGCAGGCGGACGCCGAGCGCGTCACGCCCGAGCGGCTCGCGATCCCGGGCTACAGGCTGAACGGTCACGTCGACCTCGAGGGGGCTCGCCAGGCGGCGGAGGCGCTCGCCGGCGCCGAACGCCCGGTGATCCTGGCCGGCCACGGCGTGATCCTCAGCCACGCCGAGCACCAGCTCCAGGAGCTCGCCGAGGCCGCGGCGGCGCCGACCGGCACGACGCTCCTCGGGATCGGCGCGTTCCCGGTCAAGCACCCGCTCTCTCTGCACATGACCGGCTTCATGGGCACGGGCTGGAACCTGAAGGCGGTGCAGAACGCTGACGTTTTGATGATGGTCGGCATGCGCGTCGACGACCGCGTGACCGCCAAGCTCGCGGGCTTCGCGCCGAAGGTCAAGACCTTCATCCACGTCGACATCGACGGCTCGGAGATGGGCAAGAACGTGCGCCCGCAGATCGAGCTCGTCGCCGACGCCAAGCAGGCAATGGCTGCGATGCTGCCGCACATCGGCGAGCTGAACCCCGGTCGCGCCGCCTGGCTGACCCAGATCGACGCCTGGCGCGAGGAGCACCCGCTTCGCTTCAAGCGCTCGAACGGACGGCTGCAGCCGCAGGACGTGCTCATCGACATGTACCGCCGGGCCAGAAGCGAGGCGATCGTGGTCGCCGACGTCGGCCAGAACCAGATCTGGGCGGCGCTCTGGTGGAACTACGACCGCCCCGGGCTTTTCATCAACTCCGGCGGCGCCGGCACGATGGGCTACGCCCTGCCGGCCGCGCTTGGGGCAAAGTTCGCGCGCCCCGATGTGCCGGTCTGGTGCGTGGCGGGCGAGGGCGGGTTCGTGATGACGGCGCAGGAGCTCTCGGTCGCGGTCGAGCACCAGCTCGACGTCAAGATCGTGCTCCTCAACAACTTCTCGCTCGGCATGGTCCGCCAGTTCCAGGACGACTTCTACGGCGGGGTTCGCTCGCAGGTCGAGCTAACCCACATGCCCGACTTCGTGAAGCTGTCGGAGGCGTACGGCATGCCCGCGACGCGCGTCGAGAGGTTCGAGGACATCGCGCCGGCGTTCGACGCCGCGGAGCGGACCAAGGGCCCTTTCCTGATCGACTTCCGGATCGACCCGGAGGCCAACGTGTACCCGATCGTCCCAATCGGCAAGACGCTCAATGAGTTCTGGGAGGCGCCTGAATCATGAGCGGCCAGATCCGCATCCTGTCGGTCGAGGTCGAGGACGCTCCCAACACGCTGACCAAGATCTCCGGCGCGATCCGCCGCCGCGGCTTTCACGTCCGCGGCATCTCGGTCGGACCGAGCCGCGAGCCCGGCCGCTTCCGGCTCACCCTGCAGGTCGACCACGGCCACGCCGAGGCCGACCAGGTCCGCAAGCAGCTGGAGCGGCTGGTCGAGGTCCTGGAGGTCACGGACCTGACGGGCGACGAGGTGCACAGTCGCGAGCTCGTCGTCGCCAAGGTGTCAGCGTCCGAGCTGGAGGCGCTTCTGCGCCGCGGCGCCAAGGTGATCTCCACCGCCGCCGACGGCACGACCGTCGAGTTTTCCGGGGAGCGCGACGAGGTCGGGGCCTTTGTCGACGAGCTGGCCCTGCATGGAATCGTCGACGTGGCCCGCTCCGGCCCCGTCGTGATGAGGAGAACGCAATGAAGATCCACTACGAGGCCGACTGCCCGCCGGAGCTGGGCGAGCCGGTCGCCGTGATCGGGTACGGCAGCCAGGGCCGCGCCCACGCGCTCAACCTGCGCGACTCGGGCGAAGACGTTCGCGTCGGCCTGTACCCGGGCAGCAAGTCGATCGAGCGCGTGGAGGCCGACGGCCTGCGCGCGGTGCCGGTGCCGGAGGCTGTCTCCGAGGCCTCCGTGGTCATGGTGCTGACGCCCGACGCCGGCCAGGGCAAGCTCTTCCGAGAGTCGATCGAGGCGCACCTGCAGCCGCGATCGATGCTGATGTTCGCCCACGGCTTCGCCATCCATTTCGCCCAGATCAAGCCCAACCAGGACGTGGACGTGGCGATGATCGCGCCCAAGGGCCCGGGTCACCTGGTGCGCAGCACCTACGTCAACGGCCAGGGCGTGCCGGCCTTGATCGCGGTCTACCAGGACGCCACCGGCAAGGCGTGGCAGCGCGCGCTCGCCTACGCCCGCTCGCTCGGCGCCGGTCGGGCGGGCGTCCTCGAGACGACCTTCAAGGAGGAGACGGAGACCGACCTCTTCGGCGAGCAGGCGGTGCTGTGCGGGGGCGTCGCCAACCTGGTCAAGACGGGTTTCGAGACGCTGGTCGAGGCGGGCTATCAGCCCGAGCTCGCCTACTTCGAGGTCCTGCACGAGCTGAAGCTCATCGTCGACCTCATGTACCGCGGTGGCCTGGGCTTCATGCGCTACTCGGTCTCGGACACGGCGGAGTTCGGCGACTACGTCTCCGGCCCGCGCGTGATCGACGACCACGTGCGCCAGTCGATGCGCAGCGTCCTGGCCGAGATCCAGGACGGCAGCTTCGCCGAGCGGTGGCTCGACGAGAACTCGAACGGCCGGGAGCAGTTCATGGCCATGCGACGCAAGGACGCGGATCACCAGATCGAGCAGATCGGGCGCGAGCTGCGCTCGATGATGACGTGGTTGGAGCCAGTGGAGAAATGAGAGACACGAACCCGGATCGCGTATTCATCTTCGACACGACGCTGCGCGACGGCGAGCAGTCGCCAGGCTTTCACCTCGACGCCAACTCCAAGCTCCGCATCGCCCGCCAGCTCGAGAGGCTCGGCGTGGATGTCATCGAGGCGGGCTTCCCGATCTCCTCTCCGGGCGACTTCGAAGCCTGCCGCCGCATCGCGCGCGAGATCCGCGGCGCCACCGTGACGGCGCTGGCGCGCGCCGTGCGTGAGGACATTGATGCGGTGTGGGGCGCGATCAAGGACGCCGAGGACCCTCAGATCCACATCGTGCTCTCGGTCTCCGACGTCCACATTCAGCGCAAGCTCGGCATGACGCGTGAGCAGGTGCTCAAGCGTGGCGCCGAGATGGTCGAGTACGCGCGCTTCCTCTGCGACAAGGTCGAGTACTCGCCTGAGGACGCGGGGCGGGCCGACCCCGACTACCTGATCGAGACCGTGGAGACGATGATCGCCGCCGGCGCCACCGTCATCAACATCCCCGACACCACCGGCTACTGCCTGCCGCACGAGTTCGGCGGGCTGGTGCGCCGCGTCATCACCGAGGCGCGGGGCAGCGACAGCGCGCTCTTCTCCGTCCACTGCCACAACGACCTGGGCCTAGCGGTCGCCAACACGCTGGCGGCGATCGAGGCGGGTGCGCGCCGCGTCGAGTGCACGATCAACGGCATCGGCGAGCGCGCCGGCAACACCTCCCTCGAAGAGGTCGTGATGCTGCTCAAGGTCCGGCAGGCGAAGCTGGGCTTCGAGTGCGGAGTGGAGACCACCGAGATCACGCGCGCGTCGCGCCTCGTCTCCGAGCTGACCGGGACGCCTGTGCAGCCGAACAAGGCAGTAGTCGGCGCGAATGCGTTCGCGCATGCCTCGGGCATCCATCAGGACGGCGTGCTGAAGGACCGCCTGAACTACGAGATCATGAAGCCCGAGGACGTCGGCCTCGCCGACTCCAGGATCGTCCTCACCGCGCGGTCCGGGAGACACGCGTTCCACCACCGGCTGAGCCGCCTCGGCATCAC
>VBEK01000015.1 GCA_005889135.1 Chloroflexota bacterium
CCTCGGTCCTGGCCAGCGGCGCGGCGTCCATCTCCCTCACGGCTTACTTGCGTACCGACATCGACGTGACACCCGCAGAGGCTGCGATGGGCAAGTTCAAGTCGTCGTGGGTGCTGATGGCAGCGGATCCTCGTGACCTTGGCGATATACCTGCACGCCCAGGTTGGAAAGTGATGGCGGGGAATCCTCAGTTTCCAGTGTGGACGGACGATTTTTCGGACGTGCTCACAGTCACGCGCTTGGGGTGACCAGGAAGATGGTTGCGGAGGTCGGATTCGAACCGACGACCTTCGGGTTATGAGCCCGACGAGCTGCCGCTGCTCCACTCCGCGTCTACGAGTATACCCGCCGCTCAGCGATGGGCCGGCGGGGTCGGCGAGGGCGCGGTGGTGACCAGGTACGTCTTCTCGTCCGGCCTCGCGTAGCCGTTGCGCCGCGCCTCTTCCTCGTTCGCGGTGCCCGACTGCAAGGCCTGCACGTCCTTCTTGTAGCCGGCGTTCTGAGCCGCGATCTCGGCGTTCTGGCGGCGCAGCTCCTTCACCTGCTGACTTAGGCCGTGGCTGATGAAAGCCTCCTGCGCGAAGGCCACCCCGCCCCACGCCAGAGCGCCGACGATGGCGACAAGGACGACGACCTGGCGCACGCCGAACGTGTTCGTGCGCACGGTGCCCGCGACGGTCAAGGCTCTGGTGTGTCTCATGCTGCGACGTTGTGTTGTGAAGGACGGCGGAGGCGCCGACTATAACAAACGCGTCCTAGCGCGACTGCTCCCAAACGCGAAGCTTCTCCGCCTCGTCGAGGTCGTTGAAACTCCTACCTTCGGCGCGCAGTGTGGCCTCCGCGGCCGCGAAGCGCTTGCGGAACCGCTGGCCCGCGACCCTCAGCGCGTCCTCCGGATTCACCTTCAACGTCCGGGCCAGGGAGACGATCGCGAACAGCAGATCGCCCATCTCCTCGAACACGCGGTCGCGGTCGCTCTCCGTGGCGAGCTCGCCCGCTTCCTCGGCCACCGAAGCCGCCGCGGCGGGCGGCGACGCGAAGTCGAAACCCACGCGCGCCGCGCGCTTCTGCAGGCCCAGGGTCCACGCGAGCGCGGGCAGCGTCTCCGGCACACGGTCGACGACTGACTCTTCGCTGCCGGCATCGCGCGACTCGCGCATCTTCTGGTGCTCCCAGTTGCGCAGGACCTCGTCGGCGTTCGCCGCCGACGCGTCCCCGAATACATGCGGGTGGCGCTTGACCATCTTCGCCGCCACCGCCTCCGACACCCTGGCCGCGTCGAAGCGGCCTTCCTGGGCGGCGATCTCGGCGTGCATCGCGACCTGGAGCAGGAGGTCGCCGAGCTCCTCCATCATCTTGGCCTCCTGGCCGGAGTCGATGGCCTCGAGCAGCTCGTAGGTCTCCTCGAGCAGGTACGGCCGGAGCGACTCGTGCGTCTGCTCCCGGTCCCACGGGCAGCCATCCGGCGCGCGCAGGCGGTGCACGACCTCGAAGATGGCCGCGACCCCCTCCGAGAAAGGCTTTTCCGTCACGGGCGAGACATTACCGCGGCGCCGCGGCCGGCTTCGTAGAGGGCGGTCATCTCGTTGAGCAAGGTCATCAGGTCGGCCTGCCAGCCCTCGCCCTTGCGTCGCATCTTGATCCGGTTCGGCCCGACGGCGATCCTGCCCGCCATCCGCCGCGAGAGCTCCTCCACGTCGAGCAGCCTCTGCGGATCGACGCGGATGACGATGTCGTGGCCCTCCGCGATGACGCCGCGCAGACCCATGCGCTGGCCGCGCAGCTTGACGCGCAGCGAGTAAGCCAGGTTGTCGAGCTGCGCGGGCGCGGTGCCGTAGCGGTCGCGCAGCGAGCGCAGCATCGAGTCCAGCTCCTCCTCGTCCTCTGCGTTCGCGAGCTGCCGGTACGCAGCCAGGCGCAGCTTCTCGTCGCGGATGTAGGAGCGCGGGATGAAGTGGTCGAGCGGCAGGTCGAGGTTCATCTCCGCCGTCGAGAGCACGTCGGCGATCGCGGTTTCGTCGGAACCCGTCCGCAGCTTGTTGACCGCGCCCTGCAGCATCTGCAGGTACATCTCGAACCCGACCGCGGCGATCGCGCCGTGCTGCTCGGTGCCCAGCAGGTTGCCGGCGCCGCGGATCTCGAGGTCGCGGAGCGCGATCTTGAAGCCCTGGCCGAGCTCGTGCAGGCCGGAGATGACGTCCAGCCTCTTGTCCGCCTCCTCGGTCAGCGACCGCCGCGGGTCGTACAGGAAGTATGCGTACGCCCGCCGACCCGAGCGTCCGACGCGGCCGCGCAGCTGATAGAGCTGGGCCAGGCCGAAGCGGTCAGAGCGCTCGACGATGATCGTGTTCACGTTCGGGATGTCGAGGCCCGACTCGATGATCGTCGTACACACCAGCACGTCGTACTTGCCCGACTCGAAGTCCACCATCACGGTCGCCAGCTCGTCCTCGGACATCTGGCCGTGGCCCACCGCGACGCGGGCCTCCGGCATCAGGCGGCGCACGCGCTCTGCCGCCTTCTGGATCGTGCGCACGCGGTTGTGCACGTAGTAGACCTGGCCGCCCCGGCCCAGCTCGCGGCTGATCGCCTCGTGGATCAGCCCGTCGTCGTCGGCGGTGACGTAGGTCTTGATCGGCTGGCGCTCTTCGGGCGGCGTCTGGATGACGCTCATGTCGCGGATGCCGCCGACGGCCATGTGCAGCGTGCGCGGGATTGGCGTCGCCGACAGGGACAGCACGTCGAGCTGCGCCCTCAGCTTCTTCAGGCGCTCCTTCTGCATGACGCCGAACCGGTGCTCCTCGTCGACGACGAGAAGTCCCAGGCGCTTGAAGCGGACATCGCGCTGGAGCAGCCGGTGCGTGCCGACCACGATGTCGACGTGCCCGCTCTTCAAGCCCTCGACCGTGCGCGCCTGCGCCTCGTCGTCGACGAACCTGGAAAGCATCTCGACCACCACGGGGAAGTTTTTCAGCCGTTCGCGGAAGACGTGGAAGTGCTGCTGCGCGAGCACCGTCGTCGGCGCGAGGACTGCCACCTGCTTGCCGCTCATCGCCGCCTTGAACGCCGCCCGCAGCGCGAGCTCGGTCTTGCCGAAGCCGACGTCGCCGCACAGCAGGCGGTCCATCGGGCGGTCCGACTCCATATCGGCCTTGATCTCGGCCAGGGCCGCCACCTGGTCCGGCGTCTCTTCATAAGGAAATGTCGACTCGAGCTCCTGCTGCCACGCGGTGTCGGGCGCGAACGCGATGCCCGGCCGCGCCTCGCGCAGGGAGTAGATCTTCAGCAGCTCCTCGGCCACGTCCTGCACGACCTTCCGTGCGCGGCCTCGCGCGCGGGTCCAGTCCGAGGTGCCGAGGCGATGCAGCGTCGGGGCGCCCTCGCCGCCGAGGTACTTCTGCACCCGGTCCAGGTTTTCCACGGGCACGAAGAGCCGGTCGCCCTCCGCGTACTCGAGCTCGAGGTATTCGCGGTGCGCGCCCTCGGACTCGATCAGGCGCATGCCCTTGAAGCGCGCGATGCCGTGGTCGACATGCACGACCAGCTCGTCCGGCGCGAAGTCGAGGGTGAACTCGCGGGTGAGGTCCGCCGCCCGCGTCCGGGCGCGGCCGCCGCGCGAGGGACGCCGCACCCGACCGAAGAGCTCCGCGTCGGTGGCGACGAAGAGCCTCAGCGCCGGTTGCGCCCATCCGGCGCCCAGGTCGACGGCCGCGCGCTCGAGGCCAGGCGCCAGGTCCATGTCGAGGTCGAGCTCGACCTCCTTCAAGGGTGGCGTGACCCCCGCCTCGTCGAGCAGCGCGCGCACCCGCTCGTCCTGCTCGGTGGCGAACACGACCGCGGCCGCGTCGGCGCGGGCGGCAAAGCCGGCGAGCGCCCGGGGCTGGCCGACCAGGGGCTCGCCCTCGAACCATCCCAGGTCCACCGCGTCGCCATCTCCCTCGCCCGCGGTCACCGCCAGGCGCGGCCTGGTGCCGAAGTCGTCGAGGTGCTCGACGGTCGGCAGGACGAACTCGCGCGGCAGCTCCCCGCCTCCCGCCTCGGCGGCGGCCAGCATGGACGTCTCGTCCAGCAGCGTCCGGGCGTCGGTGAGCTGTCGCCGCGGCTCGAAGTCGAGGATGACCGCATCCGGGGGGACGTGGTCCAGCAGCGAGGGGCGCGAGGGGTCCAGATAGGCGGCGTAGAACTCGACCCCGGCGAACGCCGCCCCCGCGCCAAGCCGGGTCAGCTCGTCCTCCCACTCGCTGAGCACGTCGCCGCGCAGCGTGTCCAGGGAGACGGTCCCATGCAGCCGTTCGACTGCGGCGGCGCCGCGGTCCGGACCGATGAGCAGCTCGCGTCCCGTCCGGATCACGGCGTCTGGGATCGCCATCACGGACCGCTGGTTCTCCGGGTCGAAAAGGCGGAGGGTCTCGACGGCGTCCCCGGACCACTCCGCTCGCACGGGCGCGTCAGCCGCCGCCGGGAAGACGTCGAGGATCCCGCCCCGGAGCGAGAACTGGCCGTGCTGCTCGACCAGCGGCTCGCGGGTGTAGCCGAGCTCGATCAGGCGGCCGGCGACCGCCACGGGATCCGGCCCCTCGCCCGGACGCAGCACCACCGTGGTCTCGACCAGGTCGCGGCGCGAGATCGTCTGCCGGGTCGTCGCCCGTCTCGACGTCACGACCACGGCCGGTTCGCCCTCGCTCAGAGCCACGAGTGCTTCCAGCCGGCGGTTCACCGACTCGTCGAACGCGGGCGGCCGGTCCAGGAACGAGACGGCGACCTCGGCGAACACGTACGTGGGCGGGTTGCCCGCGAGCCACAGGCGCAGCTCGCCGGCGAACCTGTCCGGGCCGGGGACGAGGATCAGCAGCTGCCTGCCGCGGGCGGCCAAGCCTCGGGCGATGGAGCCGGCAACGATCGGCCACGCGGGACGGGGCAGCCTGGCCACGTTGAGCTCGCCCCCGCCGCGCTCGACCCAGCGGGCGAGCCGGGCCTCCGACGCGATGACTTCCTTCCAGAGCGCGGTCATGACAGCTCCTCGCAGCCGAGCGCGCCGGCGCGGTTGTAGCGATCCATGGCCCGCTCGAGACCTGCGTCGAGCGCCAGCTCGACCGCGTCAGCGACGCCGCTGATCACCCCCGGCAGCCGCCCGGCCTCGGCCTTGGTGAAGCGCCCGAGCACGTAATGGACGCCCGACGAGGAGGACTTCCGGGCCGGCTTGCCGATGCCGACGCGGAACCGCAC
Source organism: Chloroflexota bacterium (assembly GCA_005889135.1). Lineage (GTDB taxonomy): Bacteria > Chloroflexota > Dormibacteria > Dormibacterales > Dormibacteraceae > 40CM-4-65-16. Next base: position 5,227 of record VBEK01000015.1, read on the forward strand.
GAACTCGTCCGTGCCGAGCGCCGCGATGATCGAGCGCACGCCGTTGTGGCCGGCGCCCGACCCGCCGAGACGGATTCGCATCCGGCACAGCGGCAGGTCGAGCTCGTCGTAGACCACCCAGGTGTCGGCGGCGGCGATCCCGGTGTCCTTCATCGCCTTCGTCACCGCCTCGCCGGAGAGGTTCATGTACGTCTGCGGCATGACCAGCCATACGCCCCGCGACTCGACGCGCCCGACAAGCGATTGCCATCGCCGCTTGTCGACGCGCACGTCGAAGCGCCGGGCCAGCTCGCGCACGCAGGCGAACCCGAGGTTGTGCCGCGTGTCGGCGTATTCCGACTCGGGGTTGCCCAGGCCGACGATCAGACGCTCAGCTCTTGCTTGCATGTGCATGGAGACGTGGAAAGGCCCGCGGCGAGCGCCGCAGACCATGTCGCGAGCTCAAGCTTAGAGCCGCCGCGGCGCCAGCCTGATCCGCGAGCGTTCGAGCGCGGCCACCGTCAGGCGCGTCATCTCCCTCCGCTCATTCGCGGACGCGTGGTCCCAGCCGAGGAGGTGCAGCAGCCCGTGCACGGCCAGCAGCGCGAGCTCGGTCTCGGCGTCGTGTCCGTACTCCTCGGCCTGGCGCACCACGGCAGGCCACGAGATGGCCACGTCGCCTAGGTGGGTGCCCTCGCCCGCGAACGAGAGCACGTCGGTGGCGCGGTCCTCGCCGGCGAAGGTGCGGTTGAGCCGCGCGAGCTCCTCGTCGGAGGTGAGCCGGACGGCCACGGAGCTGCTTGGCTCGGGCAGGCGCGCCGCCACTTCTGGAACCTCCGTCGCCCGCAGCAGCACCCGGCGCACGAACGTCGCCCGGGGCCCGGCCTGCCGGGCCTTCACGACTTCGACTTCGAGTACAGTCACGACCCGTGAAGATTCTCGTCACCGGCGGGGCCGGATTCATAGGCTCACATGTCGTCGACGCCTATGTCGCCGCCGGGCACGAGGTGGCGGTGCTCGACAACCTCAGCACTGGCCGCGAGGAGAACGTGACGCCCGACGCGCGTCTCTTCAGGGCCGACGTGCGCGATCTGGACAAGGTGCAGGGGGCGGTGGCGGCCTTCCGGCCCGAGGTCGTCAACCACCACGCGGCGCAGTCCGAGGTCCCGAAGTCGGTCGCGGATCCCGGATACGACGCGCACGTGAACGTCGTGGGCGGGCTCAACGTCCTGCGCGCGGGAGTGGACAACGGCGTGCGCAAGATCATCTTCAGCTCGACCGGCGGAGCGCTGTACGGCGAGCCGGACGTGGTGCCCGCCGACGAGGACCACCCGATCCGCCCTCTGTCGCCCTACGGCACGAGCAAGTTCGCCTTCGAGCAGTACCTCGCCATGTTCGAGCGGACCTTCGGCCTGACTTTCACGACCCTGCGCTACGCCAACATCTACGGCGCCCGCCAGGACTTCGCCGCAGAGGAGGGCCGCGTGGTCGCGATCTTCGCCAGCCGGATGGTCGAGGACAAGCCGGTGACGATCGACGGCACCGGCGACCAGTCGCGCGACATGCTGCACGTTGGCGACGTCGCGACCGCCAACATCGCCGCCCTGGACAAGGGCGACGGCGGCACATACCACGTCAGCACCGGGATCCCGGTCTCGGTCAACGACCTGTTTCGCAAGCTCGCGCTGCTCACCGAGTACAGGCACGAGCCGCGTTTCGGGCCGCCGCGCAAGGGGGACGTCTACCGCATCGCCCTCGACAACACGCGCGCGGCGGAGCAGCTGGCCTGGCGGCCGCAGATCCTCCTCGAGGAGGGGCTCCGGCTGACGGTCGACTACTTCCGCGAGCACATCGCCCGCCTCTCTTCCAGGTCCTGATTGCTCGCGACGTTCGCCTACCTTCACGGCCTCGGCGCCCGCGTCCTGGTCGTCTTCGCGGTCGTGCTCGGACTGTGGGGCGCGTACCACTACTTTCGCAACCAGGCCGTGTCCGGCGGCTTTCGCTCGACCTACCTGATCCTGGCTGTCATCGTCCCTGTCCAGGGCCTGCTCGGCGTCGCCTCGCTCCTCGCCGGCGGCAACGCACGGGAGGGGATCCTGCACATGGTCTACGGCGCCTTCGCCACCCTGTTCATCCCCGGCGCGTACGCCTACTCGCGCGGCAACGACGCCCGGCGCGAGGCCCTCGTCCTGGCGGGCGCGTCCTGGATCGTAGCGATCGCCTTCTTCAGAGGCATTTCGACCGGCTAACGTATCCGCCGCGATGGACCCCAACGCCCGGTACGTCAAGGAGAGGGTGGAGCGGCTAGGCGACGGCCCCGAGCGCCGCGTGCTCATCAGCGGCGGAGCCGGCTTCCTCGGCGTCAACGCTGCTGCCCACCTGATCAAGGAGGGCTGGCACGTCACCCTGCTCGACAACTTGAGCCGGCCGGGCACCGAGCGCAACCTGAAGTGGCTGATCACCCGGTACCCCAACCGGGTCACCTTCATCAAAGAGGACGTAAGGAACGCCAGCGCGCTCGCCGAGCACGTGCGCGACCAGGACGCCGTCCTCCACCTTGCCGGGCAGGTGGCGGTGACGACGTCGCTCGTCGACCCCGACACGGACTTCGACGTCAACGCTCGCGGCACGCTCAACATGCTCGAGGCCGTGCGAGCTCACAACCACGACGCACCGTTCGTCTTCTCATCGACGAACAAGGTCTACGGAAAGCTCGACAAAAACAACTCAGCCTGTAAAGAAACCCAGCCACTCGACTTTCACAGCCCCTACGGGTGCAGCAAGGGCGCCGCCGACCAGTACGTGCGCGACTACGCGCGCTGCTTCGACATGAACACGGTCGTCCTGCGCCAGAGCTGCATCTACGGCGCGCACCAGTACGGCACCGAAGACCAGGGTTGGGTCGCCCACTTCGTGCACTCGATCCTCAAGGACCGTGGCCTGACGATCTACGGCGACGGCACGCAGGTGCGCGACCTTCTCGACGCCCGGGACCTCAGCGCGCTCTACTCCATCGTCATCGACAAGATCGGGATCACGCGCGGCGAGGTCTACAACGTCGGCGGCGGGCCGGAAAACCAGCGCAACCTGCTCGAGGTGATCGACCAGATCGGCGAGCTGACGGGCAAGAAGCCGGAGTACAAGTTCGCGGACTGGAGGGAGGGCGACCAGGCCTACTACGTCAGCGACATCACTAAAGCCAAGCGGGACCTCGGCTGGGAGCCGAAGTTCGACTTCGACCACGGCCTGCGCGACCTGATCGCCTGGGCCGAGTCCGTCAACTGAGCGACAAAAGGGCGGATAGCCGCCCCGGCACTCGCGGCTTTCGCGGTGTTGGATTGCACGCGACTGCCGGCGCTCGCGGTCTTGCTAGCCGGCCCGCACGCAGGAGAAATGACCGCAGCCGCCGGGCAGGCGCCGGAGCAGCCGGGCCTCGCCCCACGCCGTCGTCGCCACCGCCCTGCTCGCGGCCCGCATCAGCCCGCCCATCACGCCGCCGCGCGCCACCGACATGTCTTCAACCGAACCGCTCACTGGACCTCGCAAGTCCAGCCACGTGAAGTACAAGAGGTCGAGGACCTGCAGCGTCAGGTGGTAGCTCCACCGCGTCCGCCGCACCGGCAGCCCGCACGCCGAGGCCATGGCCCGGAACCGCTCGGCGGCGAACAGCTGGACGTGGCCGCCGTGGCGCATCTTCGCCGTCCATCGCGTGCCCGCGCCGACCAGGCGGTACAGGGTGCGCGGCTGGCCCTCGAGCGGCAGGACGATGTGAAAGCCGCCGCCCGGCTTCAGCACCCGCGCCACCTCGCGCAGCACCAGCTCCGGGTCGTCGACGTGCTCGAGGACGTCGAAGATCCACACGTGGTCGAGCTCGCCGTCCGCGAACGGGAGGCGCTCGGCCGTCGCCAGCCGGAAGTCGACTCCCTGCGCCGCCGCGCTTGCGGCCGCGATCGCCGAGCGGCTCACGTCGCACGCGTGCACCTCGAGGTCGGGCCGCTCGCGCTTGACCGCCTTCGCCACCTGCCCCACCCCGCACCCGACGTCGAGGACCCGCCCCTGGACCGGTGACAGGTCCTCCAGCAGATAGCGCAGCTTGAGGCCGTTCATGAACCACGGCCGCGGCCGCAGCGGCGCCGCGCCCCAGCGCTTGGCCTCGTAGTCGAAGGAGGTGGCGGGCGCCAGTGGCTCGCCTATGCGGCGGCGTCGCAGGGAGGAGAGTTCACGCCGTAGACCTCCCAGTGCGCCTCGCCCATCGTGCCGATGTGAGTGAACCATGACGGGTTGTCCTCGAGCATCGCGCTGTGGGCGGCGTCGACGGCGACGATGCGGACGTCGGTCTTGGCGAACCAGCACGCGTCCGGTCGGGCGGGAGCGTACATCTCACTGATCAGGTGCTTGCCCTCGACGCCGCCAAAGCGCGCCATCGCGTAAGTGACGTCCGGCCGGTCTTCCGGCACCGCGAGCGAGTGTCCCGCGTACGGCGGCGTGCTGTACCAGGCACCAAGCTGGACGCTCTCGGCCTTGATGGCGAGCCACTCCGCCTCCGACGGACCGAACACCTGCTGGATGGGAATCCACGCCAGCTGACTCGCAAGGAGGGCGACGGCTACGACGCTCCAACCCACGGGGAGTACGCGAGGACCGAAGCGCCGAGGCGCCCACCACAGCGCGACGGCCGCCAGCAGCGCGCCCGCGAACACATACGGAAAGGCGAACACCCTCGTGATCGGCATCCACCACACCCAGCTCGCCAGGTACGACGTGAATCCGAGCATCCCCGCCACGAAGACCCAGTAGCCGAAACCGAAGCTGAGGAACATGTAGGAAGGGGGTCGCCTTAGAAGGCTCCACGCCAACCCGGCGACCGCCATCGCCAGGAGCGCGCCGAGCACCGGCCTGACCGACGCCTGGCTAGCGCTGACAGGCGTGAACTCCCATCTGCCGACCGCGTTGGCGAAGAAGTTCCACCACAGGGGGTAGATCGGGTTGCCGGTCTTGTCGGCGAGGACCTTGACGTACAAAAGCATCACGGCAGCGAATCCAGCGACGAGTGGGATGCGCTGCTGCCAGCCGTCCTTCTTGAAGAAGGCCGCGACGACCATGCCCAGGCCGAAGATCCAGGCTTCGGCCCGAGCCATCGTCGCCAGGCCGAGCGCGAGCCCGGACCAGAGGCCGTGGCGGGGCCACGCGACCAGCCCGGCCAGGCACAGCGCGACGCCGAGCGGCTCGAGCATGCCCGACGCGTCGTTCATGACGCTCGTGGGCAGGAACGAGGCGATGAGAGCCGCGCCCATGGCCACGTGCGTGCCCCAGTGGCGGCGGCAGATGTGGAACACAAGCAGGACGACGAGCACGCCGAACGCCAGGCTGACCAGGCGGTTCAGCACGATGTCGATCGAGCCGGTGACATCGAAGATGGCGACCATCAGCATGGGATGGAGGATGCCCCAGAAGTAGTCGAGTCCCTTGAGGTCCCACAGGCGCGGACCGTCCGGCGCGCCAAGGCCGATCTCCTTGGTCAGGTACGCGATCTGCCAGTGGTGCCAGACGTCGCCATAGCGGCGCACGCCCGGGTTCTCCGGGTCGGTGAACACGAAAAGGTAGAGCAGCCGAGGCGCCGCGGCCAGCGCCGCGATCGCGGGCGTCCACGCCCAGTGCGGTCGAACCAAAGCGTTCTGAGGCTCCTCGGGCTCGGGTGCCTCGACCTCCTCGTCTTCCTCGGCGAGGAGCCTCGGCAGGAGTTTCACGCCGACGCCGTCGCGGCTTCCAGCTGCAGCTGCACGTGGCTGCGCGCGACCGCGAGCACCTCGCGCTCGATGGTGTCGACGTGCCGCTCCCAGTCGAACTTGCGGGCCCACTGGAAGGCGCGCTCACCGGTCGCCTGGTTCTGCTCGCGGCTGTCCAGCAGTCGGATGATCCCGCCGGCGTAGTCCCCGACGTCGAGCGGCTCGGCAAGGTGGCCGGTGTCCGGCGCCACGGTGACGGTCGGCCCGGCCTGGTTCCAGGCCACGACCGGCACTCCTTTGGCCATCGACTCGATCACGCCCATGCCGAAGTCTTCCTCGGGCGCCGGGTAGACATAAACCGCGGCGCCCTCGTACAGCGTCTGCAGCTCCTGCTCGCTGATCGGACCAAGGAAGAGGATCGCGTCCTCCATACCGAGCTCCTTGACGAGCGATCGCAGCGAGGCGGTGTGCGAGGTCGCCGGGCCAGGGATCACGAGCTGCGCGCGCGGGTGCCTCTTGCGCACCTCGGCCATGGCCCGTATCGCCAGGTCGAACCGCTTCTGCGGGTAGTGGCGGTTGGTCAGCAGCACGTACGGCCGGCGAATCGGGTAACCGTTGATGGTCAGGCCGCCGGAGAAGCGCGCCTCGACCGGCAGCGGGAACCCCGACGGCGCGACGTGGCACCCCGCCGGGCAATCGACCGCGTCGCGGCGGTAGGTCGTGCGGATGATGTCGCCGATGTAGTTGCCGTTGACCAGGAGCTGATCCGCCTCCTGCACCGAGCGCCGGTCGGCCCACGCGACAAAACGCGTCGCGCGCAGCACGATCGCGGCCAGCAGGCGGTAGTCGGCGTTCGAGACCCAGCCTGTCTGGCGGTCGATGTTGCGCGGGTAGACGAGGCGGTTGGGCTGGTTGAGATAGACGACGTAGGGCACGTCCATCAACCGCGCGGCCCACCACGCGATCCACGCGCTCGGCTGGTTGCAGCCGACGATGGCATCGACCCCGCGGAAGCGCCAAGCGTAGAGCGGCATGAGCAGTGACGTCGCCGCCATCTGCACGGCCTCGCGGTATGGAAACCAGCGCGGGAGCTGAGGCAAGAACGTCCTCACGCGCACCTCGCCGATCAGGTCGGGGTAGCAGCGAGACGCGTCCACGGTCGGCGCGTAGCACTCGACCTCGTAGCCGCGCCGGCGCAGCCCGAGCACCTCCTCGATGACGAGCCTCTCACCTCCGCCCGCGTAGGTGAAGCCGCAGTGGAAGACGGCGATGCGCCTCGGCGCTCCGACGCGCGCCTTGCGCCGCCCTCCGACCAGGAAGAAGCTCAGCGCCCCAAGCGCGAGCGCGTTGGCCGCGGTGATCGCGTGGTAGAGGACGATCGCGCCTGCGGCTACCGCCGGCGCGAGCCCCAGCCCGCCGCCGAGCACTAGCGAGCCCGCGACCTCGAGGTTGCCCACGTAGCCGGGTCCGGCGGGGACGGCGAATGACAGGAGCAGCGCCGGGTAGGCGGCCATCGCCTTCAGCGCCGGTACGTCGATCCCGACCGCGACAAAGAGCAGCGTGAAGTTGAAGGCGTCGATCACCAGCGCCAGCGCCGTGAGCCCGGCCAGGCGCGCGGCGAGCTGCGGCGTCCACAGGCCTCGCGCGCCGGCGCGGAACGCGAAGGCTTGCCCGGCGAGCGCCGACGCGAACCGGCCCGGTAGGAGCCGCCGCGCGGGAGCAGAACGGGCCAAGCGTGGGCCGACGAGTGCCGTCCCGAGCACCGCCGCCAGCAGCGCGATCGCGAGCGCAGCGGCACCCACGAGGCCGCGGGGCGCGCTCATCGCGCCCGTCAGCGCAAAGACCGTCAGCGCTGCAAGCACCACGGCCACCGCCGCCAGGTCGCACGCCTTGTCGATGACGATGGTCGCCAGCGCCGATCCTGCGGGGATGCGGTGGCGGCGCCAGAGCCACCACGCTCGGGCGGCGTCGCCGGAGCGTATGGGAAGCACGTAGTTCAGCAACCCGGCCGCTGCGTTCATTGCGAACGCCCGCACCATCCCGACAGGGGCCAGCGGCCGGAGCAGCAAAAGCCAGCGCCGGGCGCGGATCACGCTCGTCAGCAGGAAGAGGACGATCATCACCGCCACCGCCCACCAGCTGTGCACGCGCGCGTGGGCGGCGATCTCGGGCAGGGAGACGGTGCGAAGCCACAGGTAGAGCAGCGCGAGCCCGAAGGCGGTCTGGAGACCCAAGCGCACCCAGCGGTTCACGCGGCGACCTCAGCGGTGGCCGGCTCGAGGATCCAGCGCTGGGCAAAGGCCCAGAACCCGAACAGGAAGCCAGCGAAGAGAATCGTGCCGCCGTAGTCGTGGAAGAGGATCGCCGGGGCGACTCCCCACCATGCCGCGATCAGGGCCACCATCGTCACGCGCAGGAGATTCAACAACATCGTCCCGGCGACGCCGATCACCATGACCTGTGCGCGCGCCTCCAGCGAGTGTCCGCCCCGCAGCCCGGAGGCGAGGCTTATCCCCAACAGGACGAGGCTCTGCCAGCCGATGCAGTTCCAGGAGATGAAGAGCGTATGCATCGAGCCGGATGCGTCCCAGACGACGAGGTGGCTTCCGGAAGCCGCCGCGTGCACTCCGAGCAGCCCGAGCATGCTGACGACCATCCGCGACTCCGCCGGCACGATCGCCTGCAGCGGGTTGTTCGCGCCGAGGCCCATCGCCCACGCGGTCAGCAGATCGTCAAACGTCGTCACCAGCGGGAGGACCATCAGGAGCGCGCAGGTCAGCGCGATGAGCGTGAGGTTGACATCCCGTTCCCGGGTCCTCATGCGCGCCTCCTGACCAGGCGCCTCGCGAACAGAGGCACCAGCAAGGCGAGACCGGCGACACCAAGCAACCCTTCGGGGACGACGATGCTCGGCGGCACGAAGCTGGTGGCGCCGCCGGAGGCGAAGCTGGCGTCGTAAAGCATCGACGGCTTGCCGCCCGTGTTATGGGTGAGGGTGACCGACAGGCACAGCGAGCCGCCGGGAGGGATCACCAGCGGCAGCTGGCTTGCGCTCGTGTTGACGGCCAGGGGGCTCGTCGCGTTGGCCGTGCTCGCGCCGTAGTCCGCCGTCCACGTCCCGACGCTTGGGATCGTGGCCACGAACCCGGCGCAGCTTGCGGTGGCGGAGACGCCGGCCGCGATGCTCACCGTGTCGCTGGTCGAGCCTGAGCCGCCGCTCCAGTAAAGCGTGAACGTCCATACGCCGGCGGCCACGGTCTGCGCCGGCAGTCCCGTCCATGCCCAGGTGGCCGTCACGCCGCCCGCCTGCGACTGGATGGCGCACGGCGTCGCCCTGGCGCCGGCGCTGGCGTCGATGGTGCTCGCGGTGCAACCTGGCGCCGTGCCGCTGCCGTGCAGGTACAGCGGGTTGCCCGCGGCGCTGACGGTCGGTGCGTGGAGGGAGAGCGCCGCAAGTCCGCCGAAGATGATCACGAGCACGCCGATCGCGAGCCAGCCAAGCAGGCGCGAGCGCCGGGTCGCCCTGTAGACGGGGGCCGGCGCGAGGGGCGGGGCCGGGCGGTGCGACGGCCGCCGCCCGAGCAGCCAGCGCCGCAGCATGTACAGCCGCCGGAGGTGGCGCACTTGATCGGTGACGCGGCCGGTCTTGGGGGTGCGGAACCACGGCCCCTCGTCCTTGCTGACCAGGCCTTTGAACGCCGCCCACGCCTGGAACGGCACGAGCGCCCACGACAGCGCCACGGCGCCGAGCACCCCCTGGGCGTCGCGCGCCGGCGCCTCCTCGAGGATCAAGCCGCCGAGGTTCATCAAGGGCAGGGCGAAGACGTTGGAGAACAGCAGCGACCACCCCAGCACCGCGGTCCATCCCGGCACGTGCGTGTGGAAGATGAGCTCGGAGACGAGCCAGCTGAGCGAGCCGACGACGAAGAGCGCGGCCTGGAGGTAGTACGTCGAGTCGTACAGGAACTCGAGCTTCTCCAGCGGCGTGACGTGGGGCGAGCGCATGATCGCCCCAAACCACTCGCGCACGTTGTGTGTGTGCCCCTCGGCCCAGCGCATGCGCTGGCGTGCGAGCCGCGCGAAGGTGCTGACGCACTCGGCGGGCGTCTCGGCCCAGGGCGTGTAGACGACTTTCCAGCCCCGCGCGTAGAGCTTGAGCGTCAGCTCCCAGTCCTCGGTGATGCTCGTGCCCCACCCGACCTCGCGCAGCACGTCCGCGCGGATCATGTACGCCGTGCCGGCGATCATCTTCAGCGCGCCGATCGCGTCCTGAAATGGCCGCTCGATCATGTAGCTGCCCGAGTACTCGGCGCGCACGGCTCCGGTCAGCCAGCTCTCGGACTTGTTCAGGACGTGCCACTGGTAGCTCTGCACCGCGGCCACCTCGGCGCGGCGCCTGATCTGTCCCGGCTCCGACGACGCGTCTGTCCGGCCGAACGCATCGGCGAACCGGCGGTTGGCCGTGCCGTCGCTGACGCGATAGAACAGCGGGAGAAGGCGCTCGATCGAATCCGGGAAAGGCACCGAGTCGGCGTCGAAGACGACGACGTACTCGGTGCGCGGGTCCATGAGCATGAGCGCCTCGCGCAGCGCGCCTCCTTTGTAGCCGGCGCGGCTGCTCCGGTGCAGGATCTTGAACCGCGGCCGCCCGACCCAGCGCTGAAGGATCTCTACCGATTCGTCGTTCGAGTCGTCGACCACCACGACCTCGTACTCGGGGTACTCGAGCTGCGACAGCGCGGTCAGCAATCGATCGATGACGCGCTTCTCGTTGTACGCCGCGACGTGCACGGAGACGAAGGGGTGGTAACCGAGGTCGAGGTGATAGCCGTTCCCGTTGCCGTTGATGTGGCCGTTGTGACCGTTCCCGGGCCTGGTGCCGTTGCCGCCGCGCGGTCCGGCCCAGACCAGCGTGGTGAGCAGCACCATCGCCGTGCTCAGGTAGTACTTGATCGCGTAGGCGAAGAAGACGGCGCCCAGGAACAGGCCGGCGAACGCGAAGCCGTAGGCGAGCCAGTCGGCGCCGCTGCGGATCTTCGACTGCTGCAGCAGCTCGACGAACCCGTGGGCGATGGCCACGATCGGGATTGCGCCGACCACGAACGCCGCGACCAGGACGGCGTTGAGCACCGCGCTCCAGGCGATTGCGGAGGGACCGCGCTCGGCGTCCGAGCGCGATCCGCTCAGATGTGCGGGATCGTCTCCCTGCCCGCTCATTCGGGCCCCTCGAAGTAGAGGGCTGCGCTCAGCTCGGCGCTGTCGAAGCGCCGGTGGCCGCCGGGAGTGGTGAGGGTCGGCCGCAGCCGGCCTCTGCGTACCGCGCGGTTGAGGGTCGGCTGGCTCACGCCGAGCAGGCGCGCAGCCTCGCCGGTGGTGATCAGGCGGGCGCCTTCGGGTTCGTCCTGGAGGCTCGCCGCGTAGACCTCGACGTCAGCCGAGTTGAAGCGGCGGTGCCCGCCGGGGGTGATCAGGGCCGGACGCAGCAGGCCCCGGGTCACCGCGCGCGCCACAGTCGCCTGGCTCACGCCGAGGCGGGCTGCCACATCCCTCGAACTGATCAATCTCTGCAAGGCGTTGTGCTGGGACTAACGGACTCATACCAAAAAGCAGTCGCGGTTTCGTCACTCTGTCGAAGTTGGGGCTTGGGATCTCAAGAGTGGGGCAGGCACTTTGTCGGTGAAATCATGCAGAGATACACAGACGGGTTCGGCGATTTCGTGCCAAACTTTTCACTGCGCGACAAGCGCGCGGGCCTTCAGAAAGGAACAGCGACCTCATTTTCAGTTAGACCTCACCCCCCGCAGCCAAGCTCGGTGCCGGTGTCGAGAAATCGCCCGGCCCGAGCCTTTT
>VBEK01000016.1 GCA_005889135.1 Chloroflexota bacterium
CATGGCGTGCAACCGGTACTGCCCAATCCACGCCACGCTGTCGCGAGGCGTCCAGATCGAGCACCGGCGCAAGGACCGCTAGCCTCAGACTCCCGTCGAATCGGTGCCCTTTGCGCAAAACGCACGTATTGAGGGCATCCGATGCGGGCCATTTGCGCAAAACGCACGTGACCGGCGCCAAAGCTCCTCGCTCGATGCGGGCTATGACTTTCTCAAGTCCAACCTAGAATTAACCCGTTCCCGCAAGCCCGCTTGTCGTTGGAGAGGCCTTGCTCGAGAGCTACGTCCCAGTTCTGATCTTCGTCCTGATCGTCCTAGGCCTGATCGGGGCGTTGGTCACCCTCAGCTTCGTCCTCGGCCCCTCCAAGCCCCACAAGCGCAAGCTCGCGCCCTACGAGTCGGGGATCATCCCCGACACACCTGCCCTGGGCCGTCTGAGCGTGCGCTTCTACCTCACGGCGATGCTCTTCATCATCTTCGACGTCGAGGCGGTCTTCTTCTATCCGTGGGCCGTGCTGCTCAAGCAGCTGGGATGGTTCGGGCTGATCGAGATGCTCGTCTTCATCGGCATCCTGCTCGTCGCCCTCGCCCACATCTGGCGTAAAGGAGGCCTGGATTGGGAGTAGAGGCGCTCGCCGAGTCGCTCGGACAGAACGTCCTCACGACCACGCTCGGCAAGCTCATCGGCTGGGGTCGCGGCAACTCCGTCTGGCCGCTGCAGTTCGGCCTCGCCTGCTGCGCCATCGAGATGATCCATACCGCGACCGCCGGCGTCGACATCGCCCGCTTCGGCTCCGAGGCCATGCGGGCCTCGCCGCGGCAGGCGGACATGATGATCGTCTCCGGTCGCGTCTCTCAGAAGATGGCGCCGATCCTGCGCACCATCTACGACCAGATGCCCGAACCCAAGTGGGTCATATCCATGGGCGCGTGCGCCTCCACCGGCGGCGTGTTCAACAACTACGCCCTGCTGCAAGGGGTGGACAAGATCGTGCCCGTCGACGTCTACATCCCGGGCTGCCCTCCGCGGCCGGAAGACCTGCTGAACGCGCTGATGATCCTGCAAGAGCGGATCAAGGCCCAGGGAATCACCCCCCGGCAGTGATCGCCGACTCCCTGATCGTTGAGAAGGGCGTCAGCGCCGGCGACGCGTGGGTCAGCGTCGCGCCTGACAGCATCCACACCGCTCTCTCGGGGCTGCGAGACGACGGCTACCGCCTGCTCGTCTTCCTGACCTGCGTCGACCACCTGGCCGACTCCTCGAAGCCCACCTGGCCCGGGCGGTACGAGCTCGTCTACCAGCTCCGCAACATGGAGACACGCGAGCAGATCCGCGTGCGGACCTTTCTCGACGGCGACCCCCCGCGCATCGACTCAGTGCACGACCTCTTTCCACCCGCGAACTGGGACGAGCGCGAGACCTACGACATGTTCGGCGTCGTCTTCACCAATCACCCCGACCTCACGCGGATCCTGATGCCTGACGACTGGGTCGGGCACCCCCTGCGCCGCGACTACCCGGTCGGCGGCGAGGTAGTCGAGTTCTCGGAGGAGCACGAGGTGTGGCAGACGCCACCGCCGAGGGCATGACCGACACCGGCACCATCGGCCAGGGTGTGACCGTCAGCCGGAGCGGCGAGCAAGGCGCGTTCGGCGGCGAGCTGCTGACCATCAACTTCGGCCCCCACCATCCGTCCACGCATGGTGTGCTGCGCCTGATCGTCGACCTCGACGGCGAGCAGGTGAGGCGGCTCAAGCCTGTGATCGGCTACCTCCACACGGGGATCGAGAAGCAGGCCGAGGCCCTGCGCTGGCAGCAGGTGGTCGTCGTCACCGACCGCCACGACTACCTGTCGCCTCCGTTCAACAACCTCTCCTACGCGCTGGCGGTGGAGAAGCTGCTCGGCGTCGACGTGCCTCCGCGAGCCGACGCCCTGCGGGTGATCATGTGCGAGCTCACGCGCATCTCCTCGCACCTGGTGTGGCTTGGCACGAGCGGCATCGAGCTCGGCGCCTCGACGATGCTCATGTACTGCTTTAGGGAGCGGGACACGATCCTCGACATGAACGAGGAGATCTCCGGCTTCCGCATGCACACCTCCTTCATCCGCCCAGGCGGTGTGCTGGCGGACGCGACGCCGCGCTTCCTCGACATGCTCGACCGCTTCTGCAACGCGATGCCGGCCAACATCGACGAGTACGAGGCGCTGCTGACCATGAACCCGATCTTCCGCTCGCGGACGATCGGCATCGGCCGGCTGCCGGCCGAGGACGCGAAGGTGCTCGGCGCCACCGGTCCGATGCTGCGCGGCTCGGGCGTGGCGTGGGACCTCCGCAAGGCGATGCCTTACTCCGGCTACGAGAACTACGACTTCGAGATCGCAACCTCCGACCTGAGCGACTGCTACGGCCGCTACCTCGTCCGCATCAAGGAGATGCGGGAGTCGGTCAAGATCTTGCGCCAGGCGCTCGACCGGCTGCCGGACGGACCGGTCAACATCGACGACCGCAAGGTCCTGCCGCCGCCGCGCGAGGAGCTCGAGACCTCGATGGAGGCGGTGATCCACCACTTCAAGCTCTTCACCGAGGGCTACACGGTCCCGGTGGGTGACGCGTACGCGGCGGTCGAGTCGGGCCGCGGAGAGAACGGGTGCTATGTCGTCAGCGACGGCACACACAAGCCCCGCCGCGTGAAGTTTCGCTCCGCGTCCTTCGTCAACCTCCAGCCCCTGGAGCGGATGGCGCTGAACCACATGGTCGCGGACATGGTGGCGATCATCGGCAGCGCGGACACTGTGCTCGGAGACGTGGACCGGTGAATTCCCCACGGACTCAGAGCGTGCCGCGTGAGTCCGCGGGGACCCCTTTGAACACCGCGCTCTCCGCGCACGTCCTGGACGAGATCAAGGAGCTGCCCGCGAAGTATCCCCAGCCCCGCTCAGCGGTGATGCCCGCGCTCGACCTCGCCCAGGAGGAGCTCGGCCACCTGACCCCGGAGGCGATGACCGAGGTCGCCGAGGCGCTGCAGCTCGACCCGGGCTACGTCGAGGGGGTAGCGACCTTCTACTCCCTGTTCCACCTCGAGCCCGTCGGCAGGCACCGCTTCTACGTGTGCACCAACCTCAGCTGCATGCTCCGCGGGGCAAACGAGATCGTCGACCACGTCAAGCGCTCGATCGGGGTGGAGCGGGCCGACCAGGTCTCGGCGGACGGGCTCTTCAGCTTCGAGGAGGTCGAGTGCCTCGGTGCTTGCGAGTTCGCACCGATGATGCGCCTCGACCACCGTTTCCACTACGACCTGACCGCCGAGAGGATCGACGCCCTGATCGCCCAGCGTCGTTCTTCTTTGCCGCCCCTCACCCCGGCCCTCTCCCCAGAGGGGGAGAGGGAGATTGCAAAGCCCAAGCGGGAGACCGCAAAGCCCAAGGGGGAGAGGGAGGCTGCAACCCCTAAGAAGGTGACCGCAGAGCGCCCGCGCGCTCCCAGGAAGAAGAAGGCCGCCGATGGCTGAGCTCCGCGGCTCTCATGGCGACCAGCCCAATCACATCCTCACCCGCTGGTTCGGCACCCCCGACCTGCACAAGCTGGAGGTCTACTCCTCCAAGGCCGGCGGCTACACAGCCCTGCGCAAGGCGCTGGTTGACATGGCGCCCGCCGACATCACCAACGAAGTCAAGACCTCCGGCCTACGCGGCCGCGGCGGCGCCGGGTTCGCAACGGGGGTGAAGTGGGGCTTCATCAACCGCGACGCACCCGGCCCCAAGTACGTCGTCATCAACGCCGACGAGTCCGAGCCCGGAACCTCCAAGGACCGCTACATCCTCGAGAACTCGCCCCACCTGCTGGTCGAGGGCATTCTGATCGCCGCCTACGCGGTAGGCGCCAACCAGGCCTGGGTGTACATCCGCGGCGAGTACGACGAGCCCTACCGAATGCTCCACGAGGCGATCGAGGAGGCCCGGGCCAAGGGCTACGTGGGGCCTAAGCCGTTGGGCAAGGACTACCCGCTCGACATCCGGCTGTACCGCGGCCATGGCGCTTACATCTGCGGCGAGGAGACGGCGCTCCTCGAGTCGCTCGAAGGCAAGCGCGCCCAGCCACGCTCGCGTCCCCCCTTCCCCGCCGTCAAGGGCGCGTGGGGCCGGCCGACGCTGCTCAACAACGTCGAGACGCTCTGCACCGTGCCGTGGATCGTCAACAACGGGGGCGCCGCCTACGCGAAGCTCGGCACCGAAAAGTCGCCGGGCACGCGCCTGATGTCGGTCAGCGGCAACGTGCGCAACCCCGGCGTCTACGAGGTCGAGCTCGGACAGACGTTCCGCCACGTGATCATGGAGCTGGCCGGCGGCCCGCCCGAAGGCAGGCGCGTCAAAGTCTTCTGGCCGGGCGGCTCGTCGGCGCCGGTCCTGCCCGAGTCGATGCTCGACACGCACACGGACATGGAGGCGCTGGCTGCGGCCAGGTCGATGGGCGGTTCAGGCGGTGTGATCGTCATGGACGACTCGCACTGCGTCGTCCGCGCGGCCCACCGGCTGCTCAAGTTCTACGCGCACGAGTCCTGCGGCAAGTGCACGCCATGCCGCATCGGGCAGGACTGGGCCGTGCGCACTTACGAGCGAATCCTCGCCGGCGAGGGCTCGCAGGTCGAGCTCGACATCCTGCAGCGCGTCTCCGACGGCCTGCAGAATGGCCGCTGTCTGTGCGGCCTCGGCGACTCGGGCGGATGGGTGATCGACTCGACCCTGCGCCACTTCCGCGAGGAGTACGAGGACCACGCGCTCCGCCACGAGTGCAACGTCGGCAAGGTCATGGCGAGTGCCTGACGTCAACCTGACCATCGACGGCCACAAGATCGCCGTGCCGGCCGGCACGCTGGTGGTCGAGGCGGCCAAGACCATCGGTATCGAGATCCCGGTCTTCTGCTACCACCACAAGCTCGATCCTGTCGGCGCGTGCCGGCTGTGCCTGGTCGAGATGACGCCCGGCCCGCCGCGCCCGCAGACCGCGTGCACAACGCCTGTTGCCGAGGGCATGGTGGTGAAGACCCAGACCGCGATGGCCGTGCAGGCCCGCGCCGACATCCTCGAGTTCGAGCTCGCCAACCACCCGCTCGACTGCCCCGTCTGCGACAAGGGCGGCGAGTGCCCGCTCCAGGACTTCACGTTCCGCCACGGCTACCCGACGAGCCGCATCGACGGCCCGCGCCTGCACTTCAAGAAGCCGATCCCGCTCTCGGACAAGATCGCCCTCGACCGCGAGCGCTGCGTGCTCTGCTACCGCTGCACGCGCTACTACGACGAGATCGCGTGGGAGCAGGAACTGACGACGGACGAGCGCGGCGTGCAGTCGTTCATCACGAGCCAGTTCGAGCAGCCATTGAAGTCGATCTTCAGCGGCAACATCATCGACCTCTGCCCCGTGGGCGCGCTGACCTCTCGTGTGTGGCGCTTCGAGTCGCGGCCGTGGGACATGACCCACACCGCGTCGGTGTGCTCGAAGTGCGCCGTCGGCTGCAGCGTGACGCTCTGGCAGCGCCGTGGCCAGCTCGTGCGCGTCACCTCGCACGAGAACGACGACATCGACGAGGGCTGGATCTGCGACCGAGGCCGGTTCGACTACACGGACGTGAACGACCCGTCCCGGCTGCGCACGCCGACCATCAAAGGCGCGCGCGCGACGTGGGCCGACGCCATCAACGCGCTTGCCGCCGGGATCAAGGGCAAGGGCGCCAAGCTTGGCGTGTCGCTGCCCCATGACATCACCAACGAGGAGGCGTTCCTCTTCCGCAAGCTTCTCGACGGCCCCCTCAAGGGCGCGAAGGTGAAGATGCACGGCCGGACCGCCATCCCCGGGCCGGCAAACGGCAGCCGCGCGCAGGGCGCACTTCCAGAAAGCCTGATGCGCATCCGAGAGATAGATGACGCGCGCGTGATCGTCGTCGTCGCCTCCGACCTCGAGCACGACGTCCCCATCATCGACCTGCGCGTGAAGAAGGCCATCAGCAAGCGCGGCGCGAAGCTGATCGTCGTCTACCCGGACAGCGTCGACCTCGACCGCCACCCGGGCACGGTCCACATCCGCAACGCGCCAGGGTCGGCCGCGGCCGAGGTGCGCAAGCTCGCCTCGCACGAGCTCCTGCGAGACCCGGGCGGGCCCGTGGCAATCCTGTTCGGCGACGGCTACGGCGGCGAGGACATCGACGACCTGGCATCCGCGTGCGGAGACCTGGCCAGGAAGGTGGGCGGCAAGGAGATGGCGCTCTACCGCGCCACCAACGAGCGCGGCGCCCTCGCCGCGGGCGTGGCGGGCTGGGACAAGCTCGACGGAGTCGAGGCCCTGTTCTCGTGGGGACCGCCGCCGACCGCCGGGATCCCGAAGTCGGTCAAGTTCAGCGCCTCCTGGGACCACCTGCCGCGCGCGGGACACGAGGCGGCCGTAGTGCTCCCCGCGACCACCTTTGCCGAACGGCAGGGCAGCTACACCAACCTCGAAGGCACGGTCCAGTTCCTTCGCCCGCCGATCCCGGTCCCCGCCCCGCTGAAGGAGGGCTGGGAGGTGCTGTGCGAGCTCGCCGCCGCGCTGGGCCTGCATCTCGACTACGCGGGCGTGGCCCCCATCCAGCGCGAGATGGCCCTGCAGACACCGGACCCTGAGCCGGCGCCACCACCCGTGCTGGTCGGTCCGGCCCACCCGTGAACGACTTCTACAACAACCCGATCGGCCATTGGGTCGTGGTTGTCGTGGCAATGGCGCTTCTGCTGTTTGTCGTGCTCACGGCGACGGCATACACCGTGTGGTTCGAGCGCGTGGCGTTGGGTCGCATCCAGCGCCGACCCGGCCCGAACCGCGTGGGGCCGTTCGGGCTGATGCAGCTTGCCGCCGACGGCGTGAAGCTCGCGTTCAAGGAGAGCTTCATCCCCGAGAAGACGGACAGGATCATCTACGTCCTCGCGCCGACGATCGGTGTGGCGGCGGCGTTCCTCGCCTGGGCCGTGATCCCGATCGGCCTCTGGTACAACGTCACGTACTGGATCGCCGACGTCAACGTCGGCATCCTGATCATCTTCGCCGTCAGCTCGCTCAACGTGTACGCGATCGTGCTCGGCGGCTACGCCTCGAACAACAAGTACTCCCTGCTCGGCGGCCTGCGCTCGGCCGCGCAGCTGGTCAGCTATGAGATGGCGCTGGGCCTCGCCCTGGTGCCCACGTTCATGATCGTCGGCTCGCTGCGCCTGCGCGACATCGCCGAGTACACGGTCGACTGGGGGCCGTACCACGGCCCCATCCCGCTGATCCTGCTGACCCCGATCGGCTTCCTGATCTACCTGATCTCGGCGACGGCGGAGACCAACCGCACACCGTTCGACCTTCCCGAGGCGGAGCAGGAGCTGATCGGCGGCTTCCTCACCGAGTACTCGGGCCTCAAGTTCACGATGTACTACCTCGCCGAGTACCTGAACGTGATCACCGTCTCGACGCTGGCGGTGCTGCTGTTCTTCGGCGGCTGGTACCTCTGGATCGTGCCACCGGT
Source organism: Chloroflexota bacterium (assembly GCA_005889135.1). Classification (GTDB taxonomy): domain Bacteria; phylum Chloroflexota; class Dormibacteria; order Dormibacterales; family Dormibacteraceae; genus 40CM-4-65-16. The sequence continues at coordinate 7,532 of VBEK01000016.1, forward strand.
CATCGCCTTCCTGCTGAAGGTCGTGCTGGTGATCTTCCTCTACATTTGGCTGCGCGGCACCTACCCACGCCTTCGCTACGACATGCTCATGCGCCTCGGCTGGAAGGTCCTTCTGCCGCTGGCGCTCGCCAACGTAGTCGTGACCGCGGTCATCCTGGTGGCGGTGAGTTAGATGGCTGACGAGAAGAAGAAGGACGACGAGAAGCCCGACCAGGCAAGCGTCGCGAGCGACGTCGCGGCGCTGCTGACCGGTCTCAAGACGACCTTGAGCGAGACGTTTCGCCCGGTTGTCACGACCATGTACCCGGAGGACAAGACCCCGCGCTCGGAGCGCTACCGCGGGCGCCACTACCTGCGGCGCTACGACAACGGCCTGGAGCGGTGCATCGGCTGCGAGCTGTGCGCGGCGGCGTGCCCGGTCGGCTGCATCCTCGTCATCGCGGCCGAGAACACAGACGAGAACCGTGTCTCGCCGGGCGAACGCTACGCCAAGACCTACGAGATCAACATGCTGCGCTGCATCTTCTGCGGTTACTGCGAGGAGGCATGCCCCGTACAGGCGATCGTGCTCGGGCCGGAGTACGAGCTTTCGGACACGAGCCGGGAGAAGTTCATCTACACCAAAGAGAAGCTGCTCGAGCCGCTGCCGCCTGATGTGCAGGCACGGCTCGATGCGAAGGAAGCCCCCTCACCCCCACCCTCTCCCCGAGGGGGTGAGGGGTAAACAGTGGCGATCGCCGTCTTCTTCGTCGCCGCGGCGGTCGCGGTCCTGGGCGGCATCGGCGTCGTCGCGTTCCACCAGCCGATCCGCTCGGTCCTGAGCCTGGTGCTGGTGATGCTGGCGCTCTCGGTGATCTTCCTCCTGCTCAGCGCCCAGTTCGTCTTCGCGGTCCAGATCATCGTCTACGCCGGCGCGGTGATGGTCCTGTTCCTGTTCGTCATCGCCCTTCTCGGGCCGGCGCGCGAGCTGGGCCGGGGCCGGCTCCGCTACCAGGGCTGGGCCTCGGCGGTGTTCGTGGTCGTCCTTCTGGGTCTCATGTGGACGATGCTCCAGGGGGTCCAGTACCGCCAGCCCGACCAGACCAACCTGGACGTATTCGGCACGGTGCAATCGATCGCCGTCGGCCTCTTCACGACCTACCTCTATCCCTTCGAGCTGACCTCGCTCCTCCTCCTCGTCGCCGCCATAGGCGCCATCTACCTCAGCCGCAAGCGCATCGACGACGCGGACGGGGGGCCCGCGGACGGGCTTGGCCCGGCCGCCGGCGTGGGGGGAGGGTCTCCCCCCACTTCCCGATAAATTGAGCACTCTCAACATCGGCGGCTCCGAGCTCGACGCCTCGTGGTTCCTCCTCCTCAGCGCCGTCCTGTTCGGCCTCGGTGCTGTCGGAGTGCTGGTGCGGCGCAACCCGCTGGTGATCCTGATCTCGATCGAGCTCATGCTCAACGCCGCCAACCTGACGCTGGTCGCCTTCGCCCGCCAGCTGCAGAACATCGAAGGCCAGCTATTCGCGCTTATGTCGATGACGGTCGCCGCCGCGGAGGCCGTGGTCGGGCTGGCGATCCTGGTCGACATCTTCCGGGTGCGTGACGCGGAGGACATCGACGACCTCAGCGAGCTGAAGGGATGAGCAACGGGCTCGTCGCGCTTCTGCTTCTCCTCTTCCCCGCTGCGGGCGCCGTGATCCTGGCGGGACGCGGGTGGCGCTCGCCCCGCGCCGTCACCGTGGTCGTCGGTCCCGGCGTGGTGTGGCTGTCCTTCCTGGCCACCGTTGCGCTGTTCCTCGGCAAGGCCAACGGCGACTTCACCTACTGGACCTGGGTCAAGAGCGGCTCGTTCGACGTGCCGTTCGGACTGCTGATCGACAACCTGTCGATCTTCATGTGCTTCGTCATCACCGGCGTCGGCGGGCTGATCGTCACCTACTCGGTCGGCTACATGGAGCACGAGGACGGGCCGAGCTACGCGCGCTTCTTCACCTACATGGACATCTTCGTGTTCTCGATGCTGCTGCTCGTCCTGGCGGACAACTTCATCTTCCTGATCGTCGGCTGGGCGATGGTCGGCCTCAGCTCGTACCTGCTGATCGGCTTCTGGTACCAGCGCCACTCCGCTGTCGTCGCCGCGCGCAAGGCGTTCGTGATGAACGTGATCGGCGACGTGGGCATGATCCTCGGGACCTTCGTCCTCTTCGTCGAGTTCAAGTCCGTCGCTTTTTCGAAGGTGTTCGCGGCGCTAACTCCGGGAACGCCAGGCTCAGGCGAGTACAGGTTCGTGTTCGACAGTCCGGGCCTCGAGCTGGCGGCGTTTCTACTCCTCGTCGGAGCGATCGCGAAGTCGGCGCAGATTCCGCTTCACACGTGGTTGCCCGACGCGATGGAGGGCCCGACGCCGGTCAGCGCCCTGATCCATGCCGCGACCATGGTCACCGCCGGCGTGTACCTGGTCGGCCGGATGCACCCCATCTACGACATCGCGGTGTACGCGCACGGCGCGGTGGCGATCGTCGGCGCGGTCACCGCCCTCTTCGCGGCGACGATCGCCATCGTCCAGGTCGACATCAAGCGCGTCCTGGCCTACTCGACCATGAGCCAAATCGGCTACATGTTCTTCGCGGTCGGCATCGGCGCTTACTCCGCGGGCTTCTTCCACCTCCTCTCACACGCCTTCTTCAAGGCCCTGCTCTTCATGGCTGCCGGCAACGTCATCCACGCCATGCACGACGAGCAGGACATGCGCAGGTATGGCGGCCTGTGGAGCCAGATGCGGCCGACCTCGATCTCCTTCCTCGTCGGCTCGCTCTCGCTGGTCGGCGTGATCCCGTTCGTCGGCTTCTTCTCCAAGGAGCAGATCCTCGGCCTCGCCTTCTCCAAACCCGACGACAGCACCGTCCAGCTCCTGTGGCTGGTCGGCTTCGTCACCGCGCTCATCACCGGCTTCTACACGGGCCGCATGTGGTGGCTCTCGTTCTGGGGCAAGCCTTCGCCCCAGCGCCCGGTGGAGCACCCGCACGCGCCGGCCCTGGTGATGATGGTCCCGGTCGCCATCCTCGCCGTCCTGGCGACGGTCGGCGGATTGCTCCAGACCCGCGCGCTCGGATTCGGAACGGCTGTGGTCACCAACTTCCTCGAACCGGCGGTCGGCGCCCAGCGCTGGGAGGAAACGACACCTTCCATAGCCATCGGCCTGGTGACGATGCTGCTGGGGGCGGGTCTATTCGTCTGGGCTCTGTACAGCCGGCCCTGGACCTCGTACGTCCCCTGGGCGCAGCGTCTGCTCGAGCGCAAGTACTACTTCGACGAGATCTACGACTGGGCCTTCGTCCGTCCCATGGACTGGGTGGCGGGCTTCGCCCTTCGTGACGTGGAGCGGCCGGTCATCGACGCCGCCGTCGTCGACACCGGCCTGGTCGCGCGCTGGGGCGCGCGAGGCTTCAGCACCACGCAGACCGGATACTTTCGCAACTACGCGCTGGTGTTCGTCGCCGGCGCGGTGGCCATCACCATCGCCTTGCTCGCGCTGAGGGCGCTGTCGTGACGCTCACGAGCCTGTGGCTGCTGCCGCTCGTCGGGGGCGCGCTCGTCACCTTCCTGCCGCCCCGCCTGGCCAAGTGGTTCGGCGCTCTCGTCGCGCTCATCGCGCTGGTCATCGCCGGCTTCGTCGCCGCAAACTTCGCCACCGACTACAAGGGTTTTCAGTTCACCGAGAAGCTCGAGTGGATCCCGCAGCTTGCGATCTTCTACCGCCTCGGCGTCGACGGCATCAGCCTGTGGCTCGTCGTCCTGAACGCGTTCCTGACCCTGATCGCGATCCTCGCCACCCCGGTGACGAAACGCACCGGCGGCTTCGTGGGCCTGATGCTCGCCATGGCGGGAGGCCTCGCCGGCGTCTTCATGGCCACCGACCTCGTCCTCTTCTACGTGTTCTGGGAGGCGATGCTCATCCCCGCCTACTTCCTGCTGTGGCAGTACGGCGAGGGGCCGCGGCCGGGCTGGGCGGCGCTGAAGTTCGTCCTCTACACGCTCGCAGGGTCGCTGCTGATGCTCGTCGGCGTCATCGGCGAGTACATCTCGACGGGCCACAAGACCTTCGACCTCTCCGTGCTCGCCACGATGCCACCGTCACCCGCGACGCAGTTCTGGCTGTTCTTCGTGTTCGCGCTGGCGTTCGCGATCAAGACGCCGCTCTTCCCGTTCCACAGCTGGCTGCCCGACGCCTACAACGCCGCCCCTGTGCCGATGCTGATCACCTTCGCCGGGGTGATGGGCAAGGCCGGCGCCTATGGCTTCCTGCGCATCGCCGTGCCGCTGTTCCCTGAGCCCATCAGCTGGTGGGACTGGCGCTGGGTGATCCCCGTGCTCGCGGTCGCGGCGATCATCTGGGGCGCGCTCATGGCGATCGTCCAGAGCGACATGAAGATGCTCGTCTCCTACTCGAGCATCAGCCACATGGGCTTCATCGTCCTGGGCATCTTCGCCTTCAACGTCCAGGGCCAGCAGGGAGCCGTGCTGCAGATGGTCAACCACGGGATCATCATCGCCGCGCTCTTCCTGATCGTCGGCTGGGTCTCCGACGCCACCGGGGTGCGCGACCGCACGGCGATGTCCGGCCTCGCCTTGCGGATGCCGATCATGGCCGGCGTCTTCGCGATCGTTACCTTCGCGGCGCTGGGCCTGCCGGGGCTCAACAGCTTCGTCGGCGAGTTCATGACCCTGCTCGGCGCCTGGCAACGGGCGCCGGCGCTGGCCGTCTTCGCCGCCATCGGCCTGGTTCTGACCCCGGTCTACATGCTCCGCCTGTTCCAGGGCGTGACCCAGGGCACACCCGCGGGACCAGTGCCGAAGTCCGACATCTACGCCGGCCAGCTCGGCGTGCTGGCGCCGCTCCTCGCTCTCATGTTCGTGCTCGGCCTCGACCCTGCCCTGTTGACGAAGCTGATGACGTCGCTCGGCCAGGCCGGGCTGGCGCGCTGATGCTGCAGATCGGCCCCAACTCGCTCGGCCCCGATCTCAGCTACTCGTGGGCGCAGGCCGCGAGCGACCTCGGCCAGATCGCGCCCATCGTCGCCCTGACTGGATTTTTCCTGCTCGCGATCATTACCGACCTCGTCCTGCCTCGCTCGCGCCGCGGCGACGTGGTGGCGATGTTCGCGGTCGTAGGCTTCGCCTACTCGCTCGGCACTGCGCTCTACCGCTGGCTCTACGCCACGGGTGGCTACGCGTACCACCGTTTCGCCAGCGGAGACACGTTCGCCCTGTTCTTCGAGATCCTGTTCGCGAGCCTCGGCATCCTGACGGTCGCTCTGTCGCACTCCTACCTGAAGCGTCGCGGCCTGCTGCAGTCGGAGTTTCACATCCTGACCATGGCCGCGGTGATCGGGATGATGGTGCTCGCCTCGGCCACCTCGCTGGTCACCGTCTTCCTCGGTCTGGAGCTGCTCTCGATCTCCCTCTACATCATGTGCGGGTTCGCGCGCACCGACTTCCGCTCCCAGGAGGCGGCGGCCAAGTACCTCCTCGTCGGCGGGTTCGCCAGCGCGTTCGTGCTCTACGGCATGGCGCTCGTCTACGGCGGCGCGGGCACGACCGTCATCCCCGAGATCGCGCAGCGCCTGGGCGAGGCGTCGAGCGCGAATCCGCTGATCCTGCTCGGCATCGTCCTCATGGGAGTCGGCTTCGCCTTCAAGGTGTCCGCCGCTCCCTTCCACATGTGGACGCCCGACGTCTACCAGGGCGCGCCGATTCCCGTAACCGCGTTCATGTCCGTGGGCACCAAGGCCGCCGCCTTCGCGATGATCGTCCGCGTCTTCGCCGGCGGCCTGCCCCACCTCGCGCCGGAGTGGCAGGTCGTGCTCGCCATCGTCGCCTTCGCGAGCATGGTCTTCGGCAACCTGATGGCCATCGTGCAAACCAGCCTCAAGCGGCTGCTCGCATACTCGGGCATCGCGCAGGCAGGCTACATCCTGATCGGCGTCATCGCGGGCGGCCCGAACGGTCTGGCCGCGGTCCTCTACTACCTCTTCGTGTACATGTTCATGAACTTCGGAGCGTTCGCGGTGATCACGCTCCTCGCCGGCCCGGATGGGGACCGCGACTCGTTTGCCGACCTTGAGGGTCTCGGCCGGCGCAACCCCGTGCTCGCGGTCGCGATGACCATCTTCATGCTCTCGCTCGCCGGATTCCCACCCTCGGTCGGGTTCTTCGGCAAGCTGTTCCTGTTCACCGCGGGCGTGGGCGCGGGCTACACGTGGCTCGTCGTCGTGGCCGTGCTCATGAGCGTCGTCTCGGTCTTCTACTACATCCGGGTCCTGATCCCCGTCTGGTCGGCGGCGCCGGCGCGGGACCGCGTCCCCGCGTCGGTCAGCAGCGCTTTCGCGATCGTGCTCAGCGGCGCGGCATCGATCCTCCTGGGTCTCTACCCGACCGCGCTGCTGCTCGCCGGGCAGATCGGCGCGAACCCGATCAGCGGGAGTCCCTAGGCGCGGAGCTTTTCCGCCGCGGCGGACAAGCGCCGCTGACGGGTCTCGGGCCTCTTGGCCTCCTCCAGGCTGCGCGCCATCTCCTTCTTGTCGGTGTACGAGAGCCTGTCCCAGGCGGCAGCCGCCTTCCTGTCCCGGGCCAATAGCTTCGCCAGGTCGGCAGGCGGGTCGACGGTGCGCGGCGCCGTGTCCAGCTCGAGCTCGACCGTAATGGTGTCGCCACGCTTCACGCCGGCGGACTCCTGGATCGACTTCAACACGCCGAGGCAGAAGGTTCCGTCGCCCAGCGGCATGAGCGAGCCCCGGTAGGGGTGACCCGCGATCACCGAGTTGATCTTTGGCCTCCCCCTCAGCCCGAGCTCTGCGTTGACGTCGCGCGGGACGGTCACGAACGTGCCCGTGCCGGTCGGGTCGGGTTGGAGCACGGCCTTGAACCTGACCATCGGCCGGATTCTAGTTGGGAATCGAAGCGCCTTTGGGGTGGGGGCGTGGGTGCGGCGCCGCCGCGTAGTCGATGAATGACGGCGTGAAGGTCAGTCCGAAGAACTCGTTCGCGCTCGCGCCCTGTGCCTCGGCGGCGGCGTTGAGAGCGGCCGGGGTCAGCGACGCCGTGTCCCACCTGCCCGTGTCGAGCCGGTGCAGCAGAACCTCCAGGGCCGCGACCGTCTCGCCGGGCGTGAACGCGCAGTGTCCAGCGCGGTGGACGAAGACCTGGCGGAGCATGTCACTCGTGCCCGCCTGCGCGACCATGCTCGCGTACGCGCTCTCGTTGGACGGAATGACGAGACCGTCGCCAGTCGTGTGCATCGCCAGCACCGGCACGGTGAGATTGCCGCTGAAGCTGATGTTGCGTTCGAGGTAGGCCGCCGCGGCGGCGTCCGGCTTGATGTTCGCGCCGGCATTCAACCTGCGCAAGTCGCCCTGCAGGTCGAGGCCCGCCTGCTGATACAGCGCCTGTACCTCTGCGGCGCTGGGCGATTGCGCCAGCAGCGTCATGTAGTTCACGCCGGCGTTCCACGACGGGTTGCCGCCGGCGCGCTGCTCCAATTCCTTGCGGTAGCCGAAGGCGAAGTTGAAGTCCACGCGCGACTCCCACTGCATCTGCGCCGTCGCCTGGGCGGCGTAGTCGGTGGCGGCGGGCTCGGCCAGCCGCGGGTCGAACCAGCCCGGCAGGTCGATCAGCGCGCCCACGAGGGCCAGCCGCGCGCGGCCCTGGACGCTCGCCGCAGCTGCGTCGAAGATCTGGCTCGCAAGCTGGCGGTTCGCGTCTGCGTCCGTGATGTGCGTCAGCTGAAGGCTGGAAGCCGGCGCGAGCAGGGTCTTGAACGCGTACGCGGAGTCGAGCTCGGCGTTCCAGGTCGCGATCCCGCCCGCCAGCACTCCGCAGAGCGGCATCGCGGCGGCGAAGCGGTCGGGGTGCAGCTGGACCAGGCCGGCGGTGATGATGCCGCCGAGCGAAGCTCCCCACGCGATCACTCGCTTGGGCTTGCCGACGTGGGACCCGAAGTACTCGAGCAGCGCCATCTGGTCCTGGAAGGCGTCCTCGAGGGCCCAGCCGGTCGAGCTGTAGGACGAACCGGCCGCGGCGTAGTGGTGCACAAGCAGCCAGTTGCGCGCAAAGTCGACGGGCGCCGCCTGGGCGCCGTTCGAAGCGCCCGGTGCGACGTAACCGTGGCTGTAGAGGAAGAGCGTGCCGTTCCAGCCCGCGGGGACGTCGATCTCGTACGCCGCGGCGCCGATGGCGCCGCTGAGGCTGCGAGGCGTCGGGTGGGCGGCCTGCGGTTTGGGAGCCTGCTGGGAGCAGGCAGTCAGGACGGCCAGGGCCAGGAACGCCGCGACCTTAGATATTGGAGCGCCCCTGTCCACCATCGACAGCTATACACGCGCCGGTGACGAGGCTCGCCTGCCGGGAGCATAGAAACGCGACCACGTCGGCGACCTCCTCCACGGTGCCGAACCGCCCCATCGGCATCTCGTGGCGGATGAAGTCGGCGATCCCTTCCGGGTCCGCCTTCTGCCGCCGGTCCCATCCGCCCCCCTCCCACAGAACCGACCCGGGCGCGACGGCGTTGACGGTCACGCCGGTCCGCCCGTACTCGCGCGCCAGCGACTTGGCCAGGCTGATCTCCGCCGCCTTGGCCGCGTTGTAGGCGGGGAAGCCGCCCGCCTCCCGGCCCCAGACCGAGGTGATCATCACGACCCGTCCCCAGCCGCGCTCGACCATCGGGCCGAGAACGAGCTGGCTCATACGCGCGCTGACGACCGCGTTGCCCTGGAAGGCCAGCTCGAGCTCGCGCGTACCGGTGTCCTTCCACGACATGCCGGCGCGCACCCCGAGGTTGTTGATCA
>VBEK01000017.1 GCA_005889135.1 Chloroflexota bacterium
GACCTAGATCATGCCGCCGAGAACAATCGACCCGTCAGCCGGAAGGGCGCTTCTAAATTGATCTTTACGTCATTGGGACGGCGGCCGCGCCAGCGCAACCGCCGTGCACGCCAGCCGCCTCGCGAGCCTATCGAGGAAGATTGTCGACGTGGAATTTCGCGAATTGATCCTCCGCCGGCGCATGGTGCGCAGATTCGAGCAGCGGCCGATACCAGACGAGGTCTTGAGGCGTGTACTCGAGCCCGCTAGGCACGCGCCATCAGGCGGATTCAGCCAGGGCTTCGACTTCATCGTCTTGGCAAAGCCCGAGGAGCTCGCCTGGTTCTACCGCACCACCGACGACCCTGCTGACCCGGACCCTTTTCCCGGCCGGCAGCCGCAGCTCGCCCCGGCATGCATCGTCATTCCGTTCGCCAACAAAGCTCTTTATCTCGACCGCTACTCGCAGCCGGACAAGATCCAGTTCGGGATGGACAAAGAGGAGAACTGGCCGGTCCCGTTCTGGACCGTCGACACGTCGATGGCGATCATGCTCATCCTGCTGGCCGCGGTTGATGAGGGGCTCGGTGCCTGGTACTTCGGCATCACGCGCGGCGAGCAGGACGTCCTGCGCGAGCTCGGGGTGCCGGCGTCCTCCACGATGCTGGGTGTTATCGCGCTGGGTTATCCATCGCCGGAGGACCAGCCCCGAGGCTCGGTCTTCGCGAGACTGCGTCGGCCGTTCGAGGAGATGTTCCACTTCGGCCGCTGGTAATCCGAAACCCGACGCGTGCCTGAAATCCAGACTCAAACCTGTCGCTTCACGCCTCACGCTGCCCAAGCCTTACAGCAACCCGTAGAGCGATTAGACAATCTGTTTGGTAATCGGCAAGCCCCTCAGGCTGGCCCACCTTGCTCCAAGCCGTCAGGATGACGCTCATCAGCAGGTCGTGGGATGGAGGCGCGCTGAACATGGGCGCACGGGAAGAGTTCGAGGCGGCCGAGCAGAAGCTGATGGCAGAGTTCGGGCTCGACTACAAGGTCAATTGGGTTGAGGTCCCATCGCTCGGTATCAAAGCGAGGATCCTGGAGGTTGGCGAAGGCGAGCCGCTGGTGTTCGTCCACGGAGGTGCCGCGTTCGCTGCGAACTGGGCGCCCCTTATGGCGCGGCTCAAACACCGCCGCCTACTGGCTGTGGACCGGCCCGGTTTCGGTCTGACCCCATACGTAGACCACCATCGTGGCCTGCGCCGGATGGCGGAGGCGTTTCTGGCTGACGTGCTGGATGGGCTGGGCCTCGCCCGGGCCGACTTCGTCGTCAACTCCATGGGCGGGCTCTGGGCTCTCTGGTTCTCGCTTGACAAGCCGGAGAGAGTTACATCGATGGCACAGCTGGGATCACCGGCCCTGGTCGAAGGCACGATGCCGCCCTTTCCGATGCGCCTGCTTTCGGTGCCCGGTCTAAACCGGGCCGTCTATCGCCTGCCCAGCCCGCCGGTGCTGGTGCTGATGGGCCAAGATCCGGCTACGACACCGCGCTCCTTGACTCAAGCTTTTGAAGCCGCCCGGAAGATGCCCGACTTCGAGGCCGCCTGGCTGTCCCTGCTCGAGGTCTGCTTGCGGCCAGGCGGGATTCGCGTGGGGTTCAGCACGGAGGAACTCAGGCGAGTCGCGACGCCGACGTTGCTGATTTGGGGCAACCGGGATCCTTTCGGCGGTCTCCAGGTCGCGAGGATGGTCGCCGCGGCGCTACCTCACAGCAGGCTGGTCGAGCTGCCTGAACAGGGGCATCTGCCGTGGGTCGGAGACCCAGACCGCTGTGCGACTGAGATCGAAGCGTTCCTCTCGGCGCCGGTCAGCTGATGTCCGATTGCAGCCAAGACTCGGTAAGCCGCATTGAGGTCTGATCCCTGAATCCCAGCCGCTCCGCTCTAGACCTCTTGGCCGGCTTCATGAGTAACAGCGCTTAGCAATCCCTGGATTAGACCAATCGCGTGGGCACGACCACGGTGTGAGTAGTCGCTGTCGTTGACGATGTGCGGAACATGGTCATCAAGAACGAAGCCTGTGAAATCGACGCTTCGCAGAGCCTGCATCACGCGAAGAGGATCGTAATTACCCTCTCCAAGAAAACATTCCTCGAACCGCGGAACAGTTCCGCGGACATCCCGAAAGTGGACATACACGATTTGGCCACGCTTCCCGAAATATTCGACTGCCTCGAGGACACTAGCTTCTCCGCCCATCTCTGAAACGGTTCCAAGGCACAGATCGAGTCCGAGTGCGGGACTGGGATTGATCTCAAGGGCACGCTTGAGCGCATCTACGCTACGGAAAATGCGCGCAATGCCGCCCAGTGTTGGAACCGGCGGATCATCGGGGTGGAGGGCGAGCCGCACCCCCGCCTCTACAGCCACGGGCGCAATCGCATCGATGAAATACCGATAGTGGCTCCACATCGCCTCATCATCGATTTCCAGATCGCGGCGAAAATGAGCGCCCTGTACAAATGAATCCTTGGCGCCCTCGATGCGTCGATCCCGACGGGAGACGAAGACCTCGGCGGACCTCGCTGGGTCGGTGGCTACCGCGAGGTCAAAACCCGACACCAGCGCTCCTCCGCGTCCGCTTCCGGCGATCGAAGTCCTCCAGACCGAACCCGGAAGAAAGTTGTAGCCGAGGATCGGAATACCCGCCTTACCGAGATTGCGAATCGTGAATTGCAGGTTCTCTATCTCTTCATCGCGTCCGGCGAGGCCGAGCATGGCCTTCTCGTAAAAGGTGTTGGGTACGTTTTCGATCGCCTCGAGACGGAGTCCATAGCTTTCGCAGCGCTCGCGAAGGGCAATCAAATCGGGCAACTCCCAGCGCCTCTCGCCTGGAATTAGAGGGGTATTGAACTGAACACCAGATAGCCCAAGCTGTCGTGCAAAGGCCAGGTACTCATCGCTCGGGGTCGCTCCCTGACCGAGCGCAACCCTCATCCCTGTTGATTCGGCGCTAGACCGGCGCGGTTCAACAGACCAAGTCATCTGATCACCTTATGATATATTGAGCGGGTTGAGCACGGCGGCGCGGGAAGCATGGTTGCCGGAAAAGGACGAACGACCTTCCGTCTCCAGCCACGTCACGAGGCGGGTCGTTGACCTGATCCGGCGAGAAAGTCTCCAGCCGGGCGACCGCCTGCCATCGGTCCAGGAGCTGGCCCGGCGGTTCTCGGTGGCCGGCCCAACAATGCGTGAGTCACTGCGAAGACTGCAGGCCATCGGAATCATTGACATACGACACGGCTCTGGTATCTACCTCAAACGCCGGACGCAGCCCATTGTGCTGCCGAATCCTCACGCCAGCAGGCTATCGCTCAAGACCGTTCTCGACCTCCTCGACGCGCGACTACTTGTCGAGCCGCAGCTTGCCTACCTCGCGGCCGGCCGAGTTACTGAAGCCGCTCTTCGCAATCTGAAAGAGACATTGACAGCGGCGGCGGCCAACCTCGCCGGCGAGGATCGGTTACTGGGCAGCCTCAACATGGCTTTCCACCGCCAGGTGGCTGCGTTGTCTGGCAACTCGGTCCTGGCTGAGGTCATCAATTCCCTGACGGCGGTGTACGAAGAGGAACAGTTGGTGGTCATGCGCCTGTATGGCAACCGCGAACGAGACCACCGCCAGCATCTCGTGATCCTCGAGGCCATCGCCAATCGGGATCGCGAGCTTGCAAAGCGACGCATGCATGACCACCTCAAGGACGTGAGGCGAGTGCTGAGCGCTCGCTGGAAGGAAACCCCAACTCCCACGTAACCACTTCAAAGCACGAGGAGGACAAGTAGAGATGGAGACTCTTACCCGGCGCACTGTTCTCAAGCTTGGAGGCGCCGCAATCATCGCCGGCACCCTTCCGCCGTGGCTTCTCGAAGCCTGCACCAGCGGCGGGGGAACGTCATCCGGGGCTTCTACTCTTCAGGTGAGCAACGACAAAGTGACTTGGAAGCCGTGGTTCGAGCAGGTAGGTGCCGCTTCGAAATCGGCCGGCGGTCCGTCCTGGAAGCCCAATGAATTTGCCGACACTAGTACCTATCAGGCCGCGATCCGGACCTCGGGTGGCTCGTCCAAAGTCCCAGACCTTTTCACCTGGTGGTCGGGTTGGCTGATGAAGGAGATTGTCGATGCAGGTTACGCCGCTGACGTGAGCTCGCTCTGGGACAAGGAAAGTAGCGCTTACGACAAGGGACTCAGAGATCTGTTCACGTTTAACGGCAAGACCTTTGGTGCGCCCCTTTATTTCGGACCCTGGGTGACCTTGTACAACAAGCAGGTCTTTGACAAGTACCACCTGCAGCCGCCCAAGAATTGGAACGACATGCAGAACGTGATGCAGACACTCAAGTCCAAGGGCGTGACTCCCCTTGGAGCGACGATCGACGGCCGCTGGCCGGCCTTTATCTATTTCGAAACTTTTCTGGTGGCCACCAATCCGGACCTCTACTCGACATTGATGGCTGGCAAGGCCAAGTACACCGATCCGGGGGTTGTGGAGGCGATGAACCTCTGGGGCCAGCTGATCAAGGCGGGCTATTTCACCGATCCATCGTCGGTCACTTTCGGAACCGGGAGCAGCACGTTCCTCACCGAATTCTCGCAAGGTAGGGCCGCCATGCTTCAGATAGGCACCTGGTATGAGCCCACCATCACCGGAGCAGGCATGAAGCCCGGCGTTGACTTCGGCGGATTTATCTTCCCCAACGCCAAGTCAGGAATCCAGAACAACATCATCATCGAGTCGGGACCGCTCGTCGTCGCTGCCAATGGCCCCCACAAGTCAGACGCCGTCAAATCTCTTGGCTGGTTCATGTCAAAAGCCGGCCAGGAAGCTTGGATCAAGGCGACCGCTTTCACCTCCGCGCGGTCCGATGTCCCTTCACCATCGCCTATCGATCAACAGTTGCTTGCGGACATGAAGACCGGTGGTTATAAGCAGATAAACCGTTACTGGGAGGCGACGCCCCACGACATCGTCGAGACAGCGATCGACGAGTTCGCGAAGTTCATGCTCCATCCGGGCGACCCGATGCCGATCCTTCAAAACATCCAAAAGAAAGCCGACAGCGTCTGGGCCACTATTAAGTGATCCATGGCGTCCGATGCCAAACCACGGAAGGCCAATGCGGGAAAGGCGACCGCCCCGGAAGGAACTGAGGTAGCTGCGGAGGCCAGCCGTCCTTTTGGTCGGCTGGCCGCGGCAGCGGCGCCGTATCTCTACGTCACACCAATGGTGTTGCTAGTCGGAGTCTTTTTGCTCTTTCCGGCTGCCGACACGATCTGGCTCAGCCTGACGAAGTGGAACGGCATCTATCCGCCGACTTTCATTGGCTTCGATAACTACCTGAACCTGCGGACGGATCCGGCGTTCATCACGGCGTGTCTGAACACCGTGTATTGGATTGCAGGACTGATGCTGCTGCAAGTGGCGCTAGGGCTCGCTCTTGCCGTGCTCCTCAACACCAGCCCGCTGGCCGAACTGTACAAGCGGATTCTGTACCTGCCGGCTGCGATCTCGGGGGCGGCGATCGGTGTGATCTGGTACGCGATCTTCAACAATCAGCTGGGCATCCTGAACGCAGCCCTACGCTTCGTCGGCTTGGGCGACCTCGCTCAGGCTTGGCTCACGACGCCGCCGCTGAACACCTTTTCGATGATCGTGGCGGCGGTGTGGCAGGGATTGGGACCGACCATCATCCTGTTTTTGGTCGGCCTACAGACGATCCCTCGCGATCCGATCGAGGCGGCTCAGACCGACGGCGCTAACGCGTGGCAGGTGTTTCGATACGTCACCCTGCCGCTCCTTCGTCCGATCACGGTTGTGGTGGTTGGCATCAACCTGATCAACAGTTTCAAGGTCTTCGACATCATCTGGACGATGACGCAGGGCGGCCCTTATCGCTCATCCGAAACGCTCGCCGTGACCATGTACCGGGAATCGTTCGTCAGCTTTCAGTTCGGCTATGGGGCCAGCGTAGCGATGGTCCTGACGGTGGTTGCGTTCGCCGTTGCCGTCTTCTACATCCGCGCCATGTTCCAGCGTCTCGAGGTGCAGTGAGGTGGCGATCGTTACAGCGCGTCTGAAAGAAACGCGTCCCGGCGGCTGGGTAGTGACCGTGCTTGTTGGGATCCTGGCGGTCGCGTGGCTGCTCCCCCTGTGGCTGGTCGTGGTGACTGCCATGAAGAGCACGCCTGAATACTTCCATGACGCGAGCCAGTGGTCGCTCCCTGAGGATCCACTCCAGCTGTTTGCCAATGTGAGGGACGCCTGGTTCACCTCTGGCATGGGAGCCGGCTTCATGGCCAGCCTGCTGTACGGAGTGGTGGCTGGGGGGCTGGCCATCCTGTTCGCCTCCCTGGGCGCCTACTCCATCACACGACTGCGAATCCGCTGGCCCTTCTTCTGGTTCGTGCTCGTGTTTAGCGGCACGATTTTTCCTTTCCAGATGTATCTGATTCCGCTCTTCAAGCTCTATCAGGACACCGGGCTCTACGACACCCAGCTCGGGATGATCTTGTTCTACACAGCGATTGCACTCCCGTTCTGTCTCTTTGTCATGCGCGGTTACTTCGCAACCATCCCACGAGAACTTCAGGAAGCCGCACGCATCGACGGCTGCAGCGACTTCGGCATCTTCTGGCGCATCATCCTGCCGCTGTCGTGGAGTCCGATCGCGGTCCTCTTTCTGTTTCAGTTCACGTGGATTTGGAACGATCTACTCTTCGGTCTCGTCCTCTCCACATCTGATGGGGTGCGACCGATCACTCCCAGCCTGGCCGGACTGCAGGGACAGTTCGCGCACAGCGGACCGCCGCTAGTTCTCGCTGCTGCGCTTCTCGCGACCTTGCCTACGATCATGCTCTTCCTGCTGCTTGGCCGGTACATGATGCGCGGTCTGACGCTGACCGCCGCCGGGAGGGCTGGGAGTGAGTAGCGTCTCCAGGCCGCTCACGTTGGGTGGACGTTTCCATGACGCGGCCCGCGCCACGCTGCGGGCGCGCGCAGACTTGGACGTCACAGTCGCGGGAGTGCGATCGCGCGCCACCAGCATCCCGCTTGTGAAGCGCACACCCGAAGGTCTTCAGCAGGTGGTTCGAGTCGAGCTCGAAGCTGCATCGGCTGGAGATGTATTGCTCACGCTGAGAACTGACAAGCGAGTGCTCGTCGAACGCTCGGTGAAGGCTGCCGCCGGACGGAATGTCGAATACCTCCTCGTCCGTGAGGTCGACAAGGCGACGCCCTGCACATTTGACATCACGGTTGGCGAATCGCGCGCAAGTGCTGCGTTGGAGCTCCGGCCGCAGCGCCATTGGCGGATCTTTTTGATTCACCAATCGCACCTCGACATCGGCTACACCGATCCGCAGGACTTGATTCTCCACCACCACGCCGCGTTCCTCGACGCGGTGCTGGACCTCGCCGAACGGTCTGACACTTTGCCCGACGATGCCCGTTTCAGGTGGAACGTCGAAGCTACATGGCCACTCGATTACTGGCTGCGAACGCGGCCGGCCGCCGACCGGCGCCGATTCCTCGACCTGGCGAAAGCCGGTCGAATCGAGGTCGCCGCTCTGTCATTCAACATGCATTCCGAGATCTATTCGATCGATGAGCTTGCCCGCCAGCTTGCCATTGCGCAGCGGCTGCGAGATGAGTACGAGTTTTCGATCGACACCGCGATGCAGACCGATGTACCCGGAACCACGGTTGGTCTGCTTAACCTCCTCACCGAAGCTGGAGTCCGCTACCTTTCGGTCGCTCATAACTACGCGGGGCGCTCCGTTCCTCACCTGCTCGATGGCCAGCGACTGACTCGACCTTTTCGCTGGCGTGCGGCCAGCGGTAAGAGCCTCCTGACCTGGTACACCGATACGCCCCATGGCGTGGCTTACATGGAGGGCAACCTCGTCGGTTTCGGGGAGGCTTATGAGGCGGCGATCGAGCTGTTCCCCGCGTATCTCGCCGCGCTGGCCGAACAACCCTATCCGTATGTCGGCGCGGAGGCGTTTGGCTGGTTCGGCACGCCACCCGGCACCAACTTGACGGGGCGACCCTATCCGCACGACATCCTGCACTTTCGCGTCAACGGGGAACTCGCCGACAACGCACCGCCCAGCCTGGTCTTGTCCGAGATCGTGGGGAAGTGGAACGCCGAGTGGGAGTACCCGCATATCAGGCTCGCAACCAATCGCGAGTTCTTCGAAGTAGCGGAGCGTGAGCTTGGCGATCGTGTCGAAACTTTCGAGGGCGACTGGACCGACTGGTGGGCGGACGGCGTTGGCTCGGCAGCGCGCGAGCTTGGTTTCAATCGTTCTGCTCAAGTGCTGACGCCTATCGCTCAGGCTATGCACACGCTGTCGGATGCGCTCGGTGCAGAAAAGAGCGAATGGCAGCACGGCGTAGAAGCGGCTTACGAGGCAATGGGACTCTTCGATGAGCACACCTGGGGCGCCGCGAATCCGTGGACAGACCGCCTCGAGCAGTACGACTCGGGCGCGCTGCAGTGGCAGCGCAAGTCGGACTTTGCACGGCAGGCCCGCGACCTTGCAGTGCTCTCACACGAGCACGCCACGATCCGGCTCGGCCGGCTGCTAGCAGCTCCCGACCGCGCGCTCGGCGCTCTGGCTCAGCTAGCAGTTTTCAATCCGAACGGTTGGGGTCGGACGGACATCGTGGAAGTGTTCCTGCCTGCGACCCGCGTTGCACAGGATCAACGGTTCGAATTGATTGACGAGGCTGGCGGCAACGCTCAATCCTACGAGCTCAGGGAACAGGCTCATGCGGTGCATCGACCTCGCGGGCGTTGGCTACGTTTTGTGGCACAGAATGTGCCCCCGTTGGGCTACCGGCGCTATCTGCTACGAAACGCACCATCTGCTCTCGTCGATGACTCAGCAGCAGCCACGACTCTGGAGAGCTCCCACTATCGGGCTGAGGTCGACGTCGAACGAGGCACTCTCTCCAGCCTCGTTGACCTGGCTACTCGCCGCGAACTGTTGCAACTGGACAGCCCTTTCGCGTTTAACCAGTACATCTACGACCAGTACGGCAGCGCGAGCAACTTCAATCACCTCTCGGGACGCATCCCGTGGGGTGACATGTGGCTACTCGGCCGGCGATCGGTAGCCGAGAAAGGCGTAGTCATCGAGCGCTCCCGAACGTCATTGGCCGACCGCGTGAGGATCAGGCTCCGCGGCGTGGGTTCTGATTGGATCGAGACCACTTATGAACTTTTGCGCGAGGTCCCGCGTGTGGACATCCTCAACCGCGTTCACAAACTCCCGTTGCAAGAGAAGGAAAGCGTGTACTTTGCCTTTCCGTTTCGAGCAGATAAACCCAAGGTGGCTTACGAGATAACGGGTGGCGTCGACACAAGTGGCTCGCCGCGGGTTCCCGGATCGGCCCGTCACATGCGTGCGATTCGTCACTGGATCACCCTTGATGACGACGAAGGTCAGGTGGCTTGGGCGACAGCAGAAGCACCTCTGATCGAAATCGGAGATCTGCACCTCCCGTACTCACCGTTCCCCCGGACCTTTGCGAGCGGTCCCGCCGACGAGGCAACCGTTTTCTCGTGGGCCATGAACAACATCTGGGACACCAATTTTCCCGGCCGCCAGGGTGGCGAGACGGTGTTCCGCTATGCGGTCGGAAGCGCGGCCGCCGGGAGTGATTCCCGCCGCCTGGGCATGCAGGTGGCCGCAGGATTCTCACGCCCGCTGGTCGGGATGCTCTGCCCGCCGAAGCCGGATCATGCGAAGGGTCTGCTGCCGACTGGCTCCTTCAGCGAGGTAACTCGATCTGCAGTGGACATCGTGACCCTCGCCCCCGCAGGAGATCGCGGACTGACTCTGTACCTCACTTCGCTGGCGCCGGAGCCGGTCGAGTTCGAGCTCCGGCTCCCCGGACTGCCGGTGCGGGATGGGCCGGCGCGAGTGCGTCTTTGGCCGGGTGAGTATCGCGCCGTCGTCGTCGAACTCCAGGATTAGGTTTCGCCATGAAGATGACAAACGCCCTCGTCAGAGCCAGCGACGCTCGCATCTTCTACGACGGCACCATCACCGAGCCGAGACTTGACCACCCCGAGAGCGTGGCCGTGCATCGCGACCGCAGCGTGTGGTGTGGTGGCGAGCGCGGTCAGATCTACCGCCTGCCACCCGATGGGTCGAGATTGGAGGAGGTCGCTTCGACGGGAGGCTTCTGCCTGGGCCTCACATTCGATGCCAACGATGACCTGTACGTGTGCGACCTCAAGCATGCGGCGGTCTTCCATATCGAAACGCGCACAGGAAAAGTTCGGCGCTTTGCTGACTCGGTGCCCGGCCACCGAATGCGCGTGCCAAACCATCCCGTCATCGACGCAAAGGGCCAGATCTATGTTTCGGACAGCCACGGCGGGCATGACCCTGGGCCAGGAGTCATGCGGTTTGATCCGGACGGGTCAGGAACGATGTGGTATGGGGAGACGATCGACTTCGCCAACGGCATCGCACTCTCGCCCAACGGCGATTACCTCTATGTGGCCGAAAGCTTTGGTCAGAGCGTTTTTCGCATCCCGATTCTCGAAGACGGTTCGTCTGGCGCGCGTGAGCCGGTCGCGACGTTCCCGGATGTGATTCCGGACGGCATCGCGTTCGGTCCCGACGATAGGCTCTACATCGGTTGCTACGAACCGAGCCAGATCCTGCGCATCGATCGGGATGGTTCGGTGCAATGCGTGCTCGCCGATCCCGAAGCCCATCTGCTCTGCCACCCAACCAACATCGCCTTCCGAGGCAGCACACTTTTCGCAGCGAACCTCGGACGCTGGCACATCACAGAGATGGAGTTACCGGCTTGAACGGCGGTACTTTGTCGGGGCGGAATTGGGGCGCGCGAATGCGTGAATACGAATCCCAGGGTATGCGTCTGGTCTTTCTGGAAAACGAAGCGCTCCGGATAGGAATCAACGCGGATCGAGGAAGCGAAGTATTCGAGTGTTGTTATAAGCCGCGCGACCTTGACCTCGCGCCGCGGTTTCGTGATCGCATGCGACCGCTAAGCACTATCGCAGCATCTCCAACTCCCGAGCTGGCCTTCATCGACCTCTACTCAGGAGGCTGGCAAGAGGTGTGTCCCAACGGCGGAGCTCCGTGCACCTATCAAGGCATCAGGTTTGGTCAGCACGATGAGGTCTGGCGACTGGCGTGGGATTACAAGTTGATCGAAGACGATCCCAAGGCGGTAGCGGTCGCCTTAAGCGTGGCTGCCCAGCGCGTGCCGCTACGAATCCGTAAAGAGATCAGGCTGCGAGCCGGCACCGCACGTGTAGAAATCAAGGAGACGCTAGAGAATCTGAGCGGTGCAACGCTCGACGTGATGTGGGGCCACCACATAGCGTACGGACCCCCGTTTCTTCAGGAAGGCTGCCGAATCACTCTACCGCCAGCAACCGAGGTCATCACACACGATGTTCCTATCGACCCCGCGGGCAGAAGAGTAGCGGCGGGCCGGTCCCCGTGGCCAAAGCTCGCTTCGCCCGGTGGCGGCGCAGTAGACCTCAGCGTCGTGCCGAAGCATGGCACCGAGAGCGACATCGTTTATCTGACTGGGCTCACCGAAGGTTGGTACGAGATGGTTCGTCCAGATGATGGCCTCGGCGTTCGCGTCGAATGGGATCTGCACACCATGCCGTACCTCTGGTTCTGGCAGGAATTTGGCGCATCGCACGTACATCCTTGGTATGGCGGTCTGTATGGGGTCGGCCTGGAGCCTTTCTCCAGCTATCCAACCAACGGACTCGAAGAGGCCGTGGCCAACGGTACAGCCCTGAAGATGGCACCCCATGCTTCACGCGCGTTTCACCTCGGATTGGAAGTTTGCTGTGGCTGAGCGGGAATTCGAAGGTCGAGTCGCAATAGTCACAGGTGGGGCGGCGGGCATCGGCTTAGCGACGGTCGAGCGGCTGGCAGCCGGCGGAGCTGCGGTTGTAATCGGGGACGTCGGCGAGGGCCTCGCCAAGAAAGAGAGCGATCTGCGCGAGGCCGGGCTGGAGATCCGGGCGAGGCGTGCCGACGTCTGCTCGTCGGCCGACCTCGAAGCCTTGGCGTCCTTTGCTGCCAATCTCTACGGCGGGGTCGACATCCTGGTCTGTGCCGCGGGCATTCAGCGCTATGGAACTGTCGTCGACACTCCTGAAGAGCTCTGGGATGAAGTGCTGGCGGTCAACCTCAAAGGACAGTACCTGGCCGCCAAGCACGTCATCCCGTTGATGCGACGCCGTGGCGGCGGAGCGATTGTCAACCTGGCTTCGGTTCAGGGACTGGCAACTCAACCGAAGGTGGCCGCCTACACGGCGAGCAAGGGCGGCGTACTCGCGCTCGCGCGAGCGATGGCGATCGACCATGCGCCAGACCACATCCGGGTCAATGCCGTTTGTCCTGGATCAGTGGACACCCCGATGCTGCGTTGGGCGGCCGATCTGTTCCGAGGCGACCTGAGCCAGGAATCTCAGGTGGCTGAGTGGGGCCGCATGCATCCCTTGGGGCGGGTGGCGAAACCCGAGGAGGTGGCGGAGCTCATCGCATTTCTTGTTTCAGACCGCGCCAGCTTCGTCACGGGAGCGCAGTTTGTCATCGACGGCGGTTTGCTCGCCGGTCTGTCCGTCACGCTGCGGGACTGAGCGGCAAATGGCTAGGGCGTCCTCTGAGGGGAGCCACGTTCGTTGCTGTCACAACTCTCGTCTTTGCTTCCAGATCTGATCGGCGCATCTCAGTGCCAGTGCCTGGATCGTCGCCGTTGGGTTGACGCCCCCGCTCGTGGGCAAGCTGCTGCCATCGACGATATAAAGGTTGGGTACCGACGAGAGGCCGTCTACGACCTCGACGCGTCTATCGAACGCGTTCGTTCGTTCGATGTGACGTTGTCGCAGCGGCGCGTCGATGCGTCGGCGCGTAGCGTTCAGTAACGCCCCATTAGTGGAATCCGATTCCTTTACGCGCACTTAACGCTAGGATCGGTTGCGGATGCGCGGACGACCTCGTCCAGGCGTGGATGTGGACTCTGTCCGCGTTCGCCAGGCGCGGATTGAAGCCGGCCTGACTCTCGCCCAGGTCGCGGGAGACGAGGTATCGCGAACCTTCATTCATCTGGTCGAGCATGGACGTTCCAGGCCATCGAAAGAAACCCTGGCCCTGATCGCCAAGCGCACCGGAAAGCCGGTTGAGTATTTCCTGGCGCGACGTGCGAGTGGCCGTGTGCCGAATAGCGAGATCGCCGACGATCTCGTTCGAGTGGCGGGGCGCCTCCAGCGGGTCGCAGCCATCGAACGGCTGACCGCCACCGAACGGGAGGCGGTGAAATTTCTCGAGGTAACCCTCAAACAGGCTGCCCGCTTCATCCGTGCGATGCAAAGGCACGCCGACGGGGCTGCGGTAGCCCTGATCGCAGCGCTGGCATACGCAAACTAGACGCTGAGGAGAAGTCGGTCCTCCCCCTACCGGCTGGCTAGTGCACGCACGTAGCTCGAGCCTGCAGCAATGTGCTCCGCCTAGCATTTGTCGGGAATGACGCTTCGCGCGCGCCTGCTCACGGAGTTCATCGGAACCTTTGTCTTTCTCAGCGTCATCGCCCTGGCTGGACCGAGTGGCGCGCTTGCTCCCTTGGCTATCGGCCTCGCGCTGACGGCGATGGTTTACATGGGCGGTCACGTCTCGGGCGCTCACTACAACCCGGCCGTCTCGTTGGCTCTCTTTCTGCGTGGGGTCATTCCAGCCTCGACGATGCTCGCCTACTGGGTCGCACAGCTTGCGGCCGGGCTCATCGCGTTTACCTTTGCCTACGCGGTCAGCGGTCGAACCCCGGGCATTCATCCGGGAGTCGGAGTCAGTTGGTACTCGGCCGTTGCGGCCGAACTGGTCTTCACCATGGCGCTGGTCCTGGTTGTGTTGAACGTGGCGGCTACGAGGCAGACGGCCGGGAACTCCTACTACGGAATCGCTATCGGGTTCACTGTTGCAGCCGGCGCCTTCGTCGCCGGTCCCATCTCGGGCGCGGCGTTCAATCCGGCTGTAGGTGTGAGCGCGACGTCGGCGGCCGTTCTCTTCGGTCATGGCTCGTGGTCCGACCTGTGGATTTACCTTGTTGGTCCACTCGTCGGCGCGGCGGTCGCGGTGGGGTTCCACCTGACGCAGACGAGAAGTGCGCCTGTGCCACCTGAAGTTGCGGAGAGTCAGGCCTAGGGATCCCCGCGGGGTGGCTCGAGGAGGCGTTCCGCGGCCTCGGGCGATATGATCGATCGCGGGAAGGAGATGGCCCGCGCCGCCACGAAGCTCGTCCAGTCCGAGCTCGACCGCCTGGTCACTCTGATCGAGGTGAGCCGGTCGCTGACGGCCGAGCTCGACCTCCAGGAGATCATCCACCGCATCCTGGAGGGAGCGATCCGCGTCCTGCCCGCGGCTGAGGCGGGCATCCTCTTCCTTTATGACCCGCAGCGGCACACGCTTGCGGTCAACCACGCCATCGGTTTCGACCCGCGCGTCTACGAGCTGACCGTCAAACCCGGCGAGGGCCTTTCCGGGCGCGCGTTTCTTAGCCGCCGGGCCGAGATCTACCAGCACAAGCAGGAGGTCCAGGCGGTGATGGCCGCCGCGCAACCGACCAACCTGAAGACGTTCCTCGAGGCCAGCGGCGGCACCGACTACCCGCAGAGCGCGGTCTGCGCGCCGCTGGTGTACAAGGGCGAGGCGCTCGGCGCCATGGTCATCGAGAACTTCTACAAGCCCGAGGTCTTTCTTCCGTTCGACGTGCAGCTTCTCGATGCGCTCGCGCAGGCCGCCGCGGTCGCCATCGTCAACGCTCGCCTCTACGCCGCCGAGCACGAGTCGCGCCTGCGCCTCGAGGCGCTGAACGATGAGATCCGGTCTCAGCGCGACCAGCTCGAGCGGCGTCTCCAGGTGCAGGACTCGCTCGCCGAGGTCGTCCGCGACGACCTCCCTCTGACCGCGCTCGCGACACGCCTCGCGCGCATCACCCACGCCTCGGTGTTCCTCAGCGACTCCCTCTACCGGCTGCGGGCGTGCGACATGGCGTCGCAGGCGCTGACCCTGCGCGAGGCAGACCTGGCGGCGTGGTCCGACCTGCAGCCGCTGCTGCGACAGGCGGCCGAGACCCGCGCCCAGATGCGGCTCGAGCTGGAAGACAAGCGGGAGCTGCTGATCTGTCCGGTCTCGGCGGGCCCGGAGACGCTTGGCTTCGTCATCCTCGATGCCCGGCATCGCACGCCGGACGCGGTCGACTCGGCGGCCGCCGACTCGGCGGCCATGATCGCCGCCGCCCGTTTCCTCCGCGAGCGCGCGCTGGAGGAGGGCGAGATCCGACGCCGCGGCGACCTGCTCGAGCGGCTCCTCAAAGGCGAGGTGCCGTCCGGCGCGGAGGTGTTCCGCCAGGCCCAGCCGCCGCTGCGCCTGGTGGTCGGAACGCTGCGCGGGGCCGGCGACGCTCAGCACGACGGCGCGCCGCGAGTCCTGCGCACGCTGCTGGCGCTGACCCAGGAGGCGCTCGCCTCCGATGGCCGCCCGCTCACGGTGGCGTTGAAGGACGGACACGTGGTCGCGATCCAGTCGCTCGCCGGGCGGCCGTCGGGGAGCGAGGATGCGTCCTCGCTCGCGGGACTCGAGCTCGCTGCGGAGCGGCTCAAGGCGCTGGCGCCGGAGTGGCGCGCCGTGTTCGCCGTCCAGGACGAGGTGGGCGAGCTGACGGGGCTGGCGCCTGCGCATCAAGAGGCGCGCCTTGCGATCCAGGTCCGGGAGAAGCTCGGCCGCGGCGAACCGGTCTTCCGAGTCCGCAGCCTCGGCGCCTACCGCCTGATCCTGCAGGCCGCCTCCGGACCGGACATCGTCGAGGTGTGCAGGACGACGCTCCAGGGCGTGATCGACCACGACCGCAAGCGAGGCACCGGCCTCTTGGAGACCTTCCGCGTGTACCTGGACGCCGGCGCCTCCGTCTCGGCGGCGGCGGCGCTCCTCGGTGTGCACCCGCACACCGTGGACTACCGGTTGGAGCGGCTGCAGGAGCTGACCGGCCTCAGCCTCCGGCGCTCCGAGGGCCGGCTGACGCTGGAGCTCGCGCTTCGCATCCTCGACTCGGCCGGACTCTTGTAGCTCTGCACAGCGTCCGGCCCGGATCTTTGGAGAAAGAGCCATAGACGGCCCGCCGGCCGCGTGGTCAGATGGGGATAACTCTTAG
>VBEK01000052.1 GCA_005889135.1 Chloroflexota bacterium
TGCGGTCCTCGATCTCCACCCCCGCCGGCGAGTGGGCGCGCATCCACGCGAGGTCTTTCTCCCGGTTGGAGGCGTTGACGACCACGAAGAAGCCTTCGCTGCCGCTATAGACGACGAGGTCGTCGACGATCCCGCCGTCTTCGTTCAGCATCAGGTTGTACTGGGCCTGGCCGTGGCCGAGCTGGGACACGTCGTTGGTCACGAGTTGTTGGACAAAACCTGGGACGCCGTCGCCGCCCAGCTGGAAACGGCCCATGTGCGACACGTCGAACAAACCGGCGACCTTGCGCACCGCGAGGTGCTCGTCGCGGATCGACGTGTACTGCTGGGGCATCTCCCATCCGCCGAAGTCGACCATGCGGCCGCCGAGGGCGACGTGCCGGTCGAAGAGCGGTGTGCGGTTCGTCGCGCTTACTCGCCGTCGACCGCGTCTGCGATGTCGACGGCGTCAGGGTCGATGAGGGCCAGCAACTCCTCGTCGTGGCGGCGGCGCGCGTCGGCGACGACCTGGGCGACGTAGCGAGTGCGGTCGACGGACCACTCGAGCTTCTCCGCGATCTCAGCCTCGGTCGGCGTGCGCTGCAGGGTGCGGCGGAGGAGGATCTCGACACGCTCGTAATCGTTGCAGGCGGCGACGAGCTGCTCAGCTTCGCGTACGGCGGCGGCCTCGGCCGCGATGGCGGCGTCCATCTGCTCCCCGACCTTCTGCTCCGCGAACGCGTCGAAGTCCCTCACGCCGCTGCCCTGGAATGAGCGCATCGCCTCGATCAGCCCAAGCGAGCCCTCCTGGACCAGGTCCGGCACCGACAGGCCCTTCTCGCTCCGCGCCTCGGCCAGCCGGATGACCATGCCGAGCTTCGTGGCCACGAGCCGGGACTGGCTCTGCCGGTCGCCGCGTGCCGACTGCTCGAGCAGGGAGGTCTGTTCGCCGTCGCCGAGCGGCGGTGTGCCCCGGGCCTGCTGGCGAAGGTCGCGCATGAGCGCCTCATCGCCGGCAGGATGGATTCGTTCGGCGCACATCCCGACCGATTCTACGCGCGGCCTGGGCGCCCCTCGGGAGAGCCCGATGTTCCATGTTTTACATCGGCAGGCGCCTCGCGGCGTTGCCATACTCGATGCATGCGCGTGGTGCTGCTGCGGCTCGCCTGGGTGCTCTTCGCTGTCGCGGTCGGGCTGGCGCCGGCAAGCGCCGCGGCCTCTTCTTCACACGTCGAACAGGCCGACCTCAACGGCGACATCAACAACGTCATGTCTTCCTACATCCAGACCGCGGTCAGCCGCGCCGAGGCCGACCACGCCGACGCCTTGCTCGTGGTTATGAACACGCCCGGCGGCATCTCCACGTCGATGGACGAGATCGTCACCAGCCTTCTGAACTCGACCGTGCCCGTGATCGTCTACGTCTACCCCAGCGGCGCCCGCGCGGCGTCTGCCGGTCTGTTTGTGGCCCAGGCGGCGGACGTGCTGGCCATGGCACCGGGCACCAACATCGGGTCCGCTCACCCCATCCAGGCGACCGGCGAGGATCTCGCCGGCGACCTCGGCCAGAAGGTACTCAACGACGCCGTCACCCGCGTGCGCAGCCTCGCCTCGATGCACGGGCGTAACGCCGACTGGGCCGAGGACGCGGTCCGCCACAGCGTCAACATCAACGCCGAGCAGGCTGTGCAGCTGCACGTCGCCGACCTGCTGGCCAACGACATCCGCTCCCTGCTGGAGCAGGTCGACGGGCGGTCGGTGCCGCGCACCAACGGCAGCCTCGTCATCCACACCGCGAACGCGGTCCTCGACGACTTTCCGATGCCGTTCTGGCAGGTCTTCCTCAACGCTCTGATCGACCCCACGATCGCCGCGCTCCTGATCATCATCGCCGGCTACGGCATCATCACCGAGATGTCGAACCCGGGACTGATCCTGCCCGGGGTGATCGGGGGGCTGGCCGCCGTGCTCGCGATCGTCTCTCTCGCCAACCTCCCGCTCAACATCGCCGGGGCGCTGATGATGATGCTCGCGCTCGTGCTGTTCATCGCCGACCTCAAGGCGCCGACGCACGGATTCCTTTCCGTGGGCGGCGTGTTCGCGCTGGTCCTGGGCATGGCCTTCCTCATCACCACCGGGCCGGTCGGCCTCGGCGTCAATCCGTTCGTCGCGGTGGCGCTTGCGTTGATCACGCTCGGCTTCTTCGCCGTGTTCATACGCAAGGTCTGGGCCGCCCGCCGGCAACCCGCGTTCGTCGGCGGCACCAGCATGCTCGGCGCGCTCGGCGTCGTGCGCGAGGACGTCGCCCCCGAAGGTCTAGTCTTTGTCCGAGGCGCGCTGTGGAAAGCGACCGCCGCCGCGCCGATCACCGCCGGATCCGCGGTCAGGGTCATCGGACAGGACGGCCTGGAGCTGAAGGTCGCCACGGAGAACGGAAACACGAACGGCGAGGCGAAGGAGAAGAGCTAGTGGACTTCGGATTGCTGGCGATCATCATCGTCATCCTCGTCCTCGCGCTGATCGCGCTGTTCTCGAGCCTTCGCATTGCGGCCGAGTACGAGCGCGGTGTCGTCTTTCGCCTTGGGCGACTGATCGCGCTCAAGGGGCCCGGGCTCTTCTTCATCATCCCGTTCGGCGTCGATCGCCTGGTGAAGATCGACCTGCGCACGATCACCCTCGAGGTGCCGCCGCAGGAGGTCATCACCAATGACAACGTGACCGCGAAGGTCAACGCAGTGATCTATTTCCAGGTCGTCGACCCACGCCGGGCCGTGACCCAGGTCCTGAACTTCATCAACGCGACATCGCAGATCTCGCAGACCACGCTGCGGGCCGTGCTCGGCCAGTCCACGCTCGACGAGCTGCTCGCCGAGCGCGAAAAGATCAACCAGACCCTGCAGAAGATCATCGACGAGCAGACAGAGCCCTGGGGCATCAAGGTCGCCGTGGTCGAGATCAAGGACGTCGAGCTGCCGACCACGATGCAGCGCGCCATGGCCAAGCAGGCCGAGGCCGAGCGCGAGAAGCGCGCCAAGATCATCAACGCCGACGGCGAGTTCCAGGCGTCGCAGACGCTGGCCAACGCGGCGCGCGTCATCTCCTCCGAGCCAGGAGCTCTCCAGCTTCGCTTCCTGCAGACGATGGTCGAGATCGGCTCGGAGAAGAACACGACCGTGATCCTGCCCCTCCCGATCGAGCTCATCCGGCCGCTGATCGACGTGGGCAGGCGGACCGACGGCTCACCCGCGCCTCTCCCGGACCGAGCGTCGAAGTCCGACTGAACCGCGCGCCGGCGCCTTGAACGCCTTCGTCGTCGAGCTGAGCGCGCTGCCGCTCGTCATCCTCGCCAACGTCGCGGTCGGGAAGCGCTGGGCCGGCCTGGCCTCGGAGCTGCTGCCCGGCCTGGTCGGGGGCGCGGTGTGCCTGTTCGGTGCGCTCGACCTGGCTGGGGCGCAGCTCGTCGGGCCGGCGATCGTGGGCGTCTCCAGGCAGGGCCTCGACGCGGCGATCATCGTCACGGGCTTTGTCGCGGCCGTCGTGGCGGCCAGGCCGGTGCGGGACCGCGTGGCTCGGGCCGTGCCCATCGACGCGGACAACCCTGTGCACGCGCTCGCGCTGTCGTTGGCAGCGATCCTGTTTGGATTCAACGTCGCCACGGTGCTCTTCACCGACACCCTCGGGTCGGCGAGCTCCCTGCCGCCCCTGTCCGTCGGCGACCTCGTCCTCGGCGAGTCGGCGTTCCTGATCCTGGCGTTCGTCGGCGTCGGCGTTCTGATCCGGCGCGAGCCTCCCGGAGCGATGAGCCGGCTC
>VBEK01000053.1 GCA_005889135.1 Chloroflexota bacterium
GACGGTGATATTCCGGCGACCGGATTGACGAGAGTCCTCTTGGGCCTGGACATCGGCGGCTCGGCGAGTCGCGCCCGCCTGCGCACCGCAGAGGACGTGATCGACGTCAGGGGACCGGGGGCGAACGTGGCGACGCTGGACGCCGGTGTGGTCGACGACAGGCTGTCGACGCTGCTCGGCCAACTCGGGGAGGCGCGGCCGGAAGCCTGCTGCGCGGGCGCCGCCGGCGCCGAGGTCCCCGAGGCCCGGTCCCGCCTGCGCGACCTCCTCGAGCGCCGCCTGCCCGGGTGCCGCCTGAGCGTCGTCCACGACGCGCGCCTCGTCCTCGCCGCCGCGGGCCTCGAGGAGGGGATCGCCCTGATCGCGGGCACGGGGTCGGTCGCGTACGGGAGGACCGCCGGTGGGCGCGAGGCGCAGCGTGGCGGCTGGGGCTGGATGGTCGGCGACGACGGTAGCGGAGTCTGGATCGCGCGCGAGGCGGCGCGCGAGGTCATGACCCGCGCCGACGCCGGCGAGGACCTCGGTCCGCTCGGCGCCGCCCTGCTGGTGGCCTGCGGCGCGGCCGGCCCTCGGCAGATGATCGCCGTCCTCCACGCCATGCGCGAGCCGATGCAGTGGGCAAGCCTCGCCTCGGCCGTGTTCGCGACCGCGGGCGCGGACGACGGCTCGGCCGAGGTCATTCGGCGCGCCGCGGTCGCCCTGGCCGCGCTCGCCGCCGGCATCCAGGCCACGCTCGGCGGCGACGGCCCGGTCGTCCTCGCCGGCGGGCTGCTGCTCCATGAGCCGCGCCTCGAGCTGGCCCTGCGCGAGCAGCTGGCGATGAGCTGCGTGAAGCTCGACCAACCCCCGGTCGAGGGCGCGCTCAGGCTCGCCGAAGGGCTGCTGTCCGGATGAACCGGTTCCGGAGCGAGATCGCCGAGCAGCCGGAGGTCGCGGCCCGCCTGCTCGAGCGTGGCGCCGCCGCGGCCGAGCGGATCGCGTCCAGGATCCGCGAATCAGGCACGCGCGGCTTTGTGATCGCGGCCCGCGGAAGCTCCGACCACGCGGCCCTGTACGCCAAGTACCTCTTCGGCGCCCGCAACCAGGCGCTCGTCGCGCTCGCGGCGCCGTCGCTCTTCACCCACTACGCGCGCCCTCCACGGATCCAGGCCGAGTGCGTGGTCGGCATCTCCCAGTCCGGAGAGTCGCCCGACGTCATCGCCGTGATCGAGGGCGGCCGGAAGCAGGGCTGCCTCACCGTCGCCATCACCAACGAGCCCGAGTCCAGGCTCGCACGGGTCGCGGAGCTCATGCTCGCGCTCGAGGCCGGGCCCGAGCTCAGCGTCCCCGCGTCGAAGACCTACACGGCGAGCCTGCTGGCGATGGCCATGATCTCGCAAGCGCTCGACCGCGACGCTGACTTCGGCGCCGCGCTGGAGCAGGTGCCGGCGGCGATCAGCCGCGCGCTCGAGCGCGAGGGCGAGATCGACACCCTGGTCCAACCTCTCACGGGCCCGCGCGCGGTCGTGCTCGGCCGCGGCTTCAACTTCTCCACTGCGGAGGAGGTCGCGCTCAAGCTGAGCGAGACCAGCTACGTGCTGGCGCGGGCGTGGTCGGTGGCGGACTTCGAACACGGCCCGATCGCGATCGCGGAAGCCGGCCTGCCGGTGCTCATCGTCGACGGCGGCGGCCTCGTTGCGGCCGACCTCGAGTCCGTCCGCGCGCGACTCGAGGCGAAGGGCGCGCAGGTCCTGCACCTGTTCGACGTGTCAGGGCTGCCGGAGGAGCTGACCCCGATCCCGCTCGCGGTGCTCGGCCAGCTGCTGGCGCACGACGTCGCCATCGCTCGCGGCGTCGACCCCGATCAGCCGCGCACGATCCAGAAAGTCACTCGCACCTGGTGATCTAAGCGGCCGTAAGCCGCGCCACCTCGTCTCGCAGCAAAGCCAGGTCGACCGGCTTGGTGAAGTAGCTGTCGACTCCGGTCGCCTCCAAGGCGAAGCGGACGGAGTCGGAGTGGTCGGCGGTGAGGGCGATGACCTTGATCGGGTGCAGGACGTGGCGCATGCGCAGCATCTGCAGGATCTCGACGCCGTCGTAGAGGGGCATGTGGACATCCAGGATCACGAGCTCGTACTCACCGCTCGTACCCATCTCCAGCGCGAGGTTGCCGTCGGGCGCGATCGCCACCTCGAAGCCCTGAGACTCGAGGAACGCCACCAGGAGCTCCGCGCTCGCCGGGTCGTCGTCCGCGACCAGGATGCGCGCCCTCAAGACGCGAGTGCCCGCTTGTCCCTGTCGGCGATGAGCAGGAACTCCCGCACCTGCGCGCCGAACGTACGCGTGTCGATGGGCTTGGCGATGTAGCCGGCGCAGCCGGCGTTCAGAGCCAGGTCGCGGTCGCCGGTCATCGCGTGCGCGGTCAGGGCCACCACCGGGATCGGCGCCGTCGCCGGGTCGGCCTTCAGGCGGCGCGTCGCCGAGAGCCCGTCCTCGCCGGGGAGCTGCACGTCCATGAGGATGAGGTCGGGCCGGCGCGCGCCCAGGACGTCGAACGCCTCGGCCGCCGAGCCCGCGACCTCGACGGCGTAGCCCTCGAGCTCGAGCACGGCTCGCGCCAGCATCTGGTTGGCCTCGTTGTCCTCGACGACGAGGATGTTCCTTCTGGGCTCTGTCATTTCGCCCCGTTCCTGTGCGCGATGACGCGCCTGAGCAGGCCGACGATATCCGAGTTCGCGACCGCCCGACGGCTCAGGATCTGCGAGACCCGGCCGTTGAGGAGGCGCCTGTCCGCCTCGGTCAGGTTGGTGGCCGTGACGACCATGATCGGCACGTCGCGCGTGGCCTCGTCGGCGCGCAAAGCCTCGACCACGTCGAAGCCCGTGACCTCGGGCATCATCAGGTCGAGGAGGATGAAGTCCGGCCGTGTCGACTTGGCCAGCTGGATCGCCTCCCGGCCACCCGACGCCGGCACGACGGTGAATCCCGCGGGTTCGAGCGTCTTGGCGAGCCAGTTGCGGTTCGCGGGCTCGTCGTCCACCACCAGGACTCTGATCTCCTCCTGCCCAGGCGAGCGCTCGAGCGGATAGGAGTTGAGGCGCTTGACCAGCTCCCGGCCGTCGACGGGCTTGACGAAGTAATCGATCGCGCCCAGGGACATCCCGAGCTCCGGGTTGTCGACCACGCTGACCACCACGATCGGGATCCCGCTCGTCGCCTCGTCGCTCTTCAGGCGGTTGATCACCTCCCAGCCGTCGATCTCGGGAAGGATGATGTCGAGCGTGATCGCGGCCGGCTTGAGGCTGCGGGCCTTCTCCAGGGCCTCCGTGCCCGTGCGCGCCAGCTCGGTCCGGTAGCCCGCTTCCAGGAGCTGGCGCGTCAGCAGCTCCGCAGCCGCGGGGTCGTCCTCGACCACGAGCACCAGCGGTCCGCCGGAGTGACCGTTCGACGCCGCGACCTGGGCGGGTTGGGGCGCGGGCCGTTCCACCGCGCGGAGGGGGAGGCTCAGGGTGAAAACGCTGCCCCGGTCGACGTCGCTCGACACCCTCACGTCGCCGCCGTGCAGCGCGGCGAAGCGCTTGGTCAGCGCCAACCCGAGGCCCGTGCCCTCGTGCTTGCGTCCCGGTCCGTGGTCGACCTGGTGGAACTCCGTGAAGATCGTGGTCTGATCGGCGGGGGCGATGCCGATGCCGGTGTCGGTGACCGCGAACTCGACTGAGTCCTTCACCTGCTTGACGGCGATGGTCACGGTCCCGCTCTCGGGCGTGAACTTGATCGCGTTGGAGACGAGGTTGAGCAGCATCTGCTTCAGCTTGCCGGCGTCCGCCAGCATCTGGTCGACTCCGTCCACGCTCCAGCGCAGCGCGATGTTCTTCTTGCTGACCAGCGGTTCGACCGTCTTCACGACCTGGTCGACGGCCTCGTTCAACGACACCGTCTGGAGGCGGAGCTCCATCTGTCCGGCCTCGACCTTGGACAGGTCGAGGATGTCGTTGATCAGGCTGAGCAGGTGCTTGCCGCTGGTGAGGATCTGGCCGAGGAACCGCTTCCGCGTGGCGTCGTCGAACTGCCCGTCTTTGGCGTCGGTGAGCAGCTCTGAGAAGCCGATGATGGCGTTGAGCGGCGTGCGCAGCTCGTGACTCATGTTGGCCAGGAACACTGTCTTGTGCTTGTTCGCCTCGCTCAGCGCGCGGTTGGCCGCCTCCAGCTCGACGATGAGGTGGCGGCGGTCGAGCGCGGTGATGAACGCGCTCATCAGCTGCTGCATCCGATCCATCTCGTCGCCGCCGAAGCCGGGCGTGAACGGCCCCGCGAGCACGACCAGCGTCCCCGACGTGGACAGCCCGGCCACCGGCACCGCGAGCACCGCCTTCGGCACCCCGCCGACCTCGATCTGGTTGACGCCCCGCTGCATGCTCCCGAGCCGGCCGGCGATCTCCGCCACCTGCTGGCCGCCGACTCCGCGGACGGTGGCCGGCGCACCCTTGCGGTCGTACAGCACGGCGCCGGCGCCACCCACCAGGCGCGTCGCCAGCTCGAGGGCGCGGCCCGCGAGCGCGTCGCGGTCGTCGCTCACCAGCAGCTGCTCCATGAACGCGCGCAGGTGCGCCTCCTCCTCCGCGCGCCACTGTCTCCGCAGCCAGGCCGGCGGCGCGAAGCTGGCGTAGAGGAGGGGCACGATCGCCAGAGCGACGAGCTGGATGACGACCTGCACGATGGGCTGGCGGACCAGCAGGCCGACCGAGACGGCGACGAGCAGGATCGCGAGCAGCCCGCCGAAACCGAGGCTCAGCGAGCGCAGGCGCCACGCCTGGACCGTGGGCAGCTCGCGCGCCACCAACCAGAACCGGGCGATGGGCTCGGCGATGCAGGCGCACCACACGGCGAGCCAGGCGAGCGTGATCGCGAGCAGCCACGACCTGGGGGCGGCGGTGGCCATGGCGGCGACGAGAAAGACGCTGGCAGCCGCCAACGACGCGAGCGCGACGGCATGCCAGCGCGAAGGGAGGGGGATCAGGGTGTCCCGGTAGCGAAGAAGCGCGTACGCGCAGCCAGCGAACGCCGCCAGGTTGACGTAGCTGAGGAGGGGGATGACGAACGGGAGGTGGGCCTGCAGCCTGCCGAGGCCGGAGACCACCCCGAGCAGGATGATCGCCAGCGCCAGGTAGCCCATCGAGCTGTCACGGTGCCGCCACCAGTGGGCGGCGGTGGCGACTCCGAGGACGACGAACGCCGCCGCGACCGCCTCCTGCAGGAAAGCCGAGAGCTCCGACATCTCAGGCGGCTCCGCTCGCGGTCAGCGACGGAACGCACGCGAGGAAGGCGTCGACCACCCTCGGGTCCCACTGCCGGCCGGCGCCGGCGCGAAGGATGGTGAGGGACTCGTTGACGGTCTTGCGCGAGCGGTAGGGGCGGTCGTTCACGAGCGCGTCGAACGCGTCGCACACTGCGACGATGCGAGCGAGCTCGGGGATCGACGAGCCCACGAGCCGGTCGGGGTAGCCGTTGCCGTCCCAGTGCTCGTGGTGGCTGCGGATGATCGGCAGGATGCCGGCGCCTGACCTCAGCGGCCGGACGATGGTCTCGCCGATGATCGGGTGGAGGTGCATCGTCACCTCTTCGTCCGCGTCCAGCGGCCCGGGCTTGAGCAGGATCGCGTCCGGGATGCCGATCTTGCCGATGTCGTGGATGAGGCCGCCCCGGAAGAGCGAGTCGAGGTGTGACGGTGCGAGGCCGAGCCAGGCGCCGACCGCTCGCGCCGACTCCGCGACGCGCTGCGTGTGGGCCTCGGTGAACGGGTCTTTCGCCTCCACCGCGGCCGCGAGCGCGAAGATCACCTGCTCGGCGCCGTCGAGCGAGTCGTACACGCCCTTGAGCCGGAGCGCGGAGGTGACGCGCGCCACCAGCTCCACGCGGTCCACGGGCTTGGTCATGTAGTCGTCCGCCCCCGCCTCGAGGGCGCGCACGCGGTCGCTCGTGTCGTCGAGCGAGGTGATCATGACCACAGGCAGAAGTCGCGACGCCGGGTTGGA
>VBEK01000054.1 GCA_005889135.1 Chloroflexota bacterium
CCCGTCGGCCGCCGTCGCCACGCGGCAGTCGATGCCCGCCAGGCACGCCTCGATCAGCTCGCGGTTGGCCTCGCCGTCGTCGACCACCAGCACCACAGGTGTCCGTGCGGCCAGGACCCGGCGCGACGTCGAAGGCTGAGTCACGGTTTCGACGAGCCGAGCCGGCCACACCGCCGGTTTGAGCGCCACCACGAACTCGGCGGCCGTGCGGAAGCGCTCCTCGGGCCGCTTGGCCATGCCCCGGCGGAGGACCTGCTCGACGTGCGCCGACAGCTCGCCACGGAGCTCGTACACGGGAGGCATGTTCTTGGTGACGTGGGAGAGCATCGTCGCCACCGGCGTGTCGCCCTGGAAGGGCACGCGCCCGGTCAGCATCTCGTACGCGACGACGGCGAGCGAGTAGATGTCCGATGTAGGACCGACAGGCTCGTCCGCCGCCTGCTCCGGCGACATGTACTCCGGGGTGCCCATGACCGTGCCGGAGCCGGTCAGGCGGCGCATCGAGTCCGCCATCTTGGCCAGGCCGAAGTCGCCGAGCACGGGCGTGCCGTCCTTGCGGATCAGGATGTTCGAGGGCTTGACGTCGCGGTGGAGGATCCCGTGCTGGTGCGCATGGTCCAGCGCTCCCGCGAGCTGCTCGAGCACGTCGATCGCGTCGCGCAGGTCCATCGGCTTGCCAAGGCGGTCGGCAAG
>VBEK01000018.1 GCA_005889135.1 Chloroflexota bacterium
CACGCACTTTGACAATCGAATTACGAGGTGCTTGTCATGCCTGTCAACGTCTACGTCTTGCTTGTGGTGGTGGCAGCGGTGGCCCTCGCAGGCGGTTTCGGGGCGGCCTACGTGCTGCTCCAGCGCCGCCGGAGCAACGGGAGTCACACCCTGGAGCTCAAGGCTCAGCAGACGCTCGTCGAGGCCGAATCTAAGGCCAAAGAGAAGCTGCTCGAAGCCAAAGAGGATGCCGTCAAAGTCCGCACCGCCGCCGAACAGGAAGCCCGCGAGTACCGGGCGCAGTCACAACAGATCGAAAAGCGCCTGCTCCAGAAAGAGGAGAACCTCGACCGCAAGGGCGAGGACCTCAACCGCCGGGAGCGCGAGCTGGGCATCCAGCAGAAGGCGCTCGACGACATCAAGGCGAAGCTCGAAGAGAGCTATCGCCAGCAGGAGCAGGAGCTCCAGCGGGTCGCCAACATGACGCGCCAGGAAGCCCAGGGCATCTTGATGGCCCAGGTGGAGCAGGACCTGCGCAACGAGGTTGCGCGCAAGGTTCGCGAGGCCGAACTGTCAGCCCGGGACGAGAGCGAGCGTCGCGCTCGCGAGATCGTCACCGAGTCGATCCAACGCATCGCCGCCGACCAGACTGCCGAGGTTTCGGTCTCCGTGCTTCCGCTTCCCACCGACGAGCTGAAGGGCCGCATCATCGGCAAGGAGGGCCGCAACATCCGCGCTCTCCAGCAAGCCACGGGGATCGACCTGATCGTCGACGACACCCCCGAGGCCGTGATCATCAGCGGGTTCGATCCCGTGCGCCGCGAGGTCGCGAGGGTCGCGCTCAACAAGCTCATCGTGGATGGACGCATCCATCCCGCTCGGATCGAGGAGATCGTCGCCAAATCCCGCCAGGAGGTCCTGCAGAGGGTCAAAGAGGAGGGGGAGGCGGCGGTCCTGGAGCTCGGCCTTCAGGGTTTACACCCCGAGGTCGTCCGCCACCTCGGCATCCTTCGTTTTCGCACCAGCTACGGCCAGCAGGTGCTCAACCACTCCAAGGAGGTCGCCTACCTCGCCGCCATGATGGCGGCCGAGATCGGCGCCGACGTCCGCATCGCCAAGCTGTCGGGCCTGCTCCACGACATCGGCAAGGCCATCGACCACGAGGTCGAGGGTTCGCACGCCGTGATCGGGGCCGACCTGCTCCAGCGACACCAGGTCCCCGCGCCGGTGGTGCACGCGGTGCGCGCGCATCACTACGACGAGGAACCACACACCATCGAAGCGCTTCTCCTCATCGCCGCGGACGCCATGTCCGCCGCGCGCCCCGGGGCGCGACGCGAGTCACTCGAGGCTTACGTCAAACGGCTCGAGAAGCTCGAGGAGATCGCCAACTCGTTCACCGGAGTCCAGCAGTCCTACGCCATCCAGGCCGGGCGCGAGGTCCGGATCCTCGTAAGGCCGGAGCAGATCGACGACACGGCTGCCCAGCTGATGGCGCGAGACATCGCCAAGCGCATCGAATCGGAGCTCAGCTTCCCGGGCCAGATCCGCGTCACCGTCGTGCGCGAGACGAGGGCCGTGGAGTACGCGAAGTAGTCACAAAGAGGGAGCCCGCAAGGGCTCCCTCTTTTCTTTTTCCACGAGAATCAACGGGTGCCTGACGACGAGCTCAAGATCCTCTTCGTCGCCGACGTGGTCGGCCACCCCGGCCGCGAAGCGGTCAAGGCGATCCTTCCCGAGCTGAAAAAGGAGCTGAGGCCTGACCTCACCGTCCTCAACGGCGAGAACGCCGCGGGCGGGTTCGGCCTGACCGCGAAGATCGCGGCCGAGCTCAAAGGCCTGGGCGCGGACGTGATCACCAGCGGCAACCACGTCTTCGCCCAGAAGGAGTTCGTCGGCGAGCTGCCAGGCCTGCAGAACGTGCTCCGGCCGGCCAACTACCCGCCTCCGGCGCCGGGCCAGGGCTGGTGCGTGGTCCAGGCCGGCGGGCACCAGGTGCTCGTCATGAACCTGATCGGCCGCATCTTCCTCGACTCCCTCGACGACCCCTTCCGCGCCGCGGACACGATCCTGGCCGAGCACCCGGACGTGAAGGTTGTGTTCTGCGACATGCACGCCGAGGCGACCTCGGAGAAGACGGCCATGGGCTGGTACCTGGAGGGCCGGGCCAGCGCGGTGGTGGGCACCCACACCCACATCCCCACCGCGGACGCCCGCATCCTGCCCGGGGGCACCGCCTACGTGACCGACGTGGGCATGGTCGGGCCGCGGGACGGGTGTATCGGGATGGACCGGGAGGTCGTCATCCAGCGCTTCCTGACGGGCGTCCCGAACCGCTTTGTGGTGGCGTCCGGACCCGTGACTTTCAATTCGGTACTGGTTACCATTAACGCTTCCAGCGGCCGGGCTACATCGATCCAGCGAATCGACCGTGAACACGTTTGAAGGGGTTCCAGCAATGTCAGCGGAGCGCGTTCCAGTAGAGGTGCTCAAAGTTTCGGCCACCTCGAAGCCCGTCGCGGTCGCGGGCGCGATCGCAGGCGTGATCCGCAGCAAGGGCCGGGTCGAGGTCCAGGCGATCGGCGCCGGCGCGATCAACCAGGCGGTCAAGGCCATCGCGATCTCGAGGGGTTACGTGGCGCCGGGTGGGCTCGACCTCGTGTGCATCCCCGCGTTCATCGACATCTCCATCGACGGCGAGGAGCGCACCGGCATCCGTTTGCTCGTGGAGAGTCGCTGACGGCACTGGGTGAGGCGCGTTCTCCCAGCGGGGGAGAGGGTTCTGGGGTGAGGGGCCGGTCGTTCCACATCTGGACCATCGGCTGCCAGATGAACTCGGCGGATTCCGAAAGCCTTGCTCGGCGCCTGCTCGCCGCGGGCTACACGGAGGACACTCTCGAGCGGGCCGACGTCGCCATCCTCAACACCTGCGTCGTCCGCCAGGCGTCGGAGGACAGGATCTACTCCAAGCTCCACGAGCTGAAGGAGTGGAAGACGCCCGAGCGCACGATCGCCGTCACGGGCTGCGTCGTGGCCAAAGAGGGCGAGG
The DNA here is from genome assembly GCA_005889135.1 of Chloroflexota bacterium. GTDB lineage: Bacteria > Chloroflexota > Dormibacteria > Dormibacterales > Dormibacteraceae > 40CM-4-65-16. The sequence goes on from VBEK01000018.1 coordinate 3,029, forward strand.
GGCTGCGCCAGCGCTTCCCGCACCTCGACGCGGTCGTGCCGATCGGGGACTACGAGCCGTTCGTGGCCGCCCTCGAGTCTCGCTACGACTACTCCCAGGGCGAGCCGCTTCCGCACGCGGGGCGCACGGGCGTCAGCCACTACGTGCGGGTCATACAGGGATGCGACCACAACTGCACGTTCTGCATCGTCCCGCGCGTGCGCGGCAGGGAAAAGCACGTGCCCCAGGGCGCGGTGGTGGCCGAGTGCCGCACCGCCGTCGCCGACGGCGCCCGCGAGGTCGTGCTGCTCGGCCAGAACGTCGACGACTACCACGACCCCGACGGTCGGGGCGGCCTCGCGGTGCTGGTGCGCGAGGCGGAGAGGATCCCGGGCTTGAGGCGCCTGCGCTTCATGACCTCCCACCCCCAGGACCTGGAGCCGGAGCTGCTCGAGGTGATGGCGGGGAGCGACGTCGTGTGCAGGGAGCTGCAGCTGCCCGTGCAGTCCGGGGACGACGTGGTGCTCAAGCGCATGGCGCGCGGTTACCAGACGCGCCACTACCGCGCCATCGTCGAGACCGCCCGCAGGCTGATGCCCGACATCGGGCTAGCCACCGACGTGATCGTCGGCTTCCCCGGGGAGACCGAGGCCGCGTACATGAACACGCGGGCGCTGGTCGAGGAGATCGAGTTCGACGTCGTCCACATCGCCATGTACTCGCCACGGCCGGGAACGTTCGCCGCGACCCGGATGGTCGACGACGTCCCGCACCAGGAGAAGCTGCGCCGGCTGAACGACCTGCTGGCGCTGTCGCGCGAGATCGCTGCCCGCAAGACCGCGCGCTGGGTCGGGCGGGAGGTCGAGGTCCTGATCGAGGGCCGCGACGAGCTCGGGCGCCCGTTCGGCCGCATCCGCCAGGGCAAGCGCGGGGTGGTCGTGCGCGGCAACGAAATCAAAGCTGGTGACCTGGTCAACATGCGCGTCATGCAGTCGAGCGCGGGTCAGCTCCTGGGCATGCTGAGCCCCACGAATTCAGAGCCTGCGGCGTGAGTTCGCGGGGACACCTGAAGACGGCAGCGTGACCATCCCCGCCACGCCGGTCATGCGGCAGTACCGGGAGGCGCGCGAGAAACACCCGGACGGAATCCTTCTCTTCCGGCTCGGTGACTTCTACGAGATCTTCTTCGACGACGCGAAGCTCGCCGCGCCGATCATGGGCGTGCAGCTGACGTCACGGCCGCTGGGCAAGACCGGGCGGGCGCCGATGTGCGGCGTGCCGCACCACGCGTGGCAGGCCTACGTCGGCAAGCTTCTGCGCGCCGGCCACAAGGTCGTCATCTGCGACCAGGTGGAGGCCAAGAGCAAGAGCAAGATCGTCCGCCGTGACGTCACACGCGTGCTGACACCCGGCACCGTCGTCGAGGAGGCGTATCTCGATCCGGCGCGGCCGAACTACCTGGTCGCCGCCTGGACCAGGGGTCTCGAGTCGGGACTCGCGGCGTGCGAGGTCTCGACCGGCGAGCTGCTGCTGTGCCAGCTGCCGAAGGACCGCCTGCAGTCCGAGCTCGAGCGGCTTGCGCCCGCCGAGCTGCTGGCGCCGCCCACGATCGAGGAGTACCGCTTCGACCCGGCGCGCGGGCAGCAGCGGCTGAAGGACATGCTCGGGATCAGCTACGCGGCGTCGGTCGGGGCGGCGGATGCGCCGCTGGCCGTCGGTGCGGCTGGAGTCGTCCTGGATTACCTGCGCCAGAACCAGACGCGGATCGCCCCTGGGTCCCTGACTGTCCGCACCTATTCGCCGGACTCGACCATGCCTCTCGACGCCGCGACGGTTCGCAACCTCGAGCTGCCCGCGATCGTGACCCTCGTCGACCGCACCAGCACGCCGATCGGGGCCCGCCAGCTGCGCTCGTGGCTCAGCGCACCCCTGCGCGAGGCAGAGTCGATCGAGCTCCGGCTCGCCGCGGTCGACGAGATCGTGGCGTCGCCCAGGCTGCAGGACCGGCTGCGCGAGGTGCTCAAGCCGGTGGGAGACCTGGAGCGGCTGGTGGCGCGGGCCGCCGCCGGCCACTCCAGCGCCCGCGAGCTGGTCGCCCTACGCCGCTCCTTGGACGCACTGCCGGCGGTCCAGGATGCTCTCGGGGCATGTGAAGCGCTGATCACGCGCCAGCTGGCCGGTCAGGTCAGCGCCGCGCCGGAGCTGAGCGAGGTCCTTGCTCGCGCGCTGGTCGAGGACCCGCCCATCAGCGGCCGAGATGGGGTCATCCGGGCTGGGTTCGACGCCGCTCTCGACGCGATCCTGGACGCCTCGAAGGGAGCACGCGAATGGATCGCCAGGCTCGAGGGCGCCGAGCGCCGGCGCACCGGCATCAAGTCGCTGAAGGTCGGCTTCAACAGGGTCTTCGGCTACTACATCGAGGTCAGCCACTCCAACACGACCAAGCTCCCGGACGACTACGCCCGCAAGCAGACGCTGACGGGCGGCGAGCGCTACATCACGCCCGAGCTCAAGGAGAAGGAGGCGGTCGTCCTGAGCGCGCAGGAGCGCGTCGCGGCGCGTGAGCAAGAGATCCTCCACGACCTGGGAGAGATGGTCGCCGCGTCATCGCCGTCGCTGCGCGCGACCGCACAGGCGGTCGGCATGGTGGACGCGCTGCTGAGCTTCGCCCTCGCCGCCACGGAACACCGCTGGCGGCGCCCCGTCGTCAACGCCGGACTGGGGCTGCGCATCGAGAGTGGCCGTCATCCTCTCGTCGAGCACGCCCTCCCGGCGGGGGTCTTCGTCGCCAACGACCTCGAGCTCGACCCGGGCGGCCCGCAGATCGTCATCCTCACTGGTCCGAACATGGCCGGCAAGTCGACCTACCTTCGGCAGGCCGCGATCATCGTCCTGCTCGCGCAGTGCGGCAGCTTCGTCCCGGCCGAGCGCGCCGTGATCGGGCTCGCCGATCGCATCTTCACGCGCGTCGGCGCCCACGACGACATCAGCGCAGGCATGTCGACCTTCATGGTCGAGATGACGGAGACCGCTTACATCCTCGGCCACGCGACGCGCGCATCTCTGCTGATCCTGGACGAGGTGGGGAGGGGGACGTCGACCTACGACGGCGTGTCGATCGCGCAGGCTGTCGTCGAGTACCTGCACGACGCGCCCAAGCTTGGCTGCCGCACCCTGTTTGCGACGCACTACCACGAGCTGACGGCGCTTGCGGAGCGACTGCCGCGCGTATGCAACCAGCGCGTGGAGGTCCTGGAGGAGGGCGACACCGTGCGCTTTCTCCATCGCGTGGTTCCTGGTGGCGCTGACCGCTCCTACGGCATCCACGTCGCGGCGGTCGCGGGGCTGCCGGCGGCTGTGATCGCCCGCGCGCGCGACGTCCTCGGCGAGCTCGAGCGGCAGCGGCCGCTGGAGCCACCTGAGGTCCAGCTCGGCCTGCCGATGGAGATGGCGCCCGACCCGCTGCGCAAGGAGCTGGAAGAGCTCGATCCCGCGTCGCTCAGCCCGCTCGAAGCGCTGCAGAAGCTGTATGAGCTCAGGGCCAAGCTGTCTTGAGGTGCGCCCTGCGCGCGCCCGGCGCCCCATGATCCAGATGCTGTCAGCAGAGGTCGCCGACGCCATCGCGGCGGGCGAGGTGATCGAACGTCCGGCCTCGGTCGTCAAGGAGCTGGTCGAGAACGCGCTCGACGCCGGCGCGCGCCGGATCAGCATCGACGTCCGCGGCGCAGGCAAGACGTCGATCCGCGTCAGCGACGACGGGGCAGGCATCCCCGCCGACGAGCTGGCGATGGCGTTTGTCCGCCACACGACGAGCAAGCTGTCGACGCTGGCCGACCTGGCAGTCATCGGGTCGTTCGGCTTTCGGGGCGAGGCGCTGGCGAGCATCGCAGCGGTCGCGGATGTGGAGTGCGCAAGCGGGGGCGCGACGATACGCATCCGCGGCGGCGAGGTCGTGGAGCAGGGAGCAGGACCGCTGCTGCCTGGGGTGGCGCTCGAGGTCCGCGACCTGTTCGCCAACGTACCCGCCCGACTGAAGTTCTTGAAGAGCGACGCCACGGAGGTGGCCGCCATCAAAGACGTCGTCAGCGCGTTCGCGCTGCTGCACCCGCATGTGCGCTTCCATCTCACCATCGACAGCCGCGCCGCGGTGAGCAGCAACGGCGACGGCGACCGGCGTCGCGCGATCGCGTCGGTGTACGGCGCGTCGGTCGCAGCCGAGATGCTGGAGATGATCAGCATGCCGCTTGTCGCCGGGATGGTCAGCCAGCCACGACTCAGCCGCGGAAGCCGCGACGGGATGGTTCTCGCGGTCAACGGCCGGCCGATCAGCGCCCGCTCCCTGGTCTACGCGCTCGAGGAGTGCTACCAGGGCCGGCTCGAGCGCGGCCGCCACCCCATCGCGATCATCGACATCGGCATCGACCCGGAGCTGGTCGACGTCAACGTCCACCCGGCCAAGAAGGAGGTGCGGTTTCGCGACGAGGGCGCGGTGTTCGCCGCGCTGCAGCGTGCCGTACGCGCCGCCCTCGACGGAAGTGACCCGTTCCGCTATCGGCCGGTCGACGGCCCGACCGCGGCGAGCGTGGTCGCGGCAGGGGGACCGCAGCTGACGCTGCACGACGCTCCCGCCGCGGTGGCGGGGGCCGAGCCCAACGGCCACGCGCCGGCGACTGTCCTGCGGCCAATTGGTCAGGCCGGCCCTGGCTACCTGGTCGCCGAGGGCCCGCATGGCCTCGTCTTCGTCGACCAGCACGCGGCCCACGAGCGCGTCCTCTACAACCGCCTCCTGGACCGGCTGCGCACCGGACGCGGGTCAAGCCAGCCATTGCTGATCCCCCAGGCGGTCGACCTGGAGCCGGCCTTGATCGCGGCGGCCGCCGACCACCGCGCCGAGCTCTCCAACCTCGGCCTCGAGTACGAGGAGTTCGGGCCGCGCAGCCTGCGCATCACCGCGGTGCCGGTCGAGCTGCCGTCAGGCCGCGCCACGGCCGCCATCCAGGAGACGCTCGGCGCGCTGGCAGAAAACCGTGGCGACGGCGCGATCGAGAAGGCGGCGGCGGCCCTCGCCTGCCACTCGGCGGTGCGCTTTGGCGATGTGCTCGACGTGGCCGAGCAGCGGCACCTGCTTGCGGACCTGGAGACGGCCGAGGAGTCGATCACCTGCCCGCACGGCCGGCCGACGCGGCTCCTGGTCGAGTGGCAGGAGCTGACGCGCCACTTCCGCCGCAACTACTGAGACCCACGGTCCCGGTCGTGGTCGGGCCCACCGGCATCGGCAAGTCGCAGCTCGCGTTCGACCTCGCGCGTGAGCTCGGCGGCGAGATCGTGGTGGCCGACTCGCGGCAGGTTTACGAGCGCCTCGACATCGCGACCAACAAGCCAAGCCCCGAACAGCGGCGCGAGGTCAGCTACCACATGATCGATTTCGTCGACCCGGCGACTGCGTTCAACGCAGCTCAGTACGTGCAAGGCGCGCGAGCGGCGATCGCAGACATCGCGGCACGCGGGCGGACTCCGATCGTCGAAGGCGGAACCATGCTCTACGTCGACGCCCTCTGCGACGGATTCAGCCTCACAGGGATCCCTCCGGACGTCGTGCTTCGTGCCAACCTCCAGCAGCTCGACGCGACCGCGCTGCGCGGGCGCCTGCTGGCGCTCGATGCGGATCCGGGGGTCGACCTGAACAACCCGGTGCGGATGATCCGCGCGATCGAGGTCCTTCAGGCGGCAGGTGCGCCGCTCCGCCGGCTGCGCACGCGGACGCCGCCCTCGTGGCGTGCGCTGCGCATAGGGCTGACGGCGCCGCTAAACGTCATCGACCGGCGCCTCGCGGAGAGAAGCCGCAAGCAGGTCGAGCGCGGACTGGTCGCCGAGACGAAGGCCGCCCTGGACGCCGGTGTGCCGCCGGATGCCGCGGTGCTTACCGGCATCGGCTACGCCGAAGCGCTGGCGCACATTCGCGGCGAGCTGACGCTGGACGAGCTGCCCGAGGCGATGGCTCGCTCCAATCGCCGCTATGCCCGCCGCCAGCTGCGGTGGTGGCGCCGCGACGACCGGGTGAGGTGGTTCGAGATCGACCCCGATCCCCTGCCCGCTATCCTCAACTACCTTGAGGAGAACCGTGGCGGGCGCTAAACGGCTCGGACGGATCCCGCCCTATCTCTTTGCCGAGATCGATCGCAAGGTCCAGGAGAAGAAGCGCGCGGGCGTCGACGTCATCTCCCTAGGCATCGGCGACCCCGACCTGCCCACACCGGGCCGCATCGTCAGTGTGCTGCAGGAGACCGCCGCCGACCCCGCCAACCACCGGTATCCGTCCTACTTCGGGCTCGCGGAGCTGCGGGAGGCGATCGCGCGCTGGTACAGCGAACGCTCCGGCGTGGAGCTGGACCCGGAGACCGAGATCCTGCCCACGCTCGGCTCCAAGGACGGCATCAGCCACGTGCCGCTGGCGCTTGTCGACCCGGGCGACATCGTCCTGGCTCCTGACCCCGGCTACACCGTCTACGTGACGGGCGCGATCATGGCCGGCGCCGACCCGTACACGATGCCTCTCACCGAGGCCAACCACTGGCTGCCCGACCTCGACGCCATCCCGGACGACGTCGCCGACCGCGCGCGCTTGATGTGGCTCAACTACCCGAACAATCCGACCGCGGCGACGGCCGACCGCGAGTTCCTCGTGCGCGCCGTCGATTTCTGCCGCCGTCACGACATCGTGCTGTGCCACGACGCGCCGTACTCAGAGATCGCTTTCGACGGCTACCGTCCGGTGACGCTGTTCGAGATTCCCGGCGCCAAGGAGATCGGCCTCGAGTTCCACTCCCTCTCCAAGACCTACAACATGACCGGCTGGCGGATCGGCTGGGTGTGCGGTCGCGCTGACCTTGTGAACATGATCGGCCGGCTCAAGACCAACATCGACTCCGGCATCTTCCAGGCTGTGCAGTGGGCGGCCATCGAGGCGATGAGCGGCGGCGAGGACGAGACCAGGGCCGCGTGCACCGTCTACGCGCGGCGGCATCGCCTGGTCGCCGAAACCCTGAACAGCCTCGGCTGGAGCATCAAGCCCCCACGCGCGACCTTCTATGTGTGGGCCGCTGTGCCGAAGGGCTACGACTCCATCGGCTTTGCGGGCCACGTCCTCGACGAGGTTGGGGTGAACATCACGCCTGGGGTCGGATTTGGACCTCACGGTGAAGGCTTCTTCCGGCTTTCGGTCACCGCCCCCGACGCGCGCCTCGACGAAGCGATGGCGCGCATGAGGAAGCTGACGCTCTGATCACCACCCGGAGCCCGCGCGAGCGCGCGTACCTGGTCGGCGTGCTGCTTCCGGGTTCGACGACCAAGACGGTTGCTGACCAGATGAGCGAGCTCGGAGACCTGGCACGCACCGCGGGCATGGAGGTCGTCGGGTCGGACGTGCAGCGCCGCTCGGAAGTCGATCCCGCGCACTTCATCGGCATGGGCAAGGTCGATTCGCTGCGCGACATGAAGCTGGAGGGCGAGTTCGACCTCGTGGTCTGCAACGAGGACCTCAGCCCGCGCCAGCAGCGGAACCTCGAGCTGACGCTGAAGGCGCGCGTCCTCGACCGGACCGAGATCATCCTCGAGATCTTTGCCCAGCATGCGCGCACGCACGAGGGCCGCCTGCAGGTCGAGGCGGCCCGGCTGCACCACCTGCTGCCGCGCCTTATCGGCGCCTACGCCTACGACCGTCAGGTCGGCGGGCGGCGTGGGGGAGTGGGAGCGCGCGGAGGATTCGGTGAGCAGCAAATCGAGGTCGAGCGCCGGCGCATCCGCAGGCGCATCCGCGACCTGGACCGGGAGATCGAGCAGGTGCGGTCGCAGCGCCACCAGCAGCGGACCGGGCGGCGCCGGGCCGAGCTGGAGACGGCGGCGATCGTCGGCTACACCAACGCCGGCAAGTCGACGCTGCTCAACGTCCTCACTGGCGCCGGCGTGCGCGCCGAGCAGAAGCTCTTCGCCACCCTCGACCCGACGACGCGCAAGCTCGAGCTGCCGGCGGGTCGCGAGCTTCTGCTCACCGACACTGTCGGCTTCATCCAGAAGCTGCCGACTGACCTCGTGGCCGCGTTTCGAGCCACCCTGGAGGAGGTGACCGAGGCCGACCTGGTCATCCAGGTGCTCGACCTCAGCTCGCCGGCCGTCGAGGAGCAGGCGGCGACGGTGGAGCGGATCCTCGCCGACCTCGACGCCGCCGAGAAGCCGCGCGTCGTGGCGCTGAACAAGCTCGACCTGCTGGGCCCGGCATCGCGGCGCCGGGCGGTGACGGCCCTGACCGAGCGCTACCCCGGCGCCATCCCCATCTCGGCGGTCCATCGGACGGGCCTGGACGCGATGCTCACAGCGCTCGACCACGCCAGCCGCGGCGACTCGGTGCCGATCGAGATTCTGGTCCCCTACGGACGCGAGGGCGTTCTCGCCGAGCTGCGCAAGATCGGGGGCGTGGAACGCACCGAATACGTCGAGCGCGGGACGCTGGCGTGGGGCTGGGCGCCCCGCTCCGCGGCGGGGCGCTTCCGCGACTTCTTGTTTAGCGGAAAAGCCTGATCACGCCGCGGACGAGACCGACCAGGGTGACGTTGGTGGTCACGATCGGCTGGTAAGCGGGGTTCTCCGGGATGAGCTTGACGTGGCCGTTGCTGCGCTCGAAGCGCTTGACGGTCGCGTCACCGTCGACCAGGGCGACCACGATCGAGCCGTTGCTCGCCTCGTGCTGGGGCCGGACCAGGGCGAGATCGCCGTCCAGGATGCCGGCGTTGACCATGCTGTCGCCGCGCACGCGGAGGAGGAAGTAGCCCTCCTTGGCCAGGTCGGAGGAGAGCAGGACGTGGTCTTCGATGTTCTGCTCCGCGAGGATCGGGCTGCCGGCGGCGACGTGGCCCACGATGGGCACAGACACAGCGTTGCGGCGCTCCTGGTCGAGCTCGATGTCGGCGACCAGCTGCACGGTGCGCGATTTGCTGGGGTCACGCTTGATCAGGCCTCGGCGCTCCAGCTGGTTGAGGTGGTTGTGGACTGTCGAGCTCGAGCTGAGCCCGACCGCCTCGCCGATCTCGCGCACGCTGGGCGGGTAGTTGCGGACCTTGGTCACGTACCGGATGTAGTCGAGGATCCGGGTCTGCCGTTCGGTGAGATGTTCGGTCAATTCAGTGTTCTTCTCCAGATCGTGGTGGGGGACGTTGGTTTCACTCTAGCACCTCGGCGCTCGAAGCGCAAACCTTTGTTCGGTTAACCTTGACATAGAACGTCCGTTCGCCTATGCTTCCGAACGTATGTACGCCGTCGGTTCCGGAATCAAACCTTGGCGGGCACCCCGGGCCGGCGGCGGCGTTGGTTCGGTGCGGCGACTGTTGGCGGCAGTCGCCGCCGTTTCCCTGCTCGGGATCGGATTCGCGCTCGGCGCCCATGGAGATGGCCCGACGCGGTACACGACGGTGGTCGTGGAGCCTGGCGACACGCTGTGGGCGATCGCGGCGGCGCATTATCCGGGCGATGACGTGCGCAGCCGCGTCCAGGACATCGAAGCGGCCAACGGGCTGGCCGGGCCGAACATCGAGGTGGGGCAGAGCCTCAAGCTGCCCGGCTAGGGCGTGAGCCTCGTCCTGGTGACCCGACAGGGCTGCTCCCTCTGCGAAGAAGCCCTGCGCCTCCTCCGCTCCCTTGGCCACCAGCCGGAGCTGGCCGACGTCGACGCCGACGACAGCCTGCACGACCTGTACGACTGGCGCGTGCCGGTGGTGCTGATCGACGGGCACGTTGTCGCCGAGGGCAAGATCACGCTGGACCAGCTCGAGAAAGCGGTCGGCAAGGGGTCCGGCGGCTGACTGCCGGCTCAGATTATGGACACGATAATGACTGTTCTAGACAGCCCGAGCGCGATTATCCGGCGCATGTCCAGCTCGAGAGTGCACGGAGACGGGCATCGGCAGGCCGCGATACACGCCTGGGTGCACTCTCGGCGCCCGAGACCTATCAGGCTGAGCGCTGCAGCGCCGGCTCCGCGTCCAGGCCCCGCATGAACATCTCCAGGGGCAGCGCCGCCAGCTCGAAGTCGCTCTTCAGCAGCTCCAGGTCCGCGCCGGCCTGACGCAGCCCGGCGATCGCCAGCTCGACCGTGCGCAGCGAGCCCTCGACGTAGGCGTCCAGGGGCGCCTCCAGCGGCCTCAGGAGCGCCTCCCGGCGCCAGGACTCACGGACGTCGGCGGCGAGCTCCAGAAGCCGATCCACCAGCGGACCGACCAGCCTGCGCTCGAGCGGCTCGGAGGCCAGGCGCGACCGCGCCTCGCCGAAGGCGCGGATCAGCCGCCGCAGCTTGACCTGGGTCTGGAGCGTACGCATGTTTGGAACTCATTGTAGCCGAACGGACGTTCGCGGCGCAACCCGGGCTTGTTAAGCTCCGCCGGTGCGCCAAGTCTTAGTCCTGGCCGGCCTCCTCCTCCCTCTCGCCCTCGACACCTTCGCCCTGGCCGCCGCGCTGGGCGTCGCCGGGCTCGAGAGGCAAGACCGGCTCCGGGTCGCGCTTGTCTTTACCGCCTTCGAGGCCGGGATGCCGATCCTGGGGCTGCTGGCCGGGCGGCTGGTCGGAGGGTTGATCGGCGCCTGGGCGGGCTACGGCGGGATCCTGTTCCTGGCACTCGCCGGCCTTCTGCTGCTCAGGCCGGGCAAGGACGAAGACAGCGAGGAGCGCCGGCTCCGCCTCCTTGCCCACGCCCGCGGACTGGCGATCGTCGACCTCGGCCTCGGCATCAGCGTCGACGAGCTGACGATCGGCCTGAGCGCCGGCCTCCTCGCGCTGCCGATCGCTGTCACCGTCATCTGGATCGCGGTCCAGGCTTTTGCCGCCGCCCAGCTCGGGCTGAGGTTCGGCGCTCGGGTTGGCGAGGCCGTGCGTGAGCGCTCGGAGAAGGTCGCGGGTGTGGCCCTGCTCGCAGTCGCCTTGATCCTGCTGACGCTAAGGCTGCTGCAGATCTAAGGCGCGAAGATCACACAGAGGGACGCGGCAAGCGAGTCCGCGTCCACGCCTGGATGGGTCAGGTAGTAGCCGACGGCGTCGCTCACAGCGCCCACCACCGCCCGCCCAAACACCGCCGGGTCCTTGTCGGCGTAGAACGCGTCGTGCGTCATGGCGTGGCGGACCTCCTCCGCCACCGCGTCCGCGAAACGGGCCTGGAGCTGGTGGCGGACCGCCTCCACGCCTTCGCTCAGCCCGACCGACTCGACGATCAGCAGCCGCGCCACGTCCGAGCGCTCGAAGCAGCTGCGGACGAAGCGCGTGATGCCCAGGCGCAGCCGTTCGTGGTGGTCGTGGCCCGTCGCTGCGTTGGCGAGCACGTCGCGGATCAGCGCTCCGCCCTCCTGGTCGAGCAGCTCGCGGAAGCAGTGCTCCTTGGACTCGAAGAACTCGTAGAAGGCGGACTTGGAGACCCGCGCCCGGGTCACGATGTCGTCGACCGAGGTCACCGTGAAGCCGCCGCGCGCAAACAGCGCCAGCGCCGCGTCCGCGATCCGGCGCCGCCGCTTCTCGATCCGCGCGTCCCGCCGCAGCTGCGCCGACGGGAGCGCCACGACCGCGTTGCCTCTAGCCGGCCGCCAGCGCCCGCGAGATGACCAGGCGCTGGATCTCGCTGGTGCCTTCGAAGAGCGTGTAGATCTTGGCGTCGCGGTGCCACTTCTCGACCGGGAAGTCGCGGATGTAGCCGTAGCCGCCGCAGATCTGGATCGCCTGCTCGGTCACCTTCACGGCCACCTCGCCGGCCTTCAGCTTCGCCATCGAGCCCTCGGCGTGCTTGAACTCGCCGCCGTTTCGTCCCTCCCACAGCGCCCGCCATATGAGCGCACGCGTGGCCTCGATCTCGGTCGCCATGTCGGCGAGCATGAACGCGATCGCCTCGTTCTCGATCAACGTGCGCCCGAACTGCTTGCGCTCCTTCGCGTACTGGAGCGCGAACTCGAACGCCGCGCGGGCGATGCCCAGCGCCTGGGCACCCACGATCGGGCGGGAGAGCTCGAACGTCTTGAGCGCGGTCGACGAGCGCTGCGACTTGCCTTCGCGCGCCCTGGCGAGCCTCGCCTCGAGCTTCTCCATGCCGCCCAGCACGTTCTCTGCGGGGACGGTGCAGTCCTCGAGCAGCACCTCGGCGGTGTGCGAGGCGCGGATGCCCATCTTCTTTTCCTTCTTGCCCATGCGCAGGCCTTTGGTCCCTGGCGGAACCACGAACGAGGCCTGGCCGCGCGTGCCCAGCTCGGGCTCGACCGCGGCGACCACGACGTGCACGTCGGCGATGCCGCCGTTGGTGATGAAGATCTTCTGGCCGTTGATCACCCACTCGCCGTTCTTGCGCACGGCACTGGTCTTCATCGAGGAGACGTCGGAGCCGGCGTCCGGCTCGGTGACGCAGAACGCGCCCAGGGCGGGCTTGTCCGCGGTGCCGAAGCAGGCCGGGATCCAGGTCGCGATCTGCTCAGGCGTGCCTTGGGAGAAGATCGCCGCCACGGGCAGCCCGGTGCCCTGGATGGCAAGCGCGATGCCGGCGCAGCCCCAGGTCAACTCCTCGGCGACCAGGGCGGGCATGATGCCGGTGCCGTCGCCGTAGGTCTGCTGCAGGAAGTCGGTCCCGTAGAGCCCGACCTCGGCCGCCTTCTTAACGACCGGCCACGGGAACTCCTCCGACTCGTCGTACTGGTGGGCGACCGGCCGGATCTCCTTCTCGGCGAAGCCATGGACCCAGTCCCGAATCTCTTTCTGCTCGTCGGTCAGCTCGAACGAAACCATCCCTTCTTTCGCGTCTCCTTGAGCCTATAACGTCCCTGGTACTCGTACGTACCGTTTTCGCGACAAACGCTACGCCGGGTTAACGCGGGGTGTCAATCCGGTTAAGGCGTCTTTGCGACTGCCTGATCGCCTGCATCGCGAGCCGGTAGGCGCTGAACACGAGAAAGCCGCCCCAGATCCGGGCCAGCCACGGCCCCGGCACCTCGACCGCCACCAGGGCGCCGATCACCGCCCCGAACACCCCCCCACCCCCCATC